>SHVR01000053.1 GCA_009694185.1 Alphaproteobacteria bacterium | reverse complement strand
AAGAAGGGTATCGTCAGTCATGGCGGGTGTGGCGCTTTCGGTGATCGGGGAGAAGCTCGCTTCGACAACGAATTTCTACACGATTTCAACGAATTAAGCTACATCCGCCAGCCTGAAATCAGACCCACCATCAATAATCCGGGTTAGCTGTCGTGCCGGTCAGGTCCGATGCCTGCTATCCTATGGATGGGCCGTCATGGTCGTTTGGCCCATGGAGAGACGGATGTATCGATTCGGGCTCGGCGTGGTCGCGGCATTCGCGGTTCTTGGCGTCATTACGGCCCGGGCTTCGGCGCCAACACTGTTGAAGGTGGATGGATCGCCGGGTGCCATGCCGCTCGTGGCTGCGCTCGCGGCAGCCCACGAAGCCAAAACATCGACGGTCAGGGTCGAGATCGGCAAGGGGATGGGTACCAGGGAGCGGATCGAAGCCCCAATGGCGCGACGTTGATCAAGGCCAATCGCGCTATTCCCAAGCCCGGCAGCTGAGCAAGGGTTTATGGACAAGCCGCTGGCCCGCACCGTCCCCGACCTATTGACCGAACTGGCCGACCGCCAACCGGATCATGAGGCCGTGGTGGGCGCGGAACAGCGCCTGACCTATCGTGCGTTCCAGGATCAGGTGCGCGCTTTCGCCAAGGGGCTGCATCGCCTGGGTGTGGGTCCGGGCGACCGGGTTGCCATCTTGATGGGCAACCGGCCGGAATGGTTGATCGCCGATTTCGCGGCCATGTGCCTCGGCGCGGTCGCGGTCGGCCTCAACACCTGGTCGAGCAGCCTGGAGCTTGCCTATCAGTTGGGCCATGCCCGCGTCGCCGTGCTGGTCGCGAGCCGCGCATGGCGCGAGCGGGACTTCGCCGATCTCATCGCGGGCATCGAGGCGGCGGGTGAACGGCCCGAGTCTCTCCGCCACATCATTGCCGTCGATGCGGCTAGCCCGGCGGATTGGCTGCCCTTCGCCTCGGTCATGGCCGCGGGCGCCGCCGTGCCCGACACCGAAATAGAACGCATGGCGTCGGCCGTTCGGCCGTCCGATGTGGCGTGCCTCCTCTATACTTCGGGCTCGACTGGATTGCCGAAGGGCGTCCAGCTCTGCCATGGCGGGCTGATCGAGAACGGCTTCGATATCGGTGCCCGCCAGCGCCTCGGGCCGGACGACCGCTTGTGGCTCGCGGTCTCGCTCTTCTGGTCGCTCGCCTCGGTCAACGCCGTCTTCGCGCTCATGACCCATGGCGGGGCCATGGTCCTGCAACATGATTTCGAGGCGGGCGAGGCGCTGGGTCTGATCGAATCCGAGCGCTGCACCGTCATCTACGCCATGCCGGCCATGACGCTCGCCTTGGCCGAGCATCCCGATCGGCCGATGCGCAACCTCACGTCGCTCCGCACCGGTGTCACCATCGGCACCCCCGAACAGATCCGCCGCTTGGTGGACCTTGGTGCGCGCGAGGTCTGCAACGTCTATGGCCTGACCGAGGCCTATGGCAATTCGACGGTGTGCGATGCGCGTGACCCCTTGGATGTGCGGCTCGCCACATGCGGCCGGCCGCTTGACGGTGTCACGCTCAAGATCGTTGATCCCGAAACCGGCCGTAGGGTGGCGCCGGGCGGCATCGGCCAGATCGCCCTCAAGGGCCATCCGATGCCGGGTTATCTCGACGACCCGGTGCGCACAGCCGAGGCGTTCGATGGCGAGGGTTTCCTCCTGACCGGTGATCTCGGACTGGTCGACGGCCACGGCCGGTTGATCTTCCGGGGCCGGCTGAAGGAATTGGTCAAGACCGGCGGCATCAACGTGGCGCCCGCCGAAGTCGAACAAGTCCTGGCCCAGCATCCGGCCGTCGAATCCGCGTTTGTGACCGGCGTGCCCGACGCCAAGCTGGACGAGGCGGTAGCCGCCGCTATCGTCCTGAAGCCGGGCATGTCCGCTAGACCCGAGGACCTGACGGCCCTCTGCCGAGCGGCGCTTGCCGCCTATAAGCGGCCGCGCCACTATCGCTTCATCAGCGCGTCCGATCTGCCGCTTACCACCACCGGCAAGCTCCAGCGCAGCCGCCTCTTTGAGCTGTTTAGACGCGGTGGCGAGGGGTAAGATCGGCCCTAGCAGTGCCCAGCATAAGCAAAGGATCGCGGTCATGAAGGTCGGAATGGCGTTGAACATGTTGTCGAAGCCCGGCCAATCGGACGCGACCGTTGTCGGTGAGCATATGGCGATGGGCGATCTCGTCGAACCGCTCGGGTTCGATTCTCTCTTCGCTCTCGAGCATCACTTCACCGGCTATGCCATGTCGCCGGCGCCCTGCCAGTTGCTCGCCTATTACGCGGGCCGCACCAAGCGCATCACCCTCGGCACATCGGTCATCGTGCTGCCCTGGCACGATCCGGTGCGCGTCGCCGAGGAGATCGCGCTCCTCGACATCATGTGCGGCGGGCGCTGCGTGTTCGGCTTCGGACGCGGTGCCGCGAGCGTCGAATATGAAGGCTTCCGCGTCCCCATGGGCGAGGCACGGCCGCGCTTTGTCGAAAGCGCCAAGATCGTCATGCTGGCGCTCGCCAATGAGAGCTTCGAGTTCGAGGGTGAGTTCTTCAAGATTCCGCGCACCTCGATCCGGCCCCGGCCCATTTCCCATCCGGAACGCCGCTTCTACGCCTCGTCGGTCAGTCCCGAGTCGGCCGAGATCATGGCCAAGCTCGGCTTCGGCATGCTGGTGATCATGCAGAACGAGTGGCCGAAGGCGGCCCAGGACATCCACAAATTCCGCGAGATCACCGAGAGCGTCGGCCATGCGCCGCGCCCGCCCATCGTCCTGACCAACGTTTCTTGCGCCGAGAGCCGCGCCGAGGCGGACGATCGCGCCAAATTATGGCTCGCCAAGAAGTGGGACTCCATCGACACCCACTACCACTTCTCCGATGGGCATCTGGCCAATGTGAAAGGCTATGAGTCCTACGGCAAGATGGCCAAGACCTATGCCAAGCTGAAGGACGAGAGCTTCCGCGAAAAGGCGACCGACTTCTATGTCAGCATCCAGGTGTCGGGGACGCCCGACGACTGCGTCGAGAAGATCCGCGAGCTCCGCCGCCTCACCGGCCTCGATCACCTGATCACGGAGTTTTCCTTCGGCGGCATGCCGCACGAGGAGGCCGAGTGCAACATGCGGCTCTTCGCCGAGCGGGTCGTGCCGGTGCTCCAGCGCGACGCGGCATTCCGGGGCGTGGTCGATCCGGCGCCGCTACCGATTGTGGAAGCGGCCCGCAAGGCCGATATGTTCGCGCCGGCTTGATCACGAATAGTCGGGCTTGCGCTTGGCGAGGAAGGCGGCCACGCCTTCCTGGAAGTGCGGGTGGGCGCGCACCCGGTCGCCCAGTTCCCGGTCGAGCGCCTCACGGCTTTGGGCATGCTCGGCGATGGTGGCGCTGATCTGATATTTGACCGCCTGCACGGCGAGCGGGCTGTTGGCCGCGATCGTCTCGGCGGTTGCCAGCGCCCATGGCAGGAGTTCGGCCGCCGGCAGCACCCGGTTGACGAGGCCGATGCCGGCCGCCTCGGCGGCATCCACCAGCCGCCCGGTCAGCAACAGGTCCATGGCGTGCACATGGCCCACCTGCCGGATGAGCTTCACCGTCGCGCCGCCGAAGGGATAGATCGACCATTTCACTTCCGGCAGGCCAAAGCGGGCATGGGCGGCGGCGGCCCGGATGTCGGTCGCGAGCAAGAGCTCGAGGCCACCCGCGACACAGTCGCCGTTGACGGCGGCGACGATCGGCTTGGAGAAGGTCGTGGTCTTGAGGAGGCCGCGATTGATGACGCGCGCCATCTCTTCGCTGGCACTCAAATCGCCGCTCACATCGGCGCCGGAGGTGAAAGCCTTGTCGCCCGCCCCCGTGACCACCACGCAACGGCAGTCCACGTCCCGGTCGAGCCGGTCCCAGAGCGCGGCCAAGTCCGCCAACATGGCGCGGCTCATGGCATTGCGCCTGGCCGGATTGTCGATGGTGACCGTCGCGATGTAGCGGCCATGTTGGCCGAGCCTGAGTTCGCCCGTCGCACTCATCATTCTTTACTCCCGTACCCGCATCGACCATCGTAGCGGCAATCGTCAGGACAAGAACCCGGAGGGACCCATGCCCAAGATCCAAGCCGACCGCTTGATCCAGATCAGCACCGCGCTCTTCGAGGCCGGCGGCGCGCCACCGGAAGAGGCAGCGACCGTATCCCGCCATGTGGTCTCCGCCAATCTGGCCGGCCATGATTCCCACGGCGTCATTCAGATCGCCTCCTATCTCGAACGCATCAAGGTCGGCCATATCGTGCCGGGGGCGCCCTTCAAGATCGTGCAGGAATCGCCCACCACCACGGTGATCGACGGTCATTGGGGCTTCGGCTATGTGATCAACGAGCGCGCTATGAAGCTCACCATCGAGAAGGCGAAGACGGCGAACGTGGCGGCGACCACGGTCTTCCGCCAGGGCCATATCGGGCGCGTCGCGAGCTATCCCCTGATGGCGGCGCGCGAAGGCATGATCGCCATCGCGACGGCGGATTCCGGCCGCTCGCCCAAGGCGGTGGCGCCCTTCGGCGGCCGAGAGCCCAGGCTTGGCACCAACCCGATTTCGATCGCCGTACCCTCGGACCTGGAGGGACCGTTCTTCCTCGACATGGCGACCTCGGCGGCGGCGGCGGGCAAGATCGCGCTGGCGGTCGCCCGCAACGAGCCGGTGCCCCACGGTTGGGTCATCGACAAGGACGGCCAGCTAACCACCGATCCGAGCCAGCTCAAGAAGGGCGGCGCGCTCATGCCGCTCGGTGGCACAGAGGGCTATAAGGGCTACGGCCTCTCGGCCATGGTCGAAATCCTCTCGGGCCTCTTGACCGGCCTCGGCTATGGCGTCGAGCCTTCGGGCCGGCACAATGACGGCTGCTTCCTCGCGGTCTTCAATGTGGCCGCCTTCCGCCCGCTCGCCGAATTCAAGCGCGAGGTGGCGGAGTTCGCCCGCTATCTGAAGGCGACCAAACCGGCGGCCGGGGTCACGGAAATCTATTACCCGGGCGAACTCGAACATCTGCGCGAGCAGGATCGGCGCAAAAACGGCATCGAGATCGAGGACGCCACTTGGGCGAAGCTCGGCCAACTCGCCAAGGATTATGGCGTGGCGGCGAAGCTCGGCCTTTAGGGAACCCATATCCGCCGGTGGGGCAGCCGCGAGCGGCGGCCCTCAAACGGGCGGGGCGGTGCCCCGGATCACGGTGCGGTGCAGGACGCGCTTGTGCTTCGCCATCTCGTAGTTGGCGACGGCGCGGTGCAAGAGGCAGCGATTGTCCCACATCACCAGGTCGCCTTCTCGCCATTGGTGGGTGTAGATGAATTGCGGTTGGCTGGCATGCGCCAGTAGCTCCGCCAGCAGCGCCCGACCCTCGGTCCTGTCCATGCCTTCGATATGGGACGTGTGGGTTCCGATATAGAGCACCTTCTCGCCCGATTCGGGGTGGGTGCGCACCAGCGGGTGGTTGACGGGCGGCCGGTCGCGCTTCTCGTCTTCGGTCGCCGGGCGGTTGCCGGTATTCAGCCGGCTCGCTTCCCAGCTATGGACGACACGAAGACCCGCGAGCCGCTGCTTGGTCTCCTCGGGGAGTGCGGCATAGGCCATGGCGGTGTTGGCAAACTGGGTGTCACCACCCTCGGGTGGCAGGTCGACGGCGTGCAGCAAAGTCGCGTAGGAGGGAATCGCGTGATACGACTTATCGGTGTGCCAGAAGTAATTGCCCGATGAATAGGGCTTGGCCGTCGGCTTGCCGTGCTCGTCCAAATTGGAGACCACATGCACCAAGGGCGGTGGCTTGCCGTCCCCGAGGCGGATGACATGGTCCTCCAGCTCGCCGAATTGCAGCGTGAAGGCGGCTTGCCTTTCGGTGGAAAGATGCTGGCCGCGAAACACCAGGACATGGTGGGCAAGGAAGGCCGCCAGGATGGCTTCCCGGTTCTCGGGCGCGAGTGGCTCGGCGAGGTCGATGCCGGTGATCTCGACACCCGCGACCGCCGAGAGCGGCCGGAAGGCGAGGGTGCCTCGCACTGCCAAGTCGATTGCGGCACTGGTCGCCATGGTCGCCATGTCGCTGTTTCCTTCCCCGAGACTTGTTGATCGGGGTCATTCTGCCGCCCTTTGAGACCTCTGACCAGGAGGCTGTTCGCTCGGCTCCGCGGGCCGCATAATCGGGGCCGCCTCCTTTGATATTGCGGGCAAATCATGCTTGAAACCCTGGCCGCTCTGCTCGCCGCCGCGGCCATTGCCGTCCCGCTGTCGCGCCGCGCGGGGTTCGGCAGTGTGCTTGGCTATCTGCTCGCGGGTGTGGTGATCGGCCCGACGGGCATGCGCCTGGTCACCGATGTGGACCAGATAACCCACGTCGCCGAACTCGGCGTGGTCATACTGCTATTCCTGATCGGGCTCGAACTCAGGCCCGCCCGCCTTTGGGTGATGCGCCGCGCCGTATTCGGCCTGGGGTTTGGCCAGGTCGCGGTCACCGCTCTGATGCTCGCCACCCTGGCGCTATCGTTCGGCGTTGCGTGGCCTGGCGCGGTGGTGCTCGGCATCGGTCTGGCACTTTCATCCACCGCGATCGTGCTGCCGATGCTGGCCGAGCGCGAGCTGCTGACATCGCGGGCCGGACGCGACGCATTCGCCGTGCTGTTGTTTCAGGACCTGGCCTTCATACCGCTGGTGGCGCTTGTGCCATTGCTTGGCGGCGCCGGCATGCCCGATGCTGTGCCCTGGCTCTCGGTCGCGAAGGGAGCTGCCGGCATTGGCGTCATCCTGGTGGGCGGTCAATTTCTGCTCGGCCCCGCGTTCCGCGCCATCGGCGGCGCGCGCTCGCCGGAGATGTTTACCACGCTGGCGCTGCTCATCGTCGTCGGCGCCGCGGCCTTGGCCAACAGCGCCGGCCTATCGATGTCGCTTGGCGCGTTCATGGCCGGGGTGCTTCTGTCCGAGTCCGAATATCGCCATGAGTTGCAGGCCGATATCGAGCCCTTCGAAGGCCTCTTGCTCGGCTTTTTCTTCATATCCGTTGGCATGTCCGCCGATCTTGGGCTGTTGGCGAGCGCGCCGGCGATGATCGGTCTCGGTGTCCTCGCGCTGCTTGCCGTCAAGGTCGCGGCGGGCGCCGTGCTCGCGCGTATTGCCGGCCATGATTTACCCAATATGATGCGGTTCGCGTTTGCTCTGCCGCAGGGAAGCGAGTTTAGCTTCGTCTTGTTCGCGGCCGCCGTGGGCGTCGGCGCATTGAGCCGCGAGCAGTCGGAAGGCGCGACCTTGGTCATCGCGTTGTCCATGGTCGCGACACCGCTGATCTTCGCGGCGTCGGAGCGCCTGCTGATCCCAAATCTGGGCCGCGCCCGCGAACCCGAATACGACGCCATGGACGCTGAGGCCGCGCCGGTGATCCTGTGCGGATTTGGCCGTGTCGGTCAGATTGTCGGGCGCGTGCTGCGGATGCAGGGCATCGCGTTCACGGCGCTCGAACGGGACCCCGGACAAGTGGAGGTCGTTCGCCGCTTCGGATCGAAAGTCTATTATGGCGACCCGGCCCGGCCCGACCTTCTCAGGGCGGCCGGCGCCGAGACCGCGAAACTGCTCGTCGTCGCGATCGACGACATGCAGGAGGCGCTGCGCGTCGTCGATGTCGCAAAGCGGAACTTTCCCAACCTCATCATCCTGTCGCGCGCCCGCAACCGTCACCATGCCCACCTGCTACGCGATCGCGGCATTACCCGGCAGGTGCGCGACACGTTCCACTCCAGCCTGCGCCTGGCGGAATTCGTGCTGGAATCTCTCGGGCTGCCCGGCGACCGCGCGCGGCGCGCGGTCGCGCTTTTTCAGGCCCATGACGAGAAGAACTTGCTTGAAACGCACGCCATTTACCGTGACGAGGCGCGGATGATTCAAAGCGTCCAAGAGGCCGCGCGGGAACTCGAGCAACTCTTCGAGGCAGACACGATCGAGCCCCGTTGACCGGCGGGAAGGCGATAAGCATGCGGAAGGTCCTGTTCCGGCCGGGTGCCAAGCGACATGCCACCGGTCAGCCGGTGACGATGAAGTCGCTCTCGACGAGCGTCAGGTTGCCGCCGACCAGTAATATTTGCGGTGCCGCCGCCGTCCCGAAATTGATGATCGTGTAGAGCGTCGGCACAAGCTGGCCGTTCACCAGCAGCCCGCCCTGGATCGTCGTCTGACTGGCGACTGCTCGCGCCGCCGTCGCGACCCCTGCGAACGCCGCGCCTGAAAACTCGATCTTGTCGCCCTCGGCTCGGTTGAAGTCGAATACGCCCTCCATGTTCGCGTTGCTTGCGTCCGCCGTCAGGACAAACCTGTCGGCGCCCGGACCACCCAAGAGTGCGTCGAGACCCGTACCCCCCACCAGGCGGTCGTCGCCTTCCTCGCCGAACACCAGATCGGTATCGGCGCCGCCGTCCAGGCGGTCGTTTCCAACCCGGCCGAACAGCGCGTCCATGCCGCCCTCGCCGAAAATCTGATCATCGCCATCGTCACCGATGAGATAATCGGCGAACCCAATTGCCGCGCCACTGTTGCCGCCGAACATCGTATCGTCGCCGCTGCCACCGAACATCGTATCGGGCCCGTTGGTGACAAAGGGACTGGTGCTGTCGATAAGGTCGGCGGCGTTCGTTCCAATGACGTTCCCTACCCCATCCATCCGAGCCACCACGGGCGGCGCCGGTGGCGGCGGGGCGGTCACGGTGAGGGCGATGCCGATCGAGGGATTGTTGGTCTCGTTGCTCTCGGCGATGGCGTTGGCGTGATCGGGGATGACACCGAGATAGTAGCCGCCGGCGGCAAGGGTGCCGGGGATGGTGGCGCTGACGCTCCGGGCGGACTGGCCACCGGCCGCGATTGTCGCCACGGCGTCGGTCGTCAGAAGCGTGTCGGCTGTCGTGATCGCATTGTCGGTCGAGAGATAAATGCCGGACGTGGACGCACCCGCCAAGGCGGTCCCGAAATTGTCGACCGCGTAGGAGAAGGTGACGGCGTTGCCCCGCAAGACCGATGCGGCACCGAGCGTCGGGGTTAAACTCACGTCGAGGTCGGGCAGCGGCGGTGGCGGCGGGGCGGTCACGGTGAGGGCGATGCCGATCGAGGGATTGTTGGTCTCGTTGCTTTCGGCGATGGCGTTGGCGTGATCGGGGATGACGCCGAGATAGTAGCTGCCGGCGGCAAGGGTGCCGGGGATGGTGGCGCTGACGCTCCGGGCGGTCTGGCCGCCGGCCGCTAGCCCCGCCACGGCATCGGTGGCGAGCAGCGTATCCGCTGTCGTGATCGCATTGTCGGTCGACAAATAGATGCCGGATGTGGATGCACCCGCTAGCGCCGTGCCTAAATTGTCGACCAAGTAAGAGAATGTGACGGCGCCGCCCCGCGCCACCGCAGCGGCACCGAGCGTCGGGGTCGCATTTACGTCGAGGTCGGGCAGCGGCGGCGGCGGTGGTGGTGGTGAAACGGCGTCCGGGCCGTAGAGTGCCTGGATGCCGGCAATATCGTCGGCGGTCAGGTCCGTCAGGGTGGCGTTCAACCGGGAGTTCATGATGGTGGGAATATTGTTTTCGTGCTTGAGGCCGAGCGAATGGCCAATCTCGTGCAGCGCCACCGTGTAGAAATTAATGGCGCCCGCCGGTGGCAGGCCGCCTGTGGTGGAAAAATTCTCCGCCATGTCGAAGCGAATCAGTGAGGCTACATATATCCCGAATTGATAAAACGAATACGCCTCCGCGACCACGTTGCGCGGGCCGTCCATCGCATCCAGCCCAAGGCGAATATCGACGCCAGGCGCGTCGGCCGATTCCCGCAACTCGATATTGGCGACACCATCCCAACGGGAAAACGCCTGTCGGATCAGGCTGCGTTGTGCCGCATCGCTGATCCAAGCGTCGTATTGATAGGGCTGACCGGCGAAATTTGCCTCGGCAAAGCTCCAGGTTACCAGGCCGCCCCAGGTCGATAAGACCGGGCTGTCACCCCATTTGGCTGGCCCCAGGGTGTATGACTGGCTGAAACCGATCGCTTCTTCGCTTTGGTCTTGGAACATCTTGCTGGCTCTGGTCTATGGCGCGCGTGACGATGGTCCCGCGCCCCGCCCCCTATTGCCGTTCCCGAACGACCGGATTGCGGAGCACGCCAATGCCGGTGATCTCGATCTCGCACACGTCGCCATGCTTGATGTTCTCGGTGACACCCTCGGTGCCCATCCACACCACGTCGCCCGGATGGAGCGTCACATAGCGCGACATGCGGGCGAGGAAATGGGCGATACCGAAGATCATGCTGTTGGTGGCAAAGCGGATCTTCTCCTGGCCGTTGACCCGCACGATAGTCATGGCTTTGTCGAGATCGAGGTCGGTCTCGATCCAAGGCCCCATGGGCTTGAATGTATCCGAGTTCTTGGCCCGCCAGAGGGTGCGGTCCCCGCCCTGCCAGGTTCGCTCGCTTACATCATTGCCGATGGTGTAGCCGAGAACGCAAGCGAGCGCATTCGCTTCGGTCAGATTCTTGGCATGTTTGCCGATCACGACGGCGATCTCGCCCTCATATTGGACGCGCTCGGTGGCGTCCTTGGGGATGACGATCGGCTCTCCCTGAGCAATGAGCGCATTGTTGGCCCGATAGCCGATGTCGGCCGCCTCGGGCAGCTTCGGCACCTCGCCCCGCTTACTGGCGGCGGCGATGACATGATCGGCATAGTTGAGGCCGGCGGCGTAGAAGGTGCGTGGCCAGACGGGCACCAGCAATTTCACGCCGTCGAGCTTGCGGCGTGTGGCGGTCTTCCCGTAGCCGGCGAAGGGGTCGCCCTCTACTTCCACAATGTCCTGGCCCTCCAGGATACCGTAGGTCTCCTTGCCGTCGGCGGCGTAGCGAACCCAGCGCATGGGCGTCCTCCCGTTTGGGCTGTGGCACTATATCAAACCAGGGGTAAAACTTCGTTAACCACGCGCCGGAACTGGCCCATTTGGTCGGGGTTGGTGATGCGCAGCAGGATGCGCTTGACGCCAGAGCCCGCAAACTCCCTGAGCCGCGCGGCGCAGGTGGCGGGCGGGCCGAGGGCGGTCCATTCGCGGGTGCGCTCGGGCGAAAACGCGATGCCGTAATAGTCGCGGAGAAACGCGATCGAGCAGGCGAGCGCGGCACCCTCGTCCTCGTCCACGCAAATGTTGAAACAGAGGCAATTGTCCAGCGCGTCCGGATCGCGGTTTGCGCCGGCCGCCGCCTGGTGGATATGCGACCAGGCGCGCCCAAAGGCGTCGGGGCCGACCGAATGGGTCATCCAGCCGTCGCACTCGGCGCCAATGCGCGCCAGCGTCTTGGCTGGGAAGCCGCCCTGGGCCGTGCCGGTTGCCAGGCGCGTCACATTGGTCGCGGCCCAGATGGGATAGGGCTGGCGGATCGGCTTGGGCTGGATGGTGACACCCGCGAAATTGTGGAACCGGCCCCGGAACGTGACCTGGTCTTCCGACCAGAGCCGGCGGAGGAGCTGGATGCGCTCCCACATCCAGAGGCGCCGATCGGCGGGGGCGACGCCGGTGGCACGCCCCTCCGCCTCCCAGGCCGGGCCGCCACCGCCGCCCACGCAAGCGACCATCACCGTCCGCCCGCCCGAGAGCCAGTCTAGGCTGGCCCAGCCATAGGCAAGGTCGAGGGCGCCGCGCTGGGTGAAACTGCCCATGCAGGCGGGGCCGAGCAGCACCCGCTCCGTTCGCGCCGCCACGGCCGAGAGGAGGGCGATGGCGTCGAGGCGCGGATTGACCAGGAAGGCATCGCCCGACCAGACGGAATCGAACAACCCGCTCGCCTCGGCCGCGACGGCCATGTCGACCAGCTCGCCGGCACTCGCATAACCGAGCACGGCGGCACGGTTGGAGAGCATCAATCCGAACGATGGGCGCGCGTCCGACAAGGGCGGGTCTCCACAGCAAGCCAGTTCACCACGTCGCATGAATGATTCGCCCACGCAAGCGGTCTGGTAATCTCCTGGCGGAAGACGAAAGGTTAGGGCAATGGTCGATCAAGGCGCCGTGGGCAATCCGCTGTTCAATGACAACCGGATGAAGCTCGGCATCATGGCGTTCAATTGCAGCCATGGTTCGACCGCGACCACGGCGCCTGGTACTTGGCCCATGACCTGGCCCGACAATGTGGCACTCGCCCAGATGGCGGACGCCGCCGGCTTCGAGGCGCTTCTGCCGGTCGGCCGCTGGAAGGGCTATCCGGGCTCGACCAACTTCAACAACCGCACCTTCGAGAGTTTCACCTGGGCGGCGGGCTTGGGCGCGCTCACCCGCCGGATCGCCGTGCTGGCGACCGTGCACGCGCCGCTGATCCATCCCGTGACGGCGGCCAAACAAGCGGTGACCATCGACCATATCTCGGGCGGCCGCTTCGTCATGAACCTCGTCGTCGGCTGGAACAAGGTCGAGTTCGAGATGTTCGGCGCCGAGTGGCGCGGCCACGACCGGCGCTATGAGTACGCGGCCGAGTGGCTCGATCTGGCGCGCCGGCTCTGGAGCGAGGAAGCGGCCTTCGACTATGCGGGCGAGTTCTTTCATGGCAAGGCGCTCTGGAGCCAGCCGAAGCCCCTGCAATGCCCGCTCCCCACCATGAATGCCGGCTCCTCGCCGACGGGCCAGCGCTTCTCGGCGAGCCATTGCGACATGAATTTCGCCATGTTGCGCCAGAAGGACCCGGCCAGCGACAAGGTCCAGATCGCCCAGCTCAAAGCCATGGCGGCCGAGCTTGGCCGGCGCTCGCAATGCTGGATTCATGCCTATGTGGTGTGCCGGCCGACCGAGAAGGAGGCGCGCGATTATCTCGATTTCTATGTGCGCGAGCGCGGCGACTGGGAGGCCGCGCGCCACATGCTCCGGGTCTTCGGTCAGCAGTCGGAAACGCTCGACAAGGCCTCCCTGGAGGCCTTCCAGTTCCACTTCATCGCCGGCCATGGCGCCTATCCCCTGGTCGGCACGCCCGCCACCATCGTCGCCGACATGGACCGCCTCTCGGCCATGGGCGTCGACGGCATCTTGCTCTCCTGGGTCGACTATCTGGGCGAAGGCCGGCAATGGATCAGGGAGGTCCTGCCGCTCATGGAACAGGCCGGCCAGCGACGGCCGTTTCCGCGCGCCGGCTGATCGGTCTATCCTGTCGGCCAAATCGACGGGGAGACGGCCATGCTGTTCGGCGCCGCCATGTTCTGCACCGACTATTCCATGACGCCCGTGGCGCTCGCCCAGGCGCTCGAGGAGCGCGGCTTCGAAAGCCTCTGGTTTCCCGAGCACTCGCACATTCCGCTCTCGCGCGGTTCGGCCTTTCCCCAGGGCGGCGACCTGCCCAAGCGTTATTACGACGTGATCGACCCGTTTGTCGGCCTCGCCATGGCGGCGGCCGCGACCCGCACGCTCAAGGTCGCGACCGGCATCTGCCTCGTCGCCCAGCGCGACCCCATCCAGACGGCGAAGCGGGTGGCGAGCCTCGATCTCCTCTCCAACGGGCGCTTCCTCTTTGGCATCGGCTCGGGCTGGAACGCCGAGGAAATGGCCGATCACGGCACCGACTTCAAGACGCGCAACAAGCTGATGCGCGAGCGGATCGAGGCCATGAAGGCGATCTGGACCCAGACGAAGCCGGAATATAAAGGCGACCTGGTTCAGTTTCCACCAATGATGGCTTGGCCGAAGCCGGTGCAGAAGCCGCATCCGCCGGTCCTGGTGGGTGGCGCCTTTCCCTATGGCGCCAGGCGGGCGATTCGCTATGGCGATGGCTGGCTGCCCCATGCCAAGCGCCCCCAGTATCACATCCTCGACAAACTGCCTGAATATCACGCCATGCTGAAGGAAGCCGGCCGCGCGCCGGACTCCCTGCCGGTCACCGTCTCCGGCGCCGAGCAGGAGACGGACATGATCAAGCGCTACCGGGATGCCGGCGTCGCGCGCATCTATTTCAACCTGCCGCCGGCCAAGGCGGACGAGGTGCTGCCGATCATAGATCGCCTGGCCGAGATGATCCGCCGCCAGTGAGCGTCTACCAGACGCCGATCAGGAAGCCGCGCGCCCGGGCGCTCGCGGTGCGCCGTGCCACTTCCGAGTCGCCGATGGTGGTGCGGGTGCGGCGCGCCCGGAGCCAGGCGAACAAGCGCTCATGCAGCTCCGCTCGGACACCGGCCGTGGCCGGGTCTTCGCCCAGATCCTGAAGTTCTCCCGGGTCGCCTGCCATGTCGAAAAGTTGCGGGCGGAATTTCTCGTAGAAGACATATTTCCAGCGCTCGTCCCGGACCATGAAGATGCGCGCTTCGCCGGGCGCCAGGCCGAGGTCGAGGCGGGCCTGGCGGAAGGCATAATCCGTCTCGCTGAACGCCGCGTCGCGCCAAGGGTTCGGGGGCTCTGCGTTCCGGATCAAGGGCAGCAGCGAGCGGCCTTCCAGGCGATGCGGTTGGGCGGCACCGCCCACCGCCTCTAGGAAGGTCGGCACCAGGTCGATGGCCTCCACCAGGCGGTCGTCGGCGAGACCCCTTGTGCCATCGGCCGCCGGGTCGGGATCGTAGACGATCAAGGGGATACGCACGCTGGCTTCGTGCATCAGCTCTTTCTCGCCGAGCCAATGATCGCCCAGATAGTCGCCATGATCGCTGGTGAAGACGATCAGCGTGTCGTCCAGGCGGCCTTGCCCGTCGAGGAAGGCCATGAGGCGGCCCATCTGATCGTCGATCTGTTTGGTGAGGCCCATATAGACGGGCACGACCGTGTCGCGGACCTCGTCCCGGCTGAAGCTCCGGCTATCCTCGTGGCGCATGAACGCGGCATGGACGGGATGGGCGCTCGTGCGCTCGGCCTCGCCTCGGTTCGCGGCAAGGATCTGGTTCGGGCCATAGAGGGCGTGATAAGGCGCCGGCGCCACATAGGGCCAGTGCGGCTTGATGAAACTCAAATGCAGGCACCAGGGCCGGTCGCCCGCCTCGGTGATGAAGTCGATGGCCCGGCCGGTCATATAGGCGGTCTCGGAATCCGCTTCGCGCACCCGGGCCGGTAGCCGGGCATGACGCATATGCCAGCCGCTCAGGATTTCGCCGTTCGGTCCCTCGGCCGAATTGGCGGCGTCATGCCAGAGATTGTCGCCGGTATAACCCTTGGCCCGGAGATAGCGCTCATAGGCGAGGTTCGGGTCGAAGAGGGCGGCGGGATAGAGGCCATCGTCGCGCTCATAAGGCTCGAAGCCGCATTCGCCGATCAGCACGCCGGTTGACGAGGCCGGGTCGATGCCGAGGCGGGCCATGCCGGCCTTGTCGGCCTGCATATGGGTCTTGCCCACCAGTGTGACCCGCAGTCCCAGGGGCCTCAGATAATCGCCGATGGTGAGTTCGGCGACCGATAGCGGGACATTGTTGTAGGTGGCGCCATGGCTGAACATATAGCGGCCGGTATAGAAGCTCATGCGCGAGGCGCCGCAAATGGGCGACTGGCAATAGGCCCGGCCATAGCGCACGCCCCGTGCCGCGAGGGCGTCGAGATGGGGTGTGGCGAGGGTCGGGTGGCCGTAGCAGGAGAGATAGTCCGCCCGAAGCTGGTCGGCCATCACGAACAGGATGTTGCGCACCTTACCCATGTTCAGATGGGGTCTGGCCAGGGTCGTTGATCGGGGCGCGCGTCCTCATAGGCCTTGGCGAGACGGAGCACGCCCATGTCGTCGTGGCGCTGGCCGACGATGTGGAGGCCGATCGGTACCCCCGATCGGCTAAAGCCGCAATTGATCGATGCCGCCGGTGCCTCGGTCTGGTTGATGGGCGCGGTGAAGCACACACTTTCGAGGCCACGCCGCAAATTGGGCAGCGCCGCGTCGGCGGCGAAGGACGCAACCGGCATGACCGGCGAGAGCACGAAGTCATAGGCCGCGCAGGCGGCGATGACCCGCTCGCGGAGATTGGCGAGCGCCGCCATGCTGCGGAACATGTCGGACGCGCTGAACCGCGCGCCGGCTTCGACCCAGCGGGCGATATAGGGCAGCACCTGACGGCGCTGGGCCGCCGTGTAGCTGGCGAACTCGGTCCAGGCGCGGCCGAGGAAATAGCGTTCGATGTGGCGTGCCTGATCGAGCGCCAGAATGGGCCGCATGGGCTCCACCTTGGCGCCCAAGGATTGCAGCAGGCTCGCCGCCTTCTCGACCGCTTGCCGCACTTCCGCGTCGAGGGCGAGGCCATAGCCCATGTCGAGCAGAAGGCCGAGGCGGAGCCCCTTGGCGCTGGCGCCCCGCAGGCCCGCCAGATAGTCGCGCGCCTGATAGGGGAGCGCCATGAAGTCGCGCAGATCGGGCCTGGTGATGACATTCATCATCAGGGCCGTGTCGGCGACGGTGCGTGTCATCGGTCCCGCCGCCAGCATGGGCGAGGGCACCGAATAGGGCACGCGCCCGCCCGAGGGCTTCAAGCCGACGATGCCGCAAAAAGCGGCCGGGATGCGCACCGAGCCGCCGATATCGGTGCCGATCGAGGCGGGCCCCATGCCCGCCGCCACGGCCGCCCCCGCCCCGGAGCTCGATCCGCCAGTATTGCGGGCGAGGTTCCACGGGTTGCGGGTGACCCCATGCAGCGACGAGACGCCCGACGGCAGCATGCCGAGATCGGGCATGGTGGTCTTGGCGAAGATGATGGCGCCGCTCTCCTTGAGGCGGGCGACGAGCGGCGCGTCGGCCTTGGCCGGCGCGATTCCGTCATTGGCGCGCGTGCCGCGCGGCGAGCGCCAGCCCTTGACGGCGAGGCCGTCCTTGATGGAAACCGGCACTCCGTCCATGGGGCCGAGCGGCTGGCCGCGCGCCCAGCGCCGCTCCGATGCCTTGGCCGCCGCGAGGGCGCCCTTCGCGTCAGTGCGGTAGAAGGCGTTGAGCGTGAAGTTGAGCCGCCGGCCGCGCGCCAGCACGGCTTCCATCGCTTCGACGGGCGACAGGCGCTTTTTGGCGAAAGCCTTAACCAATTCGACGGCCGTCAGGTCGTGCAAAGCTGTTGCCATGTGATGTCTCCCGGTTCGCATGTCATGTCGGTGTATCCGCGAAGGCCGCGACGGCGGCGATCAGCCGCTCTAGGTCGCCTTGCAGCGGCGTGAATCCGTCGGTCTTGGTGACCCGTTCCTCGTCCAGATAGAGGCCGCGATTGACCTCGATCTGGAGGCTGTGCCGGCCGGCATCGGGCGCCGAATAGGCACGCACGAGTTCAACTCCCTTGAGCGGATCGTTCACCGCCACCCGATAGCCCATGGATATCAGTGTTTCGCGCACATGGGTCGTGAAGTCCGCGCCGCAGGTGGTTCCGTCCCGGTCGCCCAACACGAAATCGGCCGGTCCGCCGCCCTGCATGGAATGGCAGTTGACGTGATAGACGCGGCCGAATTCGCCATGCAGGCGATCAATGAGGTCCTGGATCGCCCAGTGATAGGGCCGGTAGTAGCCGTCGATCCGCGCCGAGACTTCGGCAACGGAGAGCGGGCGATCATAGACGGCATGGGTCTGGGCCACGGTGCGCCGGATGAGGCCGATGCCCCGGCGCGACTTGGAGCCGGGCTCAAGTGGTGTCGGCCAGGGCTCCCCAAGTAAGCGCGCGTCCATGTCCGTCAGCGATCGGTTGGGGTCGATATAGCTCCTGGGGAAACGCGCCGCCAGCAACGCCGCGCCATGGTCGGGTGCCGCCTGGAACAATTCATCGACGAAGGCATCCTCCGCCCGGCGAATGAGCGCATGCGGCAGGGCATGGCCGAAATCCACGGGATATTCGTTGCCGCTATGGGGCGAGTCGAACACGACCGGCCGGCGGCGCGGCCCCCGGGGCGCCTTGACGTAGAGCACGCCGGGCAGATCGCGTTCCACGGGGTCAGCTTCCGTCGTTCAGGTGGCAGGCGGCGAGCCGCCCGGGTGCGATGTCAACCAGGCGCGGCTGTTCGGCACGGCAACGCGCTATGGCATGGGGACAGCGCGGATGGAAATGGCAGCCATGAGGGGGATCGAGCGGTGACGGGATCTCGCCCTTGACCGGTTCGAAGCGGCGATGGCGCTGATCGAGGCGCGGCACGCCGGCCAAAAGCGCCTGGGTGTAGGGGTGATTGGGTTTCTCGAACAGCTCGCTCGTCGGTCCGGTCTCGACAATGCGGCCGAGATACATGATGGCGACCCGATCGGAGAGATGCTGCACCACGCCGAGGTCGTGGCTGATGAAAAGATAAGTCAGCCCCAGCTCCTCCCGGAGCTTCATGAAGAGATTGAGCACCTGGGCCTGGATCGAGACGTCGAGGGCGGCCACCGCCTCGTCGCACACCAGGAAATCCGGCCGGACGGCAAGCGCGCGCGCTATGCCGAGGCGCTGCCGCTGGCCGCCGGAAAACTGGTGCGGGTAGCGCCGCCGATAGCTCGGATCGAGGCCGACGCGGAGCAGCATCTCCGCCACATAGTCGTCGATCCCGTCGGTCGTGACGATGCCATGATACAGCGGCGCCTCGCCCACGATGTCCTGGACCCGCATGCGCGGGTTGAGCGAGGCATAAGGGTCCTGGAAGATCATCTGAACCTTGAGCGCCACGTCCCGGGCTTGGCTCGCGTCCAGGTGATCCACGTCGTTGCCGCGATAGCGGACGGTGCCGGCGCTCTTCGGCAGGATGCCGGCGATGATGCGCCCGAGCGTCGATTTGCCGCAGCCGGATTCGCCGACGAGGCCGAGCACTTCCCGCTCCCTCACATGGAGAGAGACGCCATCGACGGCGCGCACCACCTGCTCGCGGAGCTTTGGGTTGACGAGGGCCACCAGCTTCTCCGCGAGGTCGAGCGACTTCACGAAGCGCTTGGATATTCCGTCAAGCTCGAGGATTGGCGCCGTCATCGGGTCAAGCAAGGTGCGGGTGGAAACAGCGGACTTCGCGGCCGGGCGCGGCGAGCGTCATCTCCGGCGGGGTGAGGCAGGCATTGTCGGCGCGCGGGCAACGGGCACGGAAGGCGCAGCCTGGCGGCAGGTTGAGCAGCGAGGGCGTCATACCGGGAATTTGCGCCAGCGGCACGCCGCGCCGGTTCTCGCTCGGCACCGAGCCGATCAGGCCGCGGGTATAAGGGTGCAAGGGCCGGTCGAGAACCTCGTCGACCTGGCCGCTTTCGACGATGCGGCCGGCATACATGACCGAGATGCGGTCGGCGAGCCCAGCGATCACCGAGAGATCGTGGGTGATCCAAATCATCGCTGTCCGGCTTTCCCGGCAGAGCTTCTGCACCTCATAGAGAATCTGGCCCTGGATGGTGACGTCGAGGGCCGTGGTCGGCTCGTCGGCCACGATCAAGTCGGGGTCGTTGAGGAGGGCAATGGCGATCGAGACCCTCTGGCGCATGCCGCCCGAAAATTGGTGGGGATAGGCCTTGAGGCGCTCGTCGGGGGACGGGATGCCGACCCGGCCCAATATGTCGCGGGCGCGCCGGCGCGCCTCGTCGTTGGAGACGGCATTATGCGCCTTGATCGCCTCGATCATCTGGGTGTCGATGCGCAGCACCGGATTGAGGGTCATCATCGGGTCCTGGAAGATCATGGCGATGCGGTTGCCGCGCAAGGTCCGCATGGCGTCGTCGGGGAGACCCGCGATATCGTCCCCCTTGAAGAGGATGCGCCCGCCCGCGACCCGGCCGGGCGGGTCGACCAGGCCCATGATCGAGAATCCGGTCACCGTCTTGCCGGACCCGGACTCGCCAACGAGGCCCAGGATTTCACCGCGATCGACCGTGAAGCTGATGCCGTCGACGGCCTTGACCACGCCAGCCTTGGTATAGAAATAGGTCCTCAGATCCTCCACCACCAGGGTGGGGAAATTACTTGTCACGGGATCGGCCTATTTCTGCAGACGCGGGTTCAGCACGTCGCGTAGCTGGTCGCCGACCAGGTTGATGCTGACGATGGTGATCAAGAGGGCGATGCCGGGAAAGATGCTGATCCAGTATTTGCCGCTCAGCATGTAGTTGAAGCCGTTGGCGATCAAAAGCCCGAGGGAGGGCTCGGTGACCGGCAGGCCGATGCCGAGGAAGGAGAGCGTCGCCTCGAGGGCGATGGCGTGCGCTATCTGCACCGTGCCGACGACGATCAGCGGCGGCATGACATTGGGCAGCAAGTGGCGGAAGACGATGCGCTTGTGGCTGAGCCCGAGGCAAGTCGCCGCCTCGATATATTCGCGCCGCCGCTCCACGAGCGCGCTGCCTCGGACGGTGCGCGCATAATAGGCCCACTGCACGGCAATCAGCGCGATGATGATCTTGTCGACGCCCTTGCCGAGGACGGCGAGCAGGATGAGCGCCACCAGGATCGCCGGGAAGGAGAGCTGGAGGTCGACGATCCGCATGACGATGGTATCCACCCGGCCGCCGAAATAGGCGGCCGAGAGGCCGACGCACATGCCGATCGCAAGCGCAAACATGCCGCTCATGGCGCCGACGAAGAGGCTCGTCCTGAGGCCATAGAACATGGCGCTCAGCATGTCGCGCCCCTGGCCGTCGGTGCCGAGCCAGAAGGTCATCCCCGCCAGGCTCTGGCCGCCGGGCGGCAGCCGGCTGTCCATGATGTCGATCTGGCGGAGATCATAGGGGTTCTGCGGCGAAATCAGGGGTGCGGCGAGCGCCACGAACAGGACGGCCGCGAATGTGGCAAGCGCCGCCACGGCCACCGGGCTCTCGGCGAAATCCGCGACGAAACGCTGGAACGGCGTCTCGACTTTGGGCGGCAGGGCGGGCGCGGTATCGGTTGCGAAGGTCATCCCTTGATATCCTGCAAGCGGACCCGTGGATCGAGGATCGAATAGAGGATGTCGACCACGAGATTGATGGTGATGAACATGAACACGGTCATCAGCAGATAGGCGACGATGACCGGCCGGTCGAGCAAGTTGATCGAATCGATGATCAGCTTGCCCATGCCCGGCCAGGCGAAGATGGTCTCGGTCACGACGGAAAATGCGATCACCGACCCGAGTTCGAGCCCGAGGATGGTGACCACCGGGATCATGATGTTTTTCATGACATGCACCAGGACGATCCGGCTGGGGCTGAGGCCCTTGGCGCGGGCGAATTTCACATAGTCTTGCAACACCACTTCGCGGGTGCCGGCGCGCGCCAGGCGGATCACGAGCGAGAGCTTGAACAGCGCGAGGTTGACGGCGGGCAACAAGAGATGGGCGAGCCCGTCCCAGGTCAAAAAGCTGACCTGGAGTCCGAAGAGGCCGACCGTCTGGCCGCGGCCCGTCGATGGCAGGACGCCCAGCATCACCGCGAAGATCATGATTAGCATGATGCCGACCCAGAAGCTCGGCAGGCTGAAGCCCAGGATCGAGAAGCCCATGATGCTCTTGCCGGCCGCGGACTCGGGCTTGAGGCCGGCCCACATGCCGAGCGGGATGCCGAGGACGATCGAAATTAGCATGGCGCAAAGGGCGAGCTCGAGCGTCGCCGGCATGCGCTGCATGATCAATTTGAGGGCGGGCTCGCCGAAGACGAAAGACCTGCCGAGGTCACCCTCGAACGCCCGCTGGATGAAGACCAGATATTGCTCGTGGATCGGCCGGTCGAGGCCCAGTGCCTTGATCGCGCGCTCGATCTCCGCCTGGTCGGCTTCCGGATTGATCAGGATGTCGATCGGGTTGCCGATGACGTTGACGCCGAAGAAGACGATCAGCGACATCACGAAGATGACCAGGCAGGACTGCAACAGGCGTCGGGTGATGAATACGGTCAACGGGCCGCCTCCTCGCGGGCGGGCCTCATTGGCGCTCGACGCTCATGGCGAGGGTCGCCTCGTCGGTGCGCACGGCATACCGAAGCCCCTTCTTCGCCGCCCAGCTATTGACCTGATAATGCAGCGGGATGATGCCCAGATCAAGAATCGAAAGCTCGACGGCTTGTTGCAGGAGCTTCTCCCGCTTGCCGTCGTCGATGGTGGCGAGCGCCTCGTCCAAGAGCTTGTCGAGCGCCGGGTTGCTGTAGCGGCCACGATTGGAGGCGCCGCGGCCGAAGTCCTTGTCGTAGGTTCCAACGAGCGAGCGGAGCGGCGAGGACACCTCGCCGGTGCCCGAACCCCAGCCCACCAGGAAAAAGCTGAACTCGAGTTTGGTGGCGCGCGAGATGAATACGTTGAAGGGATACACCTCCACCTTGGTCTCGATTCCGACCCGGCTCAGCATCGGCGCAATGGCCTCGAGGATCTTGGCGTCGTTGATGTAGCGCCCGCTCGGCCCGTGGATGGTCATGGCGAAGCCGCTTGGATATCCAGCGTCGGCGAGCAGTTTCTTGGCCCCCTCGGGGTCGTATTTCTCCGGTGCCAGGCGCGGATCGGGGCTGTGGCCGAAAAAGCCCTCGGCCAGGAATTGCCCCGCCGGCACCGCCACACCTTCCATGACCCGGGCGACGATGGCGTCGCGATTGATCGCCTTGGAAATGGCCTTGCGTACTCTCAGATCCTTGAGCGGGTTCTTGGCCAAGGCCTTGCCGGACTTGTCGGTGACGGCGGGCGAATTGTCGTTCTGGTGGTCCATGTGCAAATAGATCACCCGGTTCGACAGGCCCTGGGAAACGCTGATTTTGGGGTCCTTCTTCAGAAATTCGATGTCGGTGGTGGGCGCCTCCTCGATCAAATCCACGTCACCCGCCAAGAGGGCGGCAACCCGGCTCGGGCCGGAGACGATCGGCTTGAGCGCAACCTTCCGCCAGATGGGCTTGGTTCCCCAATAATCCACATTGGCTTCGAGCAGGGTATGCTCGCCCGACTTGAATTCGACCAGCCGGAAGGGCCCCGTTCCGATGGCGGCGCGGCCGGCATTGTAGTCCTCGGTGCTGGCGCCTTCGGCGCGCTTCTTCGACACGATGGCGATGGTGGCGACCTCATTCACCATCAGCGGGTAGGGTGCGGGCGTGGCGATGCGGACCGTGTGGTCGTCGACCTTGGCGACGGCCTTGCCCTTGGTGTAGAGGCCGAACGACGACGGGCTATTCGGAACGTTGCCGGCGCGCTCGAAGGAGAACACCACGTCGTCGGCCGTAAACGGCGTGCCGTCATGGAATTTGACGCCTTGGCGCAGCTTGAACTCCCAGACATTCTCGTCGAGCGCCCGCCACGACATGGCGAGGCCGGGGATCGGGCGTTGTTTCTCGTCGGAATCGACCAGACGGTCGAAGATGTGCCGCGACTGGGCGTTGTTGGGTCCGAGATTATGGTAATGGGGGTCGGCCGAGGTGGGTGCCGCGGCCAGTGCGATGGTCAAGTCCTGGGCGGCGGCGGTTGTCGCCAGGAAGCACCCAAACAGACCGCCGAGCGCGGCGCGCGCGATGCTGGCCATGCTGCCTGCTCCCTCGTTGAAATCCTGCCTGCCGCCGCCCGCCCTTGTCGCGAGCGGTTATGGCGCCAAAACATGCCGAGCCGGACTGTGAAGCAGATTCCCGGCCCTGGCAACTAAGCCCGGCCGCCGGTGTAGCCCGGCCGCCGGTAGTGGTACAGTTTGACGGACCGATCCGCTCGCACCGTGCGCCAGCAGGTGGCATACTGTCAGCATGACAACAAAGCGCCTCGAACGCCCCCGTGATCCGGCTCAGCTCGGCAAGCTAATCGGCGACATTCTCACCGGCCAGGTCGAGGATCGCGCGCCAATCACCAAGAGGAAAGTGCCTTCTAAGTCGACCGTAAAAAAGTCATCTAGCCCGATCTATTCACGGTGCTGAGGCTGGCGCCGGCTTGGGTTCCGTCTGACGAGCATGACCGCGACGCCATTTGCATCGTTTGATGGTGAAGGTCGGTGGTCGGCGCTTGGGGTTGATGGGCTGGGGTTGGGGTGGGGCACGCG
>SHVR01000052.1 GCA_009694185.1 Alphaproteobacteria bacterium | reverse complement strand
GCGTGCCCCACCCCAACCCCAGCCCATCAACCCCAAGCGCCGACCACCGACCTTCACCATCAAACGATGCAAATGGCGTCGCGGTCATGCTCGTCAGACGGAACCCAAGCCGGCGCCAGCCTCAGCACCGTGAATAGATCGGGCTAATTGCGGCGCTCCAGGAGGCCCCGGGCGATGACGTGCGCCTGGATTTCGGCGGCACCCTCGAAGATGTTCATGATCCTGGCGTCGCACAGCACGCGGCTGATCTCGAATTCTTCCGAGTAGCCATTACCGCCGTGTACTTGCACGGCATTGTCGGCGTTGGCCCAGGCGACGCGCGCCGCCAAGAGCTTGGCCATGCCCGCCTCGATGTCGCAGCGCCGGTCGCTGTCCTTCTGGCGGGCCGCGAAATAGGCTAGTTGGCGCGCGATCATGGTCTCGACCGCCATCCAGGCGATCTTGCCGGCAACCCGGGGGAAGGCATAGATCGGCTTGGCAAACTGCTGGCGGGCGGTCGCATAGGAGAGCGCCAGTTCGAGGGCGCGCTGCGCCAAGCCCACGGACCGGGCCGCTGTCTGGATGCGGGCCGCCTCGAAGGTCGTCATGAGCTGCTTGAAGCCCTGACCCTCGACCCCGCCCAGCAAATTATCGGCTGCGATCTCGAAGCTGTCGAAGGCGAGCTCGTACTCCTTCATGCCGCGATATCCGAGCACGCGGAGTTCGCCGCCCGAGAGCCCGGGCGACGGGAAGGCGTCGGCCTCGGTGCCGCGCGCCTTGGGCGCCAGGAACATGCTGAGGCCCTTGTAGCCGGGCTCGGCCGCGTTCGTGCGCGCCAGCAGCGTCATCATGTCGGCGCGGGCGGCATGGGTAATCCAGGTTTTGTTGCCGGTGACCCGGTAGACCGCTTCCGACTTCACCGCGCGGGTCCTCACACTCGCCAGATCGGAGCCGGTATTGGGCTCGGTGAAGACGGCTGTCGGCAGCACCTCGCCCGAGGCGATGCGCGGCAGCCAATAGTCCTTCTGGGCCGGCGTGCCGGCGAGGCGGATCAATTCGGCCGCGATCTCGGAGCGGGTGCCGAGCGAGCCGACGCCGATATAGCCGCGCGACAGCTCTTCCGTCACGACGCACATGGCGACCTTGCCGAGGCCGAGCCCGCCATGGGCCTCGGGTATGGTGAGGCCGAAGACGCCCATGGCGCTCATGGCATCCACGATCGCCATGGGGATCAGCACGTCGCGGCGATGCCAGTCATGGGCGGCGGGCAATATCCGCTGTTCGACGAAGCGGTGGAACTGGTCGCGGATCAGCGTCAGGGCCTCGTCGTCGAGGCCCGAGTCGCCGAATCCGCCATGCTCGATCAGCCGGGCAAGGCGCATGCGCGTGGCATTGTCGTTGCCATGCCGGATGAGGGTGCGGACGGCGGGAGTCTCGAATGCCGCCAGCGCCGCCGCATCGATCCCCATATCCGCCGGGCGCACGATTTCACCTTGGCTGATGGCGACACCGCCCCGCATTTGCGCCAGATATTCTCCGAACCCCGCCTGAAGGACGAGATTCTCCACCTCGCCGAGGCGGCCCGATGCCGCGAGGCGCGACGTCCAGTCGAGGAGCTGGCGGAGGCCCTCCAGATATGTCGAATACCAGGCGAACCCGTGGGCGGCGAACTGCTCCGCTTCGAGGAGCGCCGGGTCGACCCGGTCGCCGCCCGCCCTCTGGGCGACACACCGGCGGAGTGCCGCCACCAGCGCGTCGGCGGCGCCGAGTGCTTCGGCACACAGGCCGGGGAGGGTGGCGGGCGAGAGGGCGTCGCCGGCTCTGCCGGGCATGCGAGGGTCTCCAGGTGCGGGGCCGGTCCTACGGGATGGTGAGCAAGCGGGCCTGGATGTCAAGCGGTGGCGAACCCGGTTTACCGCGCCGCCGCCGACACGCTAAGATCGCCAGGTTCAGTAAACCGCCAGAAGGTGCCGCGTGGCCGAAGCCGCCCGCGAACTGCTCCAACCGATGACTGTCGCCGCGTTCCTGGCGTGGGACGATGATAGCGACACACGCTACGAGCTGGTGGGCGGCCAGCCTGTCGCGATGGCACCGCCGGCCAACGCCCATGCCTTGATCGTCGTCAATGTCGGCGGTGAGATCCGGAACAGGCGGCCTCCGGGATGCCGTGTCTTCGCCGATGCCGGTATTCGCGTGCCGCAGCGTGACGACGCCTACTATCAGCCCGACATTGTGGTGAGCTGCGCGGTGGAACGCGGCGGCGGGCACGGCGTTGTGGAGCCGATACTCATCATCGAAGTCCTCTCGCCCAGTACCGCGGCCCATGACCGCGGCACCAAGGTGCCGGACTACCGCATGATCCCGTCGCTGCAGGAAATCGTGCTGCTGTTCTCGTCGGCGCCACGGGCGGAGATCTGGCGCCGGTCCGGGGTGCAATGGGTCGTCAGCGACTTGATTGGGCTCGAATCGTCGCTGAGCCTCGCCTCGGTGGGTATCGAGGTCCCGCTTGCGGCCATCTTTGACGGCGTCAGCTTCGAGGCCGAGTCACCGGAAGCGCCGGCCGACGAAGCCTGAGGCTTCCGCAACAACCTGTTTGAGCCCGGCGCGATCTCTCCCTAAAGTGGCCGCGTCCACTCCACGCCAAGGCCGCAAGAGGATCAGGGATATGCCGGTTGCGAATAAGGCCAATGGCCTGCCACTGTCGCGTTTCACGGTCCTCGACTTGACCCGGGTGCGCGCCGGCCCGA
The DNA here is from genome assembly GCA_009694185.1 of Alphaproteobacteria bacterium. Lineage (GTDB taxonomy): Bacteria > Pseudomonadota > Alphaproteobacteria > SHVR01 > SHVR01 > SHVR01. The sequence continues at coordinate 21,365 of SHVR01000052.1, read as the reverse complement.
CGGCCGTGCGCCAGCTCGCCGACTGGGGCGCCAACGTCATCAAGATCGAGACGCCACCCAGCCTGGCCGACGCCGAGGGCATAGGCGGTGCCCGCGCCGGCTCCGACTTCCAGAACCTGCACCGCAACAAGCGGAGCCTGACCCTCAATCTCAAGTCACCCGAGGGTAAGGAGATTTTCTTCAAATTGGTGCGGCAGGCCGACGTGGTGGTCGAGAATTACCGGCCGGACGTGAAACTGCGCCTCGGCATCGCCTATGAGGATCTGCGCCAGGTCAACCCACGGGTCATTTTGGGCAGCATCTCCGGATTCGGCCAGGAGGGCCCCTATCGCGGCCGGCCGGGCTTCGACCAGATTGCCCAGGGCATGGGTGGCCTGATGTCGATTACCGGCCTCGCGGGCCAGGGGCCGGTGCGCGCCGGCATCCCGATCGCCGATCTCTCAGCCGGCCATTTCTGCGCCCAGGGCATCCTGATCGCGCTCCTCGAACGCGAGGTCTCGGGCGAAGGGCAGTGGGTGCATACCTCGCTGCTCGAGGCCCAGATCGCCATGCTCGATTTCCAGGGCGCGCGCTGGCTAATGGACGGCGAGGTGGCGCCCCAGGCCGGCAACGACCACCCGACCACCATCCCGACGGGCGTCTTCCCAACCCAGGATGGCGCCATCAACATCGCGCTCGGCGGCGCCCTCATGTGGAAGCGGTTCTGCGAGGTGATGGGCGCCGACCGGCTCTATCAAAACCCGGACTTCGCGACCGGCCCGCTCCGCTCGAAGAATCGCCAGGCGGTCAATGCCGGCATCGCCCTGATCACCCGGACCGAGACCAGCGCCCATTGGATCAAGGTCCTGAACGAGGCCGGCTGCCCGTGCGGGCCGATCTATACGATCGACCAGGTGTTCCAGGACCCCCAAGTCGAGGCGACCCAGATGGCCGTGCCGATTGCGCGGCCGGGCAAATCGACGCAGCATGTGGTCGGACAGGCCATCAAGCTGTCACGCACGCCGCTTACCATGCGGAGTGCCACGCCGGAACTCGGCGAGCACACGGCCGATATCCTGCGCGAGCTCGGCTATGATGGCACGGCCGTCGAGCGCCTGCGCGCGGGCCAGGTTGTTTGATTGGGCGGAATGCCCGGAACGGGAGTTAGCAATAGCCATGCGCCTCAATCTGGAAACCGACAAGATGATCGCCGAAAAAGAGGGCGGCATCGGCTGGATCACGTTCAACAATCCGGCGCGCCGCAACGCCACGACCTTCGACATGTGGCAGGCGATCCCGAAGATACTCGACGATTATGGGCGGGACCGGAATGTGCGCGTCGTCGTCTTGCGCGGCGCCGGCGACAAGGCGTTCGTCTCGGGCGCCGACATCTCGGAGTTCGCGGAAAGGCGCAACACGCCCGAACAGGTCGAGACGTATAACGCCAACACCGAGCGCGCCCACAAGGCGTTCCATGATTTCGAGAAGCCGATCCTTGGCATGATCCAGGGCTTCTGCATCGGCGGCGGCCTGGCCGTCGCCCTCGACACCGATATCCGCATCGCCTCCGACGACTCGAAGTTCGGCGTGCCGGCGGCCAAGCTCGGCCTCGGCTACGCCTTCGAGGGTATCCGCCACCTGATGCAGCTGGTCGGTCCCGCCTATGCCCAGGAGATCTTCTTCACGGCGCGCCAGTTCACGGCCGCCGAGGCGCTCCGCATGGGGCTCGTCAACAAGGTCGTGCCGGCAGCCGAACTCGAAGCCACGGTGCGCGACTATGCGGCTACCATTGCGGGCAACGCGCCGCTCACCGTCAAGGCGGCCAAGGCGGCGGTGCGGGAGGGCATGGCAACCGAAGGCAAACGCGACCTCGATCGCGTGGCTCGCATGGTCAAGGAGTGCTTCGAGAGCGGCGACTATATCGAGGGCCGCACGGCCTTCATGGAAAAACGGCCGCCCAACTTCAAGGGCCGTTGAACATCGCTACCATCGGCCGACGGGAGAGAACCATGGCGGGACTGCCGCTGTCGCGAATCAAGGTGCTGGATCTGACCCGGGCGCGGGCGGGACCGACGGCGGTCCGCCAGCTTGCCGACTGGGGCGCCGACGTGATCAAGATCGAAGCGCCCGGCGCCGACGAGGAGCTGGGCGGCGCCCGGCATGGCTTCGACTTCCAGAATCTGCACCGCAACAAGCGGAGCATGACGCTCGACCTCAAGTCGGCAGAGGGCAAGGAGATCTTCTTCAAACTGGCCGCGACGGCCGACGTGATCGTCGAGAACTACCGCGCCAATGTGAAGCATCGCCTCGGCGTCGACTATGAGGCGGTGCGCAAGATCAACCCGCGCATCGTCTATGGCAGCATCTCGGGCTTCGGCCAGGACGGCCCCTACGCGCCCCGGGCCGGCGTCGACCAGATCGCCCAGGGCATGGGCGGGCTGATGTCGATCACCGGCCTGCCGGGCCAGGGTCCGGTTCGGGTCGGCGTGCCGATCGCCGATCTGACGGCGGGCATGTATCTGGCGCTTGGTATCATGATGGCACTGTTCGATCGCGACGTGACGGGCGAGGGGCGCTGGGTGCATACGTCGCTCTTGGAAGCCCAGATCGCCATGCTCGACTTCCAGGCGACGCGCTGGACCGTCAAGGGCGAGATCCCGCCGCAAGCGGGCAACGACCATCCGACCGGCATTCCGACCGGCGTCTTTCCCACCACGGACGGCCATATCAACATCGCGGCCTCCGGCCCCGGCCTCTACAAGCGGTTCTGCGAGGCGGTCGGCCACCCCGGGCTGGTGGACGATGCCGCTTACAAGACGTCGGCCTTGCGATCCCAGAACCGCAAGGCGCTCAACGCCCGGATCGGCGAGATCACCAAGCTGAAGCCGAGCCAATATTGGATCGAGCTGCTGAGCGAGGCGGGCGTGCCCTGCGGGCCGATCTATACCATCGACCAGACCTTCGCCGACCCGCAGGTGCAACATCTGGGCATGGCGGTGCCGGTGACCCATCCGACGCTCGGACCGCAGAAGCTGCTGCGCAACGCCATCAACATGACGCGCACGCCCAATCATATGCGAACACCCGCGCCCGAACTCGGCCAGCATACCGGCTCGGTGCTGAAGGATTTGGGTTATAGCGAAAGCCAGATCGCGGCGTTGCGAGCCGGCAAGGCGATCTGAGCGGGATCAGCGGGGAGGCGAGCGATGCAGCTCTCGACCGACAAGATGCAGGCCCGCCGGGATGGTGCCATCGGCTGGATGATTTTCAACAACCCGGCGCGCCGCAACGCCATCTCGCTGGAGATGTGGGAGGCGATCGGCCAGATCCTGGGCGACTATGCGGCCGACGACAGCGTCCGGGTCGTGGTCATGCGCGGGGCCGGCGGCAAGTCCTTTGCCGCCGGGGCCGACATCTCGCAGTTTGCCGAGCAGCGCAACAATGCCGAGGCAGCCGAGCGCTACAGCCAGATCTCGGCCGGTGGCCGCAAGGCGCTGGTGGGATTGGGCAAGCCGTTGATCGCCCTGATCGAAGGCTTCTGCATGGGCGGTGGCCTCGGGATCGCCATGCATGCCGACATGCGCATGGCCTCCGACGACAGCGAGTTCGGCATCCCGGCGGCCAAGCTAGGCCTCGGCTATCACTATTCGACCCTGAAACCCCTGGTCGACCTGGTCGGCCCCTCGGCCGCCAAGCTGATCCTCTTTTCCGGCCGGCGCTTCAAGGCGGAAGAGGCACTGCGCATGGGCCTCATCAACCAGATCCTGCCCAGGGCCGAACTCGAACCGGCCGTCGTCGATCTCGCGGGTGAGATTGCGACCAACGCGCCCTTGACCGTCGAGGCGGTCAAGGCGACGGTCGGCGAGATCGTCAAGGACCGGAGCGACCGCGACATGGGCCGGATTGACCGGATGATCGCCGCCTGCTTCGACAGCCGGGACTATGCCGAGGGCCGCACCGCCTTCATGGAGAAGCGCAAGCCCGTCTTCACCGGGCGTTAGGGGGAGCCCGATCGCTCGCTTCGGGGCCGGCGCCCGCGCGGCAACGGCATGTTAACGGTTCTTCAATCGTGCCACCCCATACTGGCGGACCCGATCCTTCTGGGTGAAAAGGCCATGGCCGAGACGCCGCGAGCGAAGCCCAAGGCCGTGGCACTCACCTATGAGAGCGACCGCGACGACGCGCCGCGTGTCGTGGCCAAGGGCGAGGGCTTCATCGCCGAACAGATTGTCGCCGTGGCCCGCGCGGCCGGTGTTCATGTCCGCGAAGACCGGAGCCTGGTCGAGATCCTCAGCAAGCTCGATATCGACAGCCCCATACCGACCGAGGCCTTCACCGCCGTCGCGGCGATCCTCACTTATGTCCACCAGCAGGAAAAGCGGACGCCCGGCGCCCCCAGGGCCGAGCCGGCGAGCCCCGGCGTTCGCGACTCGTCGACGCCTTAAACGACTCCCAGCGGCCGCAATCCGCGCTACAGTGGCGGCTGGCCAACCCGCATGCGATGGATCTCGAATGACGACGCCGACCAAGTTCGAAGTCTTCACGGACTATGTCTGACCCTGGTGCTATCTCAGTACGGTGCGTATTGAACGGCTAACGCAGACATTCGACATCGACGTCGAGTTGGTGCACTTCCCGCTGCATCCCGAAACGCCGGCCGACGGCCGCTCGCTCGCGGACCTGTTCCGGGGACGCGACGTCGACCCCGAGGCCATGTATGCCCGCATGAAAGGGCTCATGGACCAGGAGGGGCTCGCCTATGGCCGCCGGACCCACACCTATAACAGCCGCCTCGCCCAGGAGCTCGGCAAGTGGGCCGACACGCAGCCGGCGGGCGAGGCGTTCCACGACGCGATCTACAAGGCGTATTTCGTCGAGGCCCGCAACATCGGCGATCCCAAGATCTTGGTCGCCGCCGCGCAAGCGGTCGGCCTTGCCGGGGACGTGGCCGAGGACGTGTTGCGGGAGCGAAGCTTTAGGCAAGCGCTCGACGCCGATTGGGAGAAGTCCCGGCAATATGGCGTGACCGGCGTGCCGACTTTTGTAGCCGGCCGCCAAGGTGTCGTCGGTGCCCAGCCCTACGAGACCCTGGAGCGGTTCCTCACCGAAGTCGGGGCGCGGCGGCGCGGTTAGGGCTCGTCAATGAACAGCCGCGTTATCTTACGATGAGTTTGGCGCGATGGTGTAATTCCAATCGCCATGGAAGTCGTGCCGCTGGATGTTGATGGCCGCCATCTCGGCGTCGGAGACGGAGACGCCCTTTGGATAGAGGTTGTCGTCGATTTCGCAACGCACGGTGAGGCTGGTCGTGGTGGTGGTGGCTGTCACCTTCCCGCGTCTTTCGATTGCCTTGCAGGCTGAAGCCCATGCCATCGAGCAGTTCACCCAACAGCGTGTGGCTCGCTTGATGGCCTTGCGCGCGAAGCTCGTCGGCCAGCCGCCGCAGGCTCTTGCAGGTCCAGCGCAGCGGCGATTGCGGAGCGCCGCGCGCGCTCGGCTCGACCAGCGCGCCCAGATCGCTCAGCAGCGTCGTATCCTTGGCCACGTTCGCCTTGCGCCCGCCGCCCGCGCGGCGAACCTGACGCATGGCTTGTGCCTCACACAGATCGCGCAAACCCCGCCCAATCGTGCTCGCCGCCACGCCGGTCGCCGCCGCCACGCCGGTCGCCGCCGACACCGCCGCGATGCCGCCATAGCCGGCGGCCCGCGCCTCGGCCGCGTTCATCGAGAAAATGAGTAGCGCCCAGCACTGGCCCGGCGTTGCTGTCCCTATCAGAGGAAACGGTCCCGCTCCGACATGGGCCTTATGCGCTAGGCCCCCGCCTTTCGCCAGGCGCCGATTTCGGGCCGGGGCAGGCCCAGATTGTCGCGTAGCGTCGTGCCCGTATAATCCTTGCGATAGAGGCCGCGGCGCTGCAGCTCGGGCACCACCAAGCGCACGAAGTCCTCGTAGGTGCCGGGCGTGTGGGTGGCCGAGAGCACGAAGCCGTCGCAAGCCCGCTCGCCGAACCATTGCTCGAGGCCGTCGGCCACTTCCTTGGGTCCACCCACGAAGGGATTGCGCGGCCGGCCGCGCTGGGTCACCTCCATGAAGTCGCGCACGGTCGGATTGGGCTTACCGGTGGCGCGGATCACCCGGTCGCGCATGCTGTGCCCGCCGGTCAATCCCGCCAGCTCTTCCGCGGGCACCGCCTCGTCAAGGCCGCGCTTGGCGAAGTCGTAGTTGAGGGATTCGGAGAGGAGCGAGAGCTGATCGACCTCGATCGGCAGCTTCTCGATCAAGGCCATCTTCTCCTCGGCCTCGGTCTTGGTTGCGCCCACCACCGTCCAGATGAGCGTGGTGATCTGGCATTCGTCTGGATTGCGCCCGGCCTCCCCGATAGCGGCCTTGAGGTCGGCGTAGGCGCGCTTGCCCTCCTGGATGTCGTGATAGCTGACGAAGACAAGCTCCGCCCAGCGCGCGGCGAAGCGCTTGCCCCGGCCGCTCGAGCCCGCCTGGATGATCACCGGATGGCCCTGCTGGGTGCGCGGCACCGTGAAGGGCCCGCGCGACTGGTGATACCGGCCCTTGAAGTCGATGCGATGGACCTTCTCGGGATGGGCGAAGAGACCGGTCGACTTGTCGACGACGAGGGCATCGTCTTCCCAGCTATCCCAGTGGCCGAGCACGATCTCCATGAACTCATCCGCCTGGTCGTAGCGCAGGTCATGCTCGATATGCTCGTCGCGGCCCATATTCATGGCCTCGCCGTCATTGAGCGAGGTGACGACGTTCCAGGCGGCGCGACCCTCGGTCATCAGGTCGAGGGTCTGGAAAACCCGCGCCACATGAAACGGCTGCTGATATGTCGTTGAACAGGTGGCGCCGAGGCCGAGACGGCGGGTCGCCATGCCCATGATGGTGAGCACGATCAACGGGTCCATCTTCACGCAGCGGATGCCGTGCTGGACCGTATGGGCGTGGTCGCCGCCATAAATATCGGGCATGGACAGGCGGTCGTCGAAGAAGCCCAAGTGGAACTTGCCCTCTTCCAGCACCCGGGCGATGGTCTGGTAATACTCGGCCGACATGAAGTCGGTCCGCGACAGCGGATGGCGCCAGGAACTGGCAAGCTGGGCGCAGTTCTGGGCTTGCAGGAAGCCGACCAGCGTCATCTGGCGCATGGGCAATGGACCTCGGCATTGGCGGGGAAGGGAGGAACGGCCGCCCGCTCGGCCGAGCAGGCGGCCCGCTCCGTCGGTTAACGCCCGGCGCGCACCAGCTTGCCGGGGAGCGCACCCGTATGGGTGCCATTCTCGAAGACGGTCGTGCCGGCCACCAGCGTCGCAGCATAGCCATCGGCGCGCTGGATCAGCCGGCGGCCACCCGCCGGCAGGTCGTGGACGATCTCCGGCGCGTGCAGGCGCATCGCCCCATAATCGATCACGTTGACGTCGGCGCGGAGTCCCGGCTTCAGCGCGCCACGGTCGCCGAAGCCGAAGAAGGCCGCCGTCTCCGAGGTCTGGCGGCGGACCAGGAGTTCGAGCGGCAGGCGTGGCCCGCGCGTCCGATCCCGGCCCCAATGGGTCAGCATGAAGGAGGGCACGCTCGCATCGACGATCGAGCCGCAATGGGCACCGCCGTCGCTCAGGCCGAGGATCGTACCCGAATCGGTCAGCATCTCGCGCACCGGGCCATAGTCGCCGGCATTATAGTTGGTGACCGGAAACAATAGGAAGTTCTCAGCCGATTCCGTCAGGTAATCATAGGCTACCTCTTCGGGCGAGCGATTGCCCTGGGCCGCGATGGCGGCGATGCTCTTCTCGTGGGTCGGCTCATAGTCGAGTTCTTTACCCATCACGAACATGCGCTCCCAGCGGGTGATGGTCTGTTGTCGGAACTGGGACAAGCGCTTGAACGCCAGGGGCTCGATCTCGGCCTTGAGCAGCGCCGCGCGCACCGCCGGGTCGCGGAGCCGGATAAGCCGCTCGGCGATCGGCAGGCGCTCGTATTTGGCGTAACCTTCCCGGATCGAGAACGGGTTGAGCGACGTGTCGATGCCGAGGATGATCCCCACACAGCGCCCCGCCACCTGGGCCGCCAGATAGGCGCCCTCGGCGCGCCCCTTGTGGACGCCGGCGATGAGTCGCCGCCAGCGGTCCGGGTCCCGCGGGCGATCGGTCAAGAGGAACCAGCCCGGACGGCCGGTTTCCTTGGCGAGCTTGGTGAGCCAGGCGAGCTCGCCCGCCTCGTCGTTGAAGTCGCTGTTCATGCCGAAGGCGCCATAGCCGAACTTGGCGAGGCAGCCGCCGATGCCGAGCAATTCCTCGACCTCGGAATAGCGGCCCGGCACGAAATCGCCGGTCAGGGTCTTGTGGCTGTCGGTGCGCGAGGTGGTGAAGCCGAAGGCGCCCGCCGCCATGGCATCCTGGGTCATCTGGCGCATGGCGGCGATGTCGTCGCCGGTGGCCTTTTCGCGCCGGATGGCGCGGTCGCCCATGACATAGACGCGCAGCGGATGGTGCGGCACTTGCGCCGCCACGTCGATGGCGCGCGGCTGGCGCTCGAGCGCGTCCAAGAATTCGGGGAAGCTCTCCCAGTCGTAGCTGAGGCCCTCTTCGAGCGCGGTGCCGGGGATGTCCTCGATCGCTTCCATGAGGTCGATCAGTTCGCGGCGATGCTCCTTCCTGACAGGCGCGAAGCCGACGCCGCAATTGCCGAACATCACCGTGGTCACACCATGCCAGGACGAGGGGGCGAGGATCGGATCCCAGGTTGCCTGGCCGTCATAATGGGTGTGGACATCGACCCAGCCCGGCGTGACCAAGAGGCCGTCGGCGTCGATCTCGCGGCGCGCCGGTCCCGCCTTGCCGCCGACCGCCGCGATGCGCCCGTTGTCGATGGCAACGTCACCGTTGAATGCGGGCTGGCCGGTGCCGTCGACGATGCTGCCGCCGCGAATGACTGTGTCGTGCATGCAATTCCCCTTTGTCGGGCTTGGTCGGCCGTCTTGGCGTCCGCCGCATCGGGCGCGGCGGCACAGGATGCCTGCCCGGAGGCGCGCGGTCAAATGCGGCGGCGGGGCAAAAAAATCGCCATGCTCAGCGTAGCCAATTCTCGCGCGGCAGGCCGTCGATGCGGGCAAATTCCCGCTCATTGTCGGTGACAATGGTTAAGCCGAGCGCCATGGCCTGGGCGGCAATGAGGAGATCGTTGCCGCCGATCGGTCCGCCGGAAGCTTCAAGCCGGCTACGGATCAGGCCGTAGACCACATCGGCCGGCGTCTCAAAGGGTAGAACGTCAAGGGCGCCAAGCACCGCCTCAACCTGGGCCGCGAGGCGTGGCGATCCCTTTTTCGCGGCCCCGTAACGCAATTCCGCCGCGACGATGATGCTGGTGCGGACCTGGGATTCGCCGACCTTGGCGATGCGTTCGGCGACGCCGCCATGTGGGTTGCGGACCAGGTCGGAGACGACGTTGGTGTCCAGTAGATAGCGCATCAAAGGTCGATGGGCTCGGGGGGCGGGTCGGGGATCGGCGGAAAATCCTCGTCGATGGGGTCAAGGGTAGCCAGCAAGGCCAGCAGGGATTTCGGCGAAGTGGGCTCGATGATCAGCCTGTCGCCCTCCTTGCGCATGATCGCGTCCTTGCCAGGAAGCTCGAACTCGCGCGGAATTCGCACCGCCTGGTTGCCGCCGTTCTTGAACAGCTTGACATGTCGATCGGCGGTCACGGCTATCCTCTCTTGCATATGCCTCAGCATATGCAACATAGAGTCGCCTGTCTACCGCTACTTGCCAGATAGCGCAGGGGTGGGAGTCGGGCCGAGCTTATGAACACGTTTCGTTACGCAATCGATCGAATGCTCTAGGCAAAGTCTCGCGGTCTTTCGCCGGCTTGTCGTGCATTCGCGTGACCGCCATGACGAGTCTTGCGAACATCGCCTTGCGGATGACATTGGCGACCGGCGCGGTCCGGCCATCGAGCCCGGCCTCCGCTGCCCGCGTATTGCCGGCTTCTAGGAATTCGATGATGCCCATGCCTTCGTCCAAAGTTTGATAGCAGATTCGGGCGATCTCCTTGATGCGACACCCTGGTGTCACCGTTTTCATGTTCGCCATCGATAGAATGCTACGGGACGCCGAGCCGCCTCATCTCGACTTCCAGGAAACTGAGGGCGAGATCAAGGACTGCGTCGACCACGCGGACTTCACCCGCGTTCGTTTCCACCACAACCTGAGGCGGGCTGTCCCACCGGCCTTCATCCCATCTGACCTCATCCCAACCAAGCGACCGTGTTTGCACTTGGGCCGCCGTCGACACTTGGGGAGTTCGATAAATTAAGCAGGCGTGTTTCTGTGCCTTGGCGATGTCACGCACGAGTGCGAATTCGGCATTCGCCTGGGCCAGCCGTGCGCGATATGCACTGTCGTCTGGCACCCCCGCCACCTCATGCGGAGCGCGGGCACAGCACCACCAATAAAGATGACCCGCAAGGGCGTCTACCGAGGCCGCGGCATTAAAGGCGTAACGATCATTCTCGAAATTAGTGCGGAGCTCGCCCATGTTCGGAAGGACTATCTGCTCCAGGTGCTCGCGTGGTCCCATGGCGTACTTCCTCAAAATCCTATCTCTTTTACCGACGCAGCATCGCGCTGGCGAAGCGCACTGAGTGTCTGTGATAGGCATCACCTCCGTCTCTGGTAATCAGGAATCCAGATCATCGAAGTAGTCAGTGTCGACCTTTTTCATCTGCAGGGTCCGATAGATCCTGACCGCGACGCCGTATTTCACCAGAAACCGGGTCAACTCATCTCCATCGATCAGGATCAGACGTTTGGGGCTCCGCTGAGCATATTGTCGAGCCTGGGAAGCGAAGTGGCTCGTCGTGACGAATACACCTTTGGTGGCGCCACGCTCGTCGAGCACGCCGGCGAACTCGCAAATCTTCTCCACGCCGATGACGTTGCCAACGGCGTAGCGCTTTGCCTGCAGATAGATGATGTCGAGCCCCAGAACGTCCTCGTTGATCACGCCGTCCACGCCACCATCGCTGGTCCGGCCGAGATGCTGCCCAGAGCCACCAGCGCCATACCCCATGCCCAGCATGAGGTCGACGATCAGCTTTTCGAAGGCGGTCGGGTGCATACCGAGGATGCGATCCAGTAGATCGGCGCGAAGCGCGGCGTTCATATCCTCGAAGGCGGCTTCGATACGCTCGTCGGGCGTACCCACCGTAGTCGCCACGGTGGGACCTATTTCGACGATCTCCTCGTCACCGGGGCGAGCACGAAACTCCTCAAAGCCTTCAAACTGGGAAAGGAACGCGATGTCTATACGCGATGGCGGTCTTGCCAGAACTTCGCGGCCCTTGTCGGCGATTCCAAAGAAGCCGCGACGCGGGCGATCGGCAAGACCGGCCTTAACCAAGTAGTGCACGGCCCAATGAACACGATTGGCCATCTTGGCCTGACGTCCGCTTGGCAACCGTTCCGTTCGCTCATCCGGCGTGAGATTGAATTCGTCAGAAAGCCGACCCACCGCTTCGGCTACCTTGGTCTCACCCTCGGCTGCCAGCCGCAAAACGGGAAGCATCAAAGTCTGGAAGTCGGGTATCGACATACCTGCGTCCTAATTGCCGTCAACTTTCGACAATTCCTATCATACCGGCGGAATGAAAGGATGACTCTGCGGAGGATTTTCGCTGGGGCGACCTATCGGCGGAGGAGCCGCCGCCTCGGTCGCGCCGCCCGCCCCCCATTCCTCACCGACCCGCCAAGGCACGGTCTTCGAGCCAGATGCGCCGCGCCAGGAGGGCCGCGTTGACGACCGAGAATCCGAGGGCGATCCGCCAGGCGCCGAACACCAGCGGCAGCAGCGCGATCTCGATCGCCACGATCAGATAGTTCGGATGCCGCATGAAACGGTAGGGTCCCTGGCGCACCAATGGTGCGCCCGGTAAATTTATCAGCCTTGTGGTCCAGAACCGGCCGAGCGCTGCCATGATCCAATAACGGATCGCCTGCAGGGCAAGGTACGCGCCGAAGAGGCCCCACGCCATGGGTGTATCGCCAGGTACGAAGACCGCTATCGCCCCGAGCCAGGCGACATGCAGTGTCACGACGGCCGGATAAACATCGCCCGCGATTTCGACCGCCCCCTGGTCCAACAGCCGCCTTGTGTTGCGGCGGGCCACGCCCAGTTCGGCGATTCGTTGCAGCGCCACGGCGCCCACGATCCCATAGACCAGGCTCACGGGCATTCGAGGGTGAGGAACGCGGCGGTGAAGCCGGGCCCCAGCGCGGAGAGGAGATAGCGCCCGGCGCGGCCCGCGTCGAGCGCCTGGCGCAGCACGAACATCACCGTTGCCGCCGACATGTTGCCATAGTTGGCGAGCACGCCGCGCGCGATGGCCAGCCCGCCGGCCGGCAGTTCGAAGGCATCCTCGAGCGCATCCAGCACCTTGGCGCCGCCGGGATGAACGACGAATTCGGCGATGTCGGCGAGGCGGAGCCCATGGGCGTCGAGATAGTCGCCGAGTGCCGCCCGGAAATCGGTGCGGGTGAGATGGGGAATTTCGCGCGAGAAGATGACGCCAAGCCCGTCATCCTCGACCGACCAGCCCATCACATCGAGCGAGCCGGGCCAGGTGTGCTCGCCCCAATGGGCAATGACCGGCCCACGCCCGGCCGTCGAAACGATGGCGGCGGCGGCGCCGTCGCCGAATAGGGCGGTCGCGATCATGTTGCCCTTGGAGCGGTCCGCGCGGCGGAACGTGAGCCCACAAAGCTCGACCACGAGAAACAAGACGTTTCGCCCCGGCGCGGCCTCGGCCAGGATGGCCGCGCGCGCCAGCCCGATGACGCCGCCGGCGCAGCCGAGCCCGAATATCGGCAGCCGTTCGACGGTGCGCGGCAAGCCGAGCCGCTCGACGAGCAACGCATCGAGGCTCGGCGTCGCGATGCCGGTGGTCGAGACCGCGACGATGGCGCCGATCTCATGGGCGCCGAGACCCGCGCCGGCGAGGGCCTCCCGCGCCGCGCGCTCCAGGAGCGCCACGGCGTGATCGCGATAGAGCCGGTTTTTTTCGGCCCAGCCGTGGCCCGTCTCGTACCACTCGGCCGGCACGCACGAATAGCGCGTCTCGACGCCGGCATTGCGGTACACCGGTAACATGCGCCGAAGATCGTCCGCCGCGGCGCCGGGAAAGAGCTGCCACGCCCGGGCCATGACATCGTGCTGACGCAGGCGGTAAGCCGGCACCGCGACGGCCAGCGAGCGAAGCTGAGACGAGGGATGGCGAGAATTTCGCCGCATGGCTCGAAGCGCCGCTCAGGACCGCCTGGCAACCGCCGCCTGAACCAGCGCCCCGACCGAGCCTGCCCGATCGAGGGCCCAGACCGCCTCGATCAGCGGCGCGGGGTCGACGCCGCTCCCACTCAGCGCGGCATTGGCGCGGGTCTTGGCTTCGATCTGGGTGTCGCTCAGCGGTTTCTGCTCGCTGCCCAGCGGATGATGCACGGTGGCGGTAAGCGTGCGTCCGCTGGTGGTCTTGACGGCCACCGTGGCGGCGCCGCGCGGCAGGCCGGCATCGAGTTCGGCCGTGACCTTGGCCCTCAGCGCCACGGCCCTCGGATCGGCGACGAAGGCGGCAGCGAACTCAGCCACCCCGGCGGCCCCGCGAAGGAGTGCCGCCGCGACGCAATGATGGATGCTGACCTGGGCGTCGCGTTCGTTGTCGACTGGCCGATCGCCGCGCGCCAGCAACAGCGCGTCGCCCCGCACGCGCACGTCGGAAACCTCGTCAACCTTCAGGCCACCTGCCCGGAGTTCGAGACAGGCGTCGATGACCGCGTGCATGACGATGCCGGCGGGATAGGGCTTGTAAGTGTTGCGGGCAAACTCCCAGCGTGTGCCAAGCCCATCGGTCAGTTCGCCGGTCCTTGGCCGATCGCCCATGGCGATGGCCCAGCCGCGCGGCCCCTCGATGGCGGTGGGCGATGCCCGGTAGCCGGCCTCGGCGAAGAGTGCCGCCAGGATGCCGTTTCGGGCGGCGGCGGCGACGCCCACATTTTTGGCGGCGGTGGCGAGATTTTCGATCAGGCCGGCACTCTGGCTCGCCGCGATGGCCATGGCGTGGCCGGTCGCGGCGGCATCGAGTCCGAGCAGCTTGGCGGTGGCGGCGGCCGCGCCGAAGACGCCGCAAGTGGCGGTGATGTGCCAGCCCCGGTCATAGTGGCCGGGCGAGACCGAATTGCCGATCCGGCATTCGACTTCCGCCCCCAGCACGAAGGCGAGCAGTGCCTCGGTGCCCGAGCGGCCGCGCAGCTCGGCGATGGCGAGCACGGCCGGAAACACCGGTGCTGTTGGATGGATCACGGTCGCCAAATGGGTGTCGTCGTAGTCGAGGAGATTGCCCGCGACCGCGTTGACGAAGGCGGCATTGGCGACGTCCAGGCGCTCCGGCCGGCCGATCAGCCCGGCGTCGGTCCGCCCCGAGAGGGCCATCAAGACCCGGACCGCCCGATCGACGGCCGGGTCGCGCGCCGAGCCGAGGGCGCAGCCCATGAAGTTCAGGATCGAGCGTTTCGCCTCGTGCCGGAGGGCGGGCGTCAGGTCGCCCCAGCCGGTTTCCGCGACGAAGCGGCCGAGGCGCATGGCGGCGGGTTCGCTGGCATCGCTCATCGCATGCGCCTCCTTCGGTGCTGGAACGGCCGGTCTAACGCACGGCGGCGGTCACCACCACTTCGATCAGATAGCCATCGAGATCGGCGACGCCGATGGTGGCCCGGGTCGGCAGATGGGCGGGCGCCAGCCAGGCCTTCCAGGCCCGGTTCATCGCGGGCTTCTGGCCCATGTCGGTGATGAAGATCAAGGCGGTCAGGACATGCTCCCGGCTCGACCCGTTGGCGGCCAGAAGCCGGTCGATTTGCTGGAAGACCTCGCGGGCTTGGCCTTCCATGTCGAGTTTCCCATTCTCCGCCACGACGCCGGCCAAATAGAGGGTGCCGTTATGCTCGACCACTTCGTGCAAAATATCGCCATAGAGTCCGCCGCGCTTTACCATGAGTCCCTCATAAGCCACGAAAAAGCCCGCCACTGCATGGCAGCGGCGGGCCCCAATCGCTCCAGAATTGGCCGGTTAGCCGACCTTGATCTGCTCCGCGCTCGTCCGGCCGCGCACTCGATCGGTGACGACCTCGAACGAAACCTGCTGCCCCTCGTTCAGGGTGCTGAGGCCCGCCCGCTCGACGGCGCTGATATGGACGAACACATCCTTACCGCCATCGGCTGGTTGGATGAAGCCGAAACCCTTCTGGGAATTGAACCATTTCACTGTACCACTAGCCATGTCGATATCCTTCTACGCACTGATGTGCCCATGGGCCCGCGCGACAACCGCGCAAGCATCCGATCGAATTCAGCGATGTCTTGGAAGAGAACCCTAGGCGGGTGCGTAACAAGGCAGGCTAGATTTCGAACGTGCCCCCAATATAGGGATATCCCAGGGAATAATCAAGACGCCGGCAATTTCGTACCGCTACGGTCCCTCCTTGAAGGCGGCCGCCCTCAGACGCCCGAGCGCCGGCAACAGCACGACGATGAGGAGGAGTGCGGCGAGCAGCAGCAAGGCCAGGCTGATCGGCCGGATGAGGAAGGTGGTCGAGTCGCCGTTGGCGAGCAGCATGGCCCGGCGCAAATTCTCCTCCATGAGCGGCCCCAGCACGAAGGCGAGGAGGAGCGGCGCCGCCTCCAGGCCCCATTTCAGGAAGCCATACCCCATGATGCCGAACAGCATCAGGAGGACCAGATCGACGGCGCTGCCGTTCAGGCTGTAGACACCGATGCAGCAGAACACCAGCAGCACCGGGTAGAACAGCCGATAGGGTGCCCGCAACAGCCTGACCCAGATGCCGATCAGCGGCAAATTGATCAGCACCAGCATGGCGTTACCGACCAGCATGCTGGCGATCACGCCCCAGAAGAGATCCGGGTTCTTGGTCATCACCTGGGGGCCCGGCTGAATGCCGTGGATCATCATGGCGCCGGCCATCAGGGCGATCACCGCGTTCGACGGTATCCCCAGGGTGAGCAGCGGGATGAAGGAGGTCTGGGCGGCGGCGTTGTTGGCGCTCTCCGGGGCGGCCACGCCCTCGACGGCGCCCGTGCCGAAGCGCGCCGGCTCGCCCGACACTCGCTTTTCCAAGGTGTAGGCGGCAAACGACGCCAGCATGGCGCCACCGCCCGGCAACAGGCCGAGGAACGAGCCGATCGCCGTGCCCCGGAGCACGGCCGGAAACGAGCGGCGGAAATCCTCCCGGCTCGGCCAGAGGCCGGCGATCCGCTCGGGGAGGACCGCGACGGGCGCCTTCGGCTCCAGGTTCCGGATGACTTCGGCGACCGCGAAGAGGCCCATGGCGAGCGGCACGAAGCCGATGCCGTCATTGAGGTCCACGAGGCCGAAATTCATCCTGACAACGCCGCTGTCGATGTCGGTGCCAATCATGGAGAGGAGCAGCCCGAGCGCCACCATGGCCAGCGCGCCCAGGAGCGATTCCTGGGCCAGCACCACGGCCGCGACCAGCCCCAGCAGCATCAGCGAGAAATATTCCGCCGGCCCGAACATCAGGCCGATCTCGGCGAGCGGCGGCGCGAACAGGGCGATGAAGAAGGTGGCGACGATGCCGGCGAAGAGCGAGCCCAGGGCCGCCACCGCCAGCGCCGGCCCGGCGCGCCCCGCGCGCGCCATCTGATAGCCGTCGAGACAGGTAATGATCGAGGAATTTTCGCCCGGCAAATTGACCAGGATGGCCGTGGTCGACGAGCCATATTGGGCGCCGTAATAGATGCCGGCCAGCATGATCAGCGCCGAGACCGCCGGCAGGTAGAAGGTCACCGGCAACAGCATGGCGACCGTGGCGACCGGGCCGATGCCGGGCAGCACCCCAACCAGGGTGCCGACCAGTACGCCGATCAGGCAATAGAAGAGATTCATGGGTTCCAGCGCCACGGCGAGGCCGCCCGCGAAATTGCCGAACAGCTCCATTTACCCGAGCCCTTCGGGCCAGATCGGCATGGCGAGGCCGAGCCCCTTGACGAACAGGAGCACCGCGAAGAAGGCGAGGCCGAGGGCGAGCAGCAGGCTTTCGGCGGGCCGCCGGTCGCGCCCGCCAAGGGCGGCGATCAGAACCAGGGCCAGGATCGCGGCGACCAGGCCGAGCCGCTCCAGCAACAGCCCGAAGAGGCCGACCGCGACCGACACCAGGAGGAGCGGGCGAACCGCCCAGGCCGCGAGCGCGCGGCCCGGCCGGAGGCAGCCGCGCAACAGCAGCACGAAGCCGAAGCCGAGCAGGATCCAGCCCAGCGCCGTCGGCATATAGCCCGGCCCCATGCGCATGGCCGTCCCCATGCGGAGATCGGATGTCGCAACAAGCGCCACCACCGCCACGGCCATCAGGAAGCCGCCGGCGAGAACGTCGGTCGGACCCTTCGGGGTCATGGGCTACCAATGACGGGGACACAATACTTAATTGGCGCGCCCGTCGGCGCACTAATTAAGTATTGTGTCCCCGTCATTATACGGAACGCGCTCATTCAATCTTGATGTTGGCCTCCCGGACCAGGTCGGCGAACTTCTTGACCTCGCCGTCGAGCATGGTCCGGAACGCCGCCGGCGTGTTGAGTACGACCTCCATGCCCGTCTCCAGCGCCCGGGCCTGGAATTCCGGGGTCTTGGCCGCCTTCGCGATGGCGGCATAAAGGCGCTCGACGATCTCGTCCGGCACGCGCCCCGGCGCCATCAGCGCGAACCATTCGCCGAAATCGAAGCCGGTGATGGTCTCCGAGACCGCCGGCACGTCGGGCGCGTTCGGACTGCGGTCGCGGCCGGTCACCGCGATGGGCCTGAGCCGGCCGCTTTGCACATGCGGCCAGGTCGAGGCAATGTTCAAAATGCCGACCAGCACCTGGCCGCCGACCAGATCGTTCAACGCCGGCCCCGCCCCGCGATAGGGCACATGCACCATGTCGATCCGGGCCCAGAGCTTGATATGCTCGGCGCCGAAATGCTGCGCCGTGCCGTTGCCGGACGTCGCGTAATGGATCGAGCCGGGCTTCGATTTGGCCGCCTCGACGATGTCGGCGAGGCTCCGGTAGGGGGTCGAGGGATGCACCACCAGGATGTTGGGCGAGCGGGTCACGATGGTGATCGGCTTGGTGTCGTTGAGCGTGTCGTAGGGGAGCTTGGAGTGCAGCGCCATATTGGAGGCGTGGCTGCTGATCACCATGCCGATGGTGTGCCCGTCGGCGGGCGAGCGCACCAGCGCCTCGGTGCCGACGATGCCGCCGCCGCCCGACTTGTTCTCGATCACCACCGTCTGGCCGAGGATTTCGGCGAGCGGCACCTGCAACAGGCGGCAGGTGAGGTCGGCGGCGCCGCCGGGCGGCCAGGGCACGATGATCTTGATCGGCTTCGATGGCCAAGCGGCCTGGGCGAATGCCGTTCCCACCAGCAGAACGCCAAACAGGACGGCAAGGCATGCCGCCCGTAGCGATTTCACCAGCATGTCCGCCTCCTCCGTCGCCGGCTGGTCCGGGTTCGCCCCGTCCCCGGCCGAAAGCCAAAAGCAAAGCCAATAACCGATTGATTCCAAACGAAACTCATATTTTATATCACAATTTTTTTCCAGAATAGGTTTATATTTCGACTTTCACTATAGCCGATCCGTCGCGGTTTGTCACCCGCCCAGGTGAGGCACTACCGCGCCAGGGCGGGCTCGACCTTCAGCCGCCCGGTGAAGGCCGGCATGACCTCCTTGGCGAAGCGTTCGAGCTGCTCGAGGGCGACGGTTTGCGGCACGCCGACCGAGAGGCTGACCGAGACCCGGTCAAGTGCCGGATATTTCGCTTCCAGCCCCTTCAGATGCTCGATCATTTGGGCCGGCGAGCCGCAGAGGAAGCCACCGGCGGCGATCGCGTCCTCGATGCGCGGCAGTTTGGCCGTGGGTGCCAGCTTCGGATCGCGCATGATCTCGATCTGGGCTTCCGAGAGTGCACGCACCAGGCGGAGCTCGCCGAACATCTTCATGTTCTCTTCGTAATATTTGGCCGCCTCGGCGATACCCTTTTCGCGGCTCGCGGCCATGTAGAAATGGAAGCCGAAGCAGAGCCGTTCGCCGAGTTCGATCCGCCGGCCGATCTTGGTGTGCGCCGCCTGCCAGTCCATGACCACCTTGTGCATGGCGCCGCCCTCCGCGGAGCCGCCGCCCACCATGCCCTGGATGCCGTGCTTGGCCATGAATTCGAGTGCCCGTGCCGAGCCGCCCTGGATCGGCTGCCAGCATTCGACCGGGAGGCGCAACGGCCGGGGCACCAGGGTCAGGTCCTTTAGGGTGTAGCCGCGATAGGGCACTTCGGGCGGCAGGGTGTAATGCTTGCCCTTGTGGGCGAAGGCGTCCTCGTTGAATGCCTTGAAGACGATGTCGACCTGCTCCTCGTAAAGTTCGCGGTTGGCGTCCTGGTCGATGAGCGGCGAGCCGAAGGTCTCGACCTCGCGGGTGTGATAGCCGCGCCCGACGCCGAAGGTGACGCGCCCGCCGCTCAATATGTCGGCCATGGCGTAGTCCTCGGCGAGGCGCAGCGGATGCCACATGGGCGTGATGTTGAAGCCGCAGCCGATCTTCAGGCGCTTGGTCACATGGGTGAGGTGGAGGGCCATCAGCAAGACGTTGGGGATGCACTCCGTGCCTTCGCGCTGGAAATGATGCTCGGCCATCCAGAAGGTTGTGTAGCCGAGGCCATCCATGAGCTTGGCCATGGCCTCGGCCTTGGACAGGGCGGTCGCCAGATGGGCGTTGTCGTAGAGCCGGTCGTTGATGGGTGTGCCGCCATAGCCGACATTGTCGAGGTCGACATGGCCCGCGTAAAGACTGTCGAATTTGGTGATCATGAGGTTTCCCCGCTGGCGGCTAGCATTTGTTCATGGGGCCATTGTAATGGCGATTTCGGGCTTGGCGAACGGGAGATTGACCGCGATTTCCGCTTTTAAGCCGGCCCCGCTTGCAAGGCGCGATGCACCGCTTCGGGGTCGCCGGCGATGGCTTTGAGATAGGCGCGTGTGGCCTGATCCGGCTCCGCGCGGCCCTGCTCCCAATCCCGCAAGGTGCCCAAGGGGATAAGGTAGCGGGCGGCGAATTCTTCCTGTGTCAGACCGAGAACGCGCCGCAGCGTCTTGACGCGCGGCACCCGCTTCATGCGGGCGAAGTCCGCTTCGGTAAGCGGTTGAGCGTCGGGATCGGCCATGGCGGCCTCGTGGATTTCCGCTTCCGTCATCTGCCGCATGGGCATGGCCGGAAACGGCCGTTCGCTGCCGTCACTCAGCACTTCAACGACCGTGCCGTCAGGGAGAATTCTCGCGATAGTATTTGGCTTGTTCATGTTTTTCCGACCGCCGGGCTGAGATAATCCTGATATTGTCACCGCGCATCGTGTAAGTCAGATACAAAATAACACCGTCACAGATACCAATTAAGTTGATCCGTTCTTCGCCATAGTTTTCTCGGTCATCGAGCCATTCAATGACATTTATATTCACGAAATACTTGAATAGCTTGATTGAACGCGATCCCATGCTCTCGCCAATTCGCGACAGCTTTGTCGGGGTTCCATTCAAATCCGTCCTTCATAAGGATACTGGTTAACAGTAGTTATGTCCACGGTCGAGTAATTTGTGTGAGCGCAAAGTAGGAATGTCCCCTTGGGCACGGTGCCCGATCCGTTATTGTTGGGCGGCCTTCGGGCCGCCCCAGACCGCCGACACAGTCCTTTTCCGTCATCGCGAGGCTGCGAAGCAGCCGCGGCGATCCAAAAAACAGTGGACATCCGCAAGTTCCTGGATTGCCGCCGCCGCCGTGGTGCCCTTGGGCCGGCCGGTCGCCCAGCTCACCCGGCTCAAGCGCCGCCGGGTGCCTGAGATCGCGACCCGCGAGCGTTTCGACGGCCCGGCGTTCGCGCCCTAATAAAACTCTTGCCAGCGGCCGCGAAGCCGACATTGTCGAGGTCGACATGGCCCGCGTAAAGCATGGCCCGCGTAAAGACTGTCGAATTTGGTGATCATGAGGTTTCCCCGCTGGCGGCTAGCATTTGTTCATGCCCGCATCGTAATCGGGAAATCCGGCTTGGCGAACGGGATTTGCGGCGCTTGTCATCCGGGGCCCGGAGCGCCGGAAGCGGTAACGAAGGGATTTGCGACACTCTAAGTGTCAAATTGCTTCCAACTGTGACCCCCTTTTCGCGTCCAATTTAGACCCCTCTGATTGGTCGGGAGAGGGCTTGTCCACGTCATGCATAGGAGGGACCCGCGCCCGGAGCGCGGCGCCGTCGGCGTTGCGCGGAGCACCGGGCGTGG
>SHVR01000051.1 GCA_009694185.1 Alphaproteobacteria bacterium | reverse complement strand
CGCCGCCTGGGAGAAGCAGCGCAATGATGCCGGCGCTCGCATCAAATGGATGTTCACTACCGAGCGAGCTCGCGCCAAATTGGAACGCGCTTACCCCAACCCAATCAAAGAGTCATAATCACTGTGCAGAGGTACTAGGTGGTGGGCCGATTGACAGCCCCGCGACGCCCTACGAAACTCCGCCCCGCGCGGGCCAACTCGGCCCGGCACAGGCGTGTAGGGGTGTCATGATCAATCCGGGCGCGTTCAACTATGTTCAGATCGACCGGGTGGTGTATGGGCAACCAGCCGCCGCTTCGATCGTCGCCGAAGCCGAGCGGTTGGGCGCCACCAACGTCTTTCTGCTGGTAGGCGGCCATCTCAACCGCGATACCGACGAAGTCGAGAAAGTGCGCCGAGCGCTCGCCAATCGCTTTGCCGGCCTCTTCGACCGCATGCCCGCCCACACGCCGCGCGACGCCGTGCTGGCGGCGAGCGACGTGGCACGGAGCGCCAAGGCCGACCTGATCGTCGCCTTCGGCGGCGGCTCGGTGGTCGACGCCGGCAAGATGATCCAGATCTGCCTCCGGCACGGCATCCGGGACATGGACGGCTTCGAGCCGTTTCGCACCATCACCCAGCCCGACGGCAGTCTGAAAGCGCCGCCGATGGAGGCCCCGCTGGTCCGCCAAATTTCGGTGCCGACCACTCTCTCAGCCGGCGAGTTCAGCCCGAATGCCGGCTGCACCGATCCGCGCGGCAAGCTGAAGCAGAGCTACCGCCACCCTCTGTTAGCGCCGCGCGCCGTTATTCTCGATGCCGCGCCCACCGTCCACACACCCGAATGGCTGTGGCTTTCGACCGGCATCCGCGCCCTCGACCATTGCGTGGAGGCGCTCTCGTCGCTCAAGTCCAATCCCTATTGCGACGGCACCGCCATGCAGGGGCTGCGGCTCTTGGGCGAGGGCTTGCCGGCGGTCAAGCGCGATGGCGGAGACCTGGACGCGCGCCTCAAATGCCAGATCGGCGCCTGGCTCTCGATGACCGCGGTTCAAGCGGGTGTGCCCATGGGGGCGAGCCATGGCATCGGCCATGTCCTTGGCGGCACTTGCGGCGTGCCGCACGGCTACACGTCCTGCGTCATGCTGCCCAACGTGCTGCGCTACAACAAGCCGGTGAACGCCGATCGTCAGCGCCTGGTGAGCGAGGCGCTCGGCCGGCCGAACGACGATGCCGGTGACGTCGTCGGCGATTTCATCGCCGCCCTCGACCTGCCGCGCCGTCTGGCCGATGTGAATGTCGGCCCCGACCAGTTCCAGCTCGTTGCCGACAACGCCATGCACGACCGCTGGATCCACACCAATCCGCGCCCGATCAGGGGACCGGACGACGTGCGGGACATTCTCGCCATGGCGGCCTGATCGCACCCTGCCATGACCAGCACCGCCGGCGCGCCCGCGGACGAACGGATGCGGGCACTCGTCCTCGGCGCCCTCGGCGTGGTGTTCGGCGATATCGGCACCAGCCCGCTCTACGCCCTCCGCGAATGCTTCGGCCCGGCGAGCCATATCCCGCCGACGGCCGACAATGTGCTCGGCATCCTCTCCCTGATGTTCTGGGCGCTCACCATCGTCATCAGCGGCAAGTATGTGCTGGTGGTGATGCGCGCCGACAATCGGGGCGAAGGCGGTATCCTGTCGCTCCTGGCGCTCACGCTGCGTGCCGCCCGGACTGCCGGCCAGCGAGCCGCGATCGCCGTGATCGGCCTCATCGGCGCGGCGCTCTTTTATGGCGACAGCGTGATCACGCCGGCAATCTCGGTCCTGAGCGCGGTCGAGGGACTGCAAATTGCCACGCCCGTGTTCGCGACCTATGTGGTGCCCTTGGCGCTCATGATCCTGATCGCTCTCTTCCTATTGCAAAAAGGCGGCACCGAGCGGGTTGGCGCGCTGTTCGGCCCCATCATGGTGGTCTGGTTCGTAACCCTGGCTGTCCTCGGCATCTGGAACATCGCCGGCAATGCCGCCGTGCTCGGCGCCATCGATCCGCGTCACGCCATCGACTTCTTCCGGCGCAACGAATGGATCGGGTTTTTGGTCCTCGGCTCCGTCGTCCTGGTGGTAACGGGAGGCGAGGCACTCTACGCCGACATGGGGCATTTCGGTCGGGCGCCCATCCGGCGCGCCTGGTTCGCATTGGTGTTGCCGGGTCTCGTCTTGAACTATTTCGGCCAGGGCGCGTTGATTCTCTCCGACCCCGAGGCGGTCCGCAATCCCTTCTACCTGATGGTCCCCGATTGGGGTCTCTATCCGCTGGTCCTGCTCTCTACCATGGCGGCGGTGATCGCCTCCCAGGCGGTGATCACCGGCGCGTTCTCGGTCACCCAGCAGGCCATCCAGCTCGGTTTCGTGCCGCGCCTCACCGTCACCCATACCTCCGAAAGCGAGCGCGGCCAGATCTATATGCCGCCGGTCAACTGGGCGTTGCTCGCCGCCGTGGTGGCGCTCGTGATCGGCTTCGGCTCGTCGAGCGAGCTCGCCGCCGCCTATGGCATCGCCGTGACCGCCGCCATGACCATGGACACCCTGCTGGCACTGGTGGTGGCCATCCGCCTGTGGGGCGTCAAGCCGCTGCTGGCGCTGCCGTTTTTCGTGGTCTTTCTGGCCGTCGATCTCTCGTTTCTGGGCGCCAATGCCGTCAAGATTCCCGAAGGTGGCTGGTTCCCGCTGCTGATGGCGGGCGGCCTATTCGTGTTGATGGCGACATGGCGGCGCGGCCGCGAGATTCTTGCGGAGCGGTTGGCGGAAGGCCAGATCTCGCTTTCCAGCTTCTTGTCCCGCGTGCGCGAAGGCCATCCGCCCAGGGTGCCCGGCACGGCCGTCTTTTTGACCCAGAACCGGACCGGCGTCCCCAACGCCATGTTGCACAACCTCAAGCACAACAAGGTCCTGCACGAGCGCGTCGTGCTGCTGACCGTGGAGACGGCCGACGTGCCGCGCGTACCGGCGGCCGAGCACATCAACATCGAAGCGCGCGAGAAGAACTTCTACCGCGTCATCCTGCGCTACGGTTTCTTCGAGAGCCCGGACGTGCCCCGCAGCCTAGTGCGTTGCGCGCCCTTGGGCCTGGCGATCAACATGATGGATACCTCGTTCTTCCTCGGCCGCGAGACTCTGCTTGCCTCAGACAAGCCGGGCATGGCGCGTTGGCGCGAGACCCTGTTCATCGCCATGTCGCAAAACGCCGCCCGAGCCATGGATTTCTTCCGCATCCCCACCAACCGGGTGGTCGAACTCGGTACCCAAGTCGAGATTTGAGACGGGCGCAATACCGACTTGTGGAAACGCCGATTCTCACCCTCCCGGCGTGCCCTGGGTGTTCACATAGAGCGAATAGAGCGAGTGGCTGGCGGTCATGAACAGCCGGTTACGCTTGACGCCGCCGAAGCAAACGTTCGCGCAGCGCTCCGGCAACGCGATGAAGCCAATTGGCTTGCCCGTGGGGTCGAAGACCTTGACGCCATCTTGCTTCTCGTTGCCCATGCCCCAGCCGCACCACAAATTGCCGTCCATGTCGACGCGGAAGCCGTCTGGCGTGCCACCCGGCTCGGCGGTGATGAACGTCCGGCCATTGGCGAGCTTGGTGCCGTTGTCGGTCACGTCGTAAACCTTGATCACGCGCGGCGTGACGGCAGCCTCGACGATGTACATCTTCGACTCGTCGGGCGAGAACGCGAGGCCGTTGGGTCGGTTGACGTCGCCCGCGACGACCGTCGCGCGGCGGGTCTTGGGGTCGAGGCGGTAGACATTGGTCGGCAGCTCGGGCGTGGCGGTGTGCCCTTCATAATTGCCGAGTATGCCGAACGGCGGGTCGGTGAACCAGATCGAGTCGTCGGACTTGACCACGATGTCGTTGGGCGAGTTGAGCGGCTTGCCGTCGAATTTGTCGATCAGAACGCCGATCGTGCCATCATGTTCGGTTCGCGTTACCCGGCGCGTGTCGTGCTCGCATGTCAACAACCGGCCTTGGCGGTCGCGGGTATTGCCGTTGGCGTTATTGGATGGCTGGCGAAATACGCTGACCGCGCCGGTTTCCTCCTGCCAGCGCATCAAGCGGTTGTTGGGGATATCGCTCCATATCAAGTAGCGGCCGCCGCCGAACCACGCCGGCCCCTCGCACCAGCGCATCCCCGTGGCGAGGCGCTCCACCCCGGCCAAGTTGAGCCGGTACCTGGCAAAGCTGGGATCGAGGATCTCGATCGCGGGATCCGGATACCGCTCGCTCGGCCGCCACTGGGCGAGGGCGGCCGATGACATGGCGGCTCCCGCGAGCGCGGCGCCGCCAGTGGTCAGAAATGCCCGTCGTGTCGCCTGCTTGTCCTTGACCCCCGGCTGATGAGTATGGCCGGCGCCGCCCAGCCGCCTTGGTTCGCGGCCGGATCGGCGCGCAGGCCAAGTTTATCGAAGATCGTCTAGCAAATCAGCATCTTGAAACCGTGTCCGGATAGCCGGCCGGATCGGCCGGTATCCAAGGGAAGGTTCTGCCATGCGCGCTGCCTGTTATGGCCGCCTCTGTCAACGCGAGCTAGCGAACGCGAGCTGGCCAACGCGAGCGGGATGTGGATCATACCGAATGGTGGCGTCAGAGCCGGACAGGCGGTTTGACGGCGACGGCCAAATCGAGTATAGTGGATTTAGGAATACGTTTCGGTTTTGACACTGGTTTTCGCAACTCGCCGAAAAATTTGTAAGTTTTCAATTAAATCAATGACTTATTGGCTTTGCTTTGACTTCCTTCATAAAATACTAAATTAAATCAATTGGTTATTGGGTTCGCTCTTTGATCGGCCGAAGTCCATGCGGAGGTCCGCGCCATGCGTGCTGCCTTTTATGATCGCCTCGGACCCGCGCGCGAGGTGTTGGCGGTCGGCGAGATGCCGATGCCCGAGGCGGGTGCGGGCGAATTGCGGGTCAAGATCCGCGCTTCCGGGGTCAATCCGAGCGACGTGAAGCGGCGGCGCGGCGCCGGAGGTCGCCATGGCATGGATTACCCGCGCGTCGTGCCCAACAGCGACGCGGCCGGCGTGGTCGACCAGATCGGGGCCGGCGTCTCGGCCCATTGGCTGGGGCGGCGCGTCTGGCTCTATAACGGTCAGCGGGGTGGCCGGGCGTTCGGTACCGCTTGCGAATATATCGCCCTCGACGCGGTGCTGGTCAGCGACCTGCCCGAGCGAGCGAGTTTCGCCGAGGGCGCCTGCCTCGGCATACCCGGCATGACGGCGCATCGCGCGGTGTTCGCCGATGGCCCGGTGACAGCCAAGACCGTGCTGGTGACGGGTGGTGCCGGCGCCGTCGGGCATTTCGCCGTCCAGCTTGCGAAATGGGGCGGCGCCCATGTCATCGCCACGGTGAGCGGCGATGCCAAGGCGGCCCATGCCCGCCTGGCGGGCGCCGATGTCGTCATCAATTACCGGACCGAAAATGTGGCCGATCAAGTGTTTGCCGCGACCGGCGGCGGCGGCCTCGATCGCATCGTCGAGGTAGATTTCGGCGGCAATCTGGCAACCATCGCTGCCGCCCTGAAGAATGGCGGCTCGATCGCCGCCTATGCCTCCGAGGGCAACGAGACGCCGACGCTCCCCTTCTACGCCATGATGGCGAAAAACCACCTGATCCGGCTCATTACCTTGAACAATATGCCGATGGAGGCCCGCCAAGCCGCGCAGCGCGACCTCAATCGCTGGCTCGAATCGGCCGCCAATCCGATCGTCGCCGTCGCCGGCCGTTTCCCGCTCGAGCGCATCGCCGACGCCCATGAGGCGGTCGAGAAAGGCGCCAAGCTCGGCACCGTCATCGTTGAACCCTGAACGAGTGGAGTGGAGCCCATGACCGACCCCAGCGAGATCGCTAGCGGCCTGGCGTTTCCCGAAGGCCCGATCGCCATGCCGGATGGCTCCATCCTCTTGGTCGAGATCAAGGCGCAAGCGCTGACCCGAATCATGCCCGATGGCACCAAGTGCCGGGTGGCGACGACCGGCGGCGGGCCGAACGGCGCGGCCATCGGCCCCGATGGGCGCTGCTATATTTGCAACAATGGCGGCTTCCGCTGGCATGAGGACGCCCAGGGCACGCGGCCGGTCATGCAGGCCGACGATTATAGCGGCGGGCGCATCGAGGCCGTGGATCTCGCGACCGGGCGGGTCGAGGTGATTTACCGCGAGAGCGATCGGGGCCCCTTGCGCGGCCCCAACGACATCGTCTTCGACGGCCAAGGCGGCTTCTGGTTCACCGACCTCGGCAAATCGCGGGCGCGCGATCGCGACCATGGCGGCGTCTATTATGCGCTGGCCGATGGCAGCCGCATCCACGAGGTGATCTATCCGATGATCACGCCCAACGGCATCGGGCTCTCGCCCGATGGCAGCCGCCTCTATGTGGCCGAAACCGTACCCGGCCGGCTCTGGGCGTTCGATATTGTGGGACCGGGCGAAATCCGCCGCGAGGCTTGGCCGTCGCCCCATGGCGGTCGCCTCGTCGCCGGTGTGGGGGGCTATCGCCAGTTCGATTCCCTCGCCGTCGACAGCGCCGGCAACATCTGTATCGCGACCCTCTTCGAGCCCGGCATCACCGTGATCTCGCCGGACGGAGGCCGCGTCGAGCTTGTAGCGATGCCCGATCTCTACACCACGAACATCTGCTTCGGCGGCCCCGGACTCCGTACCGCCTATGTGACGCTCTCCATGTCGGGCCGGCTGGTGGCACTGGACTGGCCGCGCCCTGGCCTCGCCCTCTATCATTTGAACCGATAAAAACAACCAAGGTTACTAACCATTAACCATAATATTTGATTAATATTAATAAATATTGAATGTAAAATTCTTATTTAACATAATCATATATTACCAATTTTCTACAATATTGGTATAAATCGCCTTAATTTATTGGGTCAGAGACCAAGTTGGCGCGCCAGTGCTTACGTTTGATCCCAGCGGGGATGCCCTGCCACCGGACGAAAATGGGTTTTCGCCGTGGGGCGGCCGGCCCGAGGAATCCGAACATGGCCGCAATGCGGGTGATGGACCCGACGTGACCGCCCTGGACCGGACCAACCTCGTGATGCCGACCGATGGGATGTTGGCCGCGATCGCCGGCAACAATGGCGGCCTTGGCGGCAGCCCCGGTCTCGATAGCGGCGCGGTGTTGACGAGCTATGGGTCGGGCAAGCAGGTCGACGGCAAGGATGTTTTCAATATCGACATCGCCTTCAAGGGCGCTTGGACGGCGGCGTTGCAGCAGGCGTTGATCGGCGCGGTCGGCGCAACCTTAACCGACGACGGCGCGATGAACGGGTAGAACCACCAGCCATGGCGGTTCATGACGCTGCTCTCGTAGCCGAACACGGCACGACAACGGAACAACGGGTAAAGAAGTTCGATGGTGGCGCGTGTCAGGCGATCGGCATCCGATCCGAGGGTTGCCCGGACTTTTGCCGCCATGGCCGCGTAGAAGGTCCGGCTGTCGAACCGGTCGGTACAGGTCGCCGGGTCGAATTGGGAATAGAAGCACCACAGCAGGTCGCGAACCGTAAAATTCATGTCGCGCAGATAGAAAAACTTTTCGGAAGACCTCGCCACCGCCGCCGCTCACCGCCAGGGCGCCGCCGAACGAGCGGGCATCGCGGTCGCGCCGGCCCTCGCCGGTATCGAAGAACCCGAAATAAGCCGTCGCGTCATGGTGCAGGAAGTTAGCCTCGGCAATGGCCGGATACATATCCGGTGTAACGCCCGGATCGAGCCGTTTCTCGGCATGTTCGAGCGGAAATCCCTCGCCACTGGCGATCGCCTGGGCGACGCGCACGTCCGCGTCGCCCGGCCGGCCATAGACATAGACATGGGGTTGCGCCCCTTGCTCTTGGAGCAACGCCAGCAACAACCTGGAATCATAGCCGCCCGACAAGGGGGCCTGAATATTGTCGCCGAATGCGGCAACCGCGCCACCGATGAGGACCCGCATCGCCGCCAGACAGCGATCGGCATGGGTTTCCAGATCGCCCGGCTCGATGTCGGGCAGGGCAATGGGCGGCCTTGGAATAATCGCCGGCGGATCGCTCAATCGCACCATCGCGCCGGGGGCCAGCATGCGAACCTCGTTAACCGCGGTCTCGTCGCCGAGCACATTGCCGTGGTGGACATACTCGTAGGCCGCCTGCACCGAGAGCGTCGGCCGATCGACGGCGAACAGCACCGCTTGCAGCGACGAGGACAGCACGCGAAGTGTCGCGTCGTGGTAAAACTGAAACATACCGAGTTCGTCACCGAAGAGCCACGCCGCACCCTGTTTGGCGAGTGCCACACTGTAATGACCGGCAGTCCCGGCGCTCCCGGGTCGCGCGTACGGAGTGGTCCGCCGGACCAGGTCCATGAGCGCGGCAGCGCCGAACCGCCCGCCATGGAAGAACGTGCCAACCACCATCGCCTGACCATCAACCGCGCTGTAGATCGCGGCTGCGTTTCCGGACAAGGACCCGCACACAAGGCCTTCATAAACGCCAAATTGAATGGCTACGATGCCGGTGAACCCGACGCGTTCGAAATGCCCCCGCGCGGCCAGCAGCACGCGACGCGTTCGATCGGACCCGTCCGAGCGATGTAGAATAAAGGCACCCATCACACGCTTTTTCGATACCGGGATTTGCCGCGTTGGCAAGGACTGACAGGCACCCGTAAACGGCCAAAAAAACAGCGAAGCCGCAATATCCGTCAACGGAGTAAGAATTCAATAGGAAATTCCCGGTTACCGGCCCCCGGCCGACTGGTAGCATCCGGCAGCCCTGACCCCGGCAGGAAACCAACGATCAGAATGCCGCCCGAATCCCGGACCAGCGACGATGTCACGGGAGATTGCATGCCCGGGGGCCAGGGCGGTGTCGGCGCGTGACCGACCTGGCCAAGGCCTTACTCCTGCCGCCGACTGGTTTTCTGTTGCTGGCCGCCGTTGCCCTCGTCGTCGCCAAAATGGCGATGAAAGGCGGCACGAAGAGCTTCTTCCAATGGCTCGCCGCGCTTGGTCTCGTGGGCTTCCTGGTGTTCTGCACCGGGTTCATTGGCCATGGCCTGTTGCGGCTCCTCGAACATCCGCCAGTGGACCCCAATTCCGGCGCACCCGGGATCGACGCGATCGTCGTGCTCTCGGCCGACATCCAGCGGCGGGCGCCGGAATACGAGAACGGCACAACCATCGGCTCCTTGACGCTCGTCCGCTTGCGTTACGGCGCCGCCTTGGCGCGCCGTCTTGGCCTGCAAATTGCCGTCAGTGGCGGCACGTTGCCGGACAGCACGGTCCCCATCGCGGCGCGCATGGCCGAGAGCCTCAGAGCGGACTTCGGGGTGGAGCCGCGCTGGATCGAGGACCGGTCTCGAAATACTTGCGAGAATGCTCGATTCACGGCCGGCATCCTGCGGGCCGATGGCATCGAACGGGTCTATCTGGTGAGCCATGCCTGGCACATGCCGCGGGCCATCTTGGCCTTTCGGCGCTTCGGCGTTGAGGTGGTCGCGGCGCCAACCGGCTTCGAGCCACCCGCCGCCATCCGGCCGAGCGACTTCGTGCCGTCGCCGGGCGGCTATCGGGCGTCGACGTTCTTTTTCCACGAGGCGCTAGGCCTGCTCGCCTATGCCCTCACATGCCGTTGAGCGCCCTGCTAAGATAACGGCCTGGGTAACGGAGGCATTCATGACGCGCATCCTCTCGGTCTTGGCCGCCCTGGCGGCGATGGGGGGCTGGGCCGCCTTCGGGGGCGCCCAAACGCGCGTCAACTTCGCCACGGACTGGAAGGCCCAGGCCGAGCATGGCGGTTTCTACCAGGCGGTCGCGACCGGCCTCTATGCCCGCCAAGGCCTTGAGGTCACGATCCGCATGGGCGGGCCCGGCATCGACAATCAGCGCCTCATCGCGGCCCAGGCCGTGGATCTGGCCATGGCTTCGAACAATTTCTTCGCCCTCAACCTGCTCCGGGCGGGCGCCAACGCCACCACGGTCATGGCCGCGTTCCAGAAGGATCCGCAAATCCTGATGTCCCACCCCCGCGACGACGTGACAACCCTCGCCGACATGAGGGGCAAGCCGATCATGCTGGCGAGTGGTTCGGTCAGTACCTTCTGGGTCTGGCTCAAGGCCAAATATGGCTTCCAGGATAGCCAGATCCGCCAATACACCTTCAACATGGCGCCCTTCATCGTCGACAGGGGCGGTATCCAGCAAGGCTACCTCTCGTCCGAGCCATTCCTGGTGCGACAGGAGAGCGGGATTACACCCAAGGTTTTCCTGCTCGCCGATTCCGGCTGGCCGTCCTATAGCTGCATGGTGCTGGCCTCCGATCGCGTCATCCAGGAGAAGCCCGACATGGTGCAGGCCTTCGTCAACGCCAGCATCGAAGGCTGGTACGGCTATCTCTATGGCGACCCCGCGCCCGCCAACGCGCTCATCAAGCGCGCCAACCCCGAGATGACCGACGAGACCATCGCCTATGGCATCGCCAAGATGAAGGAGTATGGCGTCGTCGACAGCGGCGACGCGGTGACGCTCGGCATCGGCGCCATGACCGAGGCGCGCTGGCAGGATTTTTTCGACAGCATGGCGAAGGAGGGCGCCTATCCGGCGGACCTCGCCTGGCGCCAGGCGTTCACCACTCGGTTCGTCAACAAGCGGCACGGCATTGAGCTCCGCCGCGCGCCCTGAGTTTGGGGGTGGGCCGGCCATGACGATGGCGGCTGAGCCGCTCATTCGCCTCGCGGGCGTCGGCAAGGTCTACGGCAATGGCACGCTGGCGCTCAATGGCTTCGAGCTGACGGTGGGCCGGGCCGAATTCCTGTGCTTGCTGGGCGCCTCGGGCTGCGGCAAGACGACGGTGCTGCGCCTCATCGCCGGTCTCGGGTCCGTCAGCCAGGGCCGCATCGACTGGCCCGACGGTGCCGCGCCAGGAACGGCCCCGGCAGGGCGCGCCGATATCGGCTTCGTCTTCCAGGAGCCGACCTTGATGCCCTGGGCCTCGGCCTTCGACAATGTCTATCTGCCGCTCAAGTTGCGGGGCATCTCGCGGGCGGCGGCGCGCGAACGGGTCGAAGCCATGCTCGAACGGGTCGGCCTCGCCCCATTCGCCAATGTCTATCCCCGCGAACTTTCGGGCGGCATGAAGATGCGCGTGTCGATTGCCCGCGCCCTCATCACCGAACCCTCGCTGCTGCTGATGGATGAGCCGTTCGCGGCACTGGACGAGATCACGCGCGGCCGGCTGAACGACGATCTGCTCGGCCTCTGGCGGGGCAAGGGGTGGACGGTCCTGTTCGTCACCCACAGCGTCTATGAGAGCGTCTATCTCGCGACCCGTATTGCCGTCATGTGCCCGCGCCCGGGCCGCATCGTCGCCGACTTGCCCATCGAGGCGCCCTATCCGAGGCGCGAAGCCTTTCGCACCTCGACCCGCTACAACGACTATTGCCGGCAAGTCTCGGCCGCGCTGCACCGGGCCATGGGCGAACCCGGCCCATGAACGGCCTTGGCGTGGCACTTCGAATAACGCTGCCGCTCGCGGTCGGCGCCCTCTTCCTCGGCCTCTGGGAGCTCTTGGTCTGGCACTACCAAATCCCGCGTTTCGTGCTGCCGGCGCCCTCGCTCATCGGGCGGAGCCTGGTGGACGATTTCTGGTCGCTGTTGCCCTCGCTCCTGCTCACCCTCAAGATCACACTCATGGCCTTTGCGCTTGCCGTCCTCGGCGGCGTCGCCATGGCGATCCTCTTTTCCCAGTCGCGGCTTGTGGAGCTGGCGCTCTTTCCCTACGCGGTCATCCTGCAGGTAACGCCCGTGGTGTCGATAGCACCCCTGGTCATCATCTGGGTCGGCTTCGACAATGTGGAACTGGCGCTGTTGATCCTCGCCTGGATCGTTGCCTTCTTTCCGATCGTCGCCAGCACCACCCTGGGGCTCCGCTCCGCCGACCACAATCTCCTCAGCCTCTTCGACCTCTATGGTGCCACGCGCTGGCAGATCGTGACCCAGCTACAATTGCCGGCGGCACTGCCCTATCTCTTGTCGGGCATGCGCATCTCGGGCGGCTTGGCGCTCATCGGCGCCGTCGTGGCCGAGTTCGTCGCCGGCAGCGGTGCCGCGACCGGGCTCGCCTGGCGCATCATCGAGAGCGGCAACCGGCTCAACATCCCGCGCATGTTCGCCGCCCTCCTCCTGCTCTCGGCCATGGGCATCGTCATCTTTCTATTATTGCGCGGGCTCGAGCATCTTTTGCTGCGGCGCTGGCATGAAAGCGCGGTCAGCCGGGAGTTATAGGGCACATGGCCTACATCCCTCAGAGTGGGCAATCGGGGTTGAAGCGGGGCGCCCGTTTCTCGCGGTGGGAGGCGAGGCCCTCGGCCGCCTCGCCGCTGGCAAAGCCCAGCATCTCGTAAGCGGTCGAGGCGTCATAAATCGGCCCCATCATGCGCAGCCAATTGTTGAGCGCATATTTGGTGAGCCGGATGGCGGCCGGCGCGCCCGCCGCCAGCTTGACCGCGATTTCGAGCGCCTTGTCCTGCAACTCGGATTCTTCGACGCAGAGCGATACCAGGCCGATCCGCTCCGCCTCCTCGCCCGACATGGCCTCGCACAGCAGCAGATAATATTTCGCCTTGGCCATGCCGCAAAGCAGCGGCCAGATGATGGCGGCATGATCGCCCGCCGCGACACCAAGACGAGTATGGCCGTCAATGATGCGGGCATTGCGCGCCGCGATCGACACGTCCGCAAGCAACGCCGCCACCAGCCCGGCGCCCACCGCCGGCCCGTGAATGGCCGAGACGATGGGCTTCGAGCAGTTGATGACGTTGTAGACCAGGTCGCGGGCTTCCTTCAGCGCCTGCCAACGATAGACCGGATCGGCAATGACCTTTTCGATCATGCTGAAGTCGCCGCCAGCCGAGAAGGCGCGGCCGACGCCGCGCAAGATGACGGCGCTGACGCTGCTGTCGCGGTCGATATCCCGCCACACGTCGCAGAGTTCCCGGTGGCCATCGGAATCGAGGGCGTTGAGCCGCTCGGGTCGATCGAACGTGATCCGCAGGACGCGCTCCGCCGGCCGGTCGAATTTCAACTGCTTGTAGGCCGCGTATGAATCAGCCATGGTCATCTTCTCCCTGTTTCAGGCGCTCCGGCGCGACAGCCGGCCGCCAGGCCGGATCATCGACCATGGCCATAGCCGAGACAACCGCCCAGCCGATCCGTCCGCCGCACCTCACCGCCCGGGACATGGAAGCCCGTGTCCTCTATCGCGATGGGCTGATGCTGGTGATCGACAAACCCGCCGGCCTGCCGGTGCATGGCGGGCCGGGCGGCGGACCCAATCTCGAAGCCTTGTTCGGCGCGCTCCGTTTCGGCTTGCCGCACCCGCCCGCCCTCGCCCATCGCCTCGACCGCGACACCAGCGGCTGCCTGGTGCTCGGCCGGCACCGCAAGGCCCTCGCCCGTCTCGGCCGCCTGTTCCAGGCGGGCGCCGTCGCCAAGACCTATTGGGCGGTGGTCCGGGGCGCTCCCCCGGCGGCGGCGGGCAGGATCGACCAGCCGCTCGCCAAGCTCACTCGCCGGACGGGCTGGCGCATGGTGGCCGATCCCAAGGGCCAGCCGGCGGTGACGGATTATCGGCTGCTCGGGCAAGACCACGGCCATGCCTGGGTGGAGTTCAAGCCGTTGACCGGCCGCACCCACCAGATTCGCGTGCATGCGGCGCTGATCGGCTGTCCGGTTCTGGGTGACAGTAGCTACGATCCTGCCGGCGATGGGGGCGAGGCCCTGCACTTGCTCGCCCGCTCGATCACCCTGCCGATCTACCCCAATCGAGCGCCCATTACCGTCAGCGCCGAACCACCGCTCCACATGCGCGCGGCGCTCATGCGCTGTGGTTTCAACTAGCCCGTCTACGGACTTCTCGGATTAAGTCCGATCGTCACGGCCAGCCCGATCATATCGCCGAAGCGCTTCAATTGCCGTTCCGACTTGCGCGGCATGGGAATCTTCTGATTCATGCCGGCCAACAGCAATGCCGCGGCAATATCGGCCTCGTTCAAAAGCCGCCTGTCCCGGGTCGGATGCGCCGCGTCGTGGATCACCTCGATTTCGATGGGGTCGCTGGAGGAGATGGCGAACTTGTCGAGTTTCCCCTTGGGCATGTCATTGCAATGCAGCCAGTAGCCGCGGAGCGACACCAACACTTCATCGCGTGTAAAGATGATACTCCGTACCTCCCTGGGCATCCGCTGTCCTTCTCCCAGTCGCGAAAGTCTAGTCGCCGTTTGTCTTTGCCTCGGGGTGGTTCTTATACCAGATATTGGGGAGGATTGGCGAGACCCCTCCGATAGTTGTGTCCGCCGCGACCAAGCGGATTTATCGAACGGCGGTCACGGGGGGCGCTGGCGGCAATCGATCCACTCCTGACAGAGGCTTTGCCATGAGGGTTGCGCATGGCTGCCTAGCGCATCGGGGACTACCTTAACGCCGCGTATTCGTTATCATTCACCCCAAGGTCGCTTGAGACGACATGACTGATTTCTCAAAGCCGGTCGCCGCAGGGCGCCGGCTTTTTATTTTCCGGGGAGACCTTAGTCACCGCCGCGCCCGGTTCAACTTGGCCATGCGATGTTCTATAACTTGTGGCGACGGGCATGGCCTGCCGTCCCGAACGGCACATGGGCTCGCGACCAATAAATGGAGGAACGGCATGGGCAAGCGGATTGCGATCATGGGGGCGGGCGCGGTCGGCGCCTATGCCGGGGCACACATGGCCCAAGCGGGCGAGGACGTGACCTTCATCGACCCCTGGCCCGAGCATGTCGTGCATATGCGCACCAAGGGCCTGCACATCACCGGCACGACGCCCGAAGAGGAGTTCACGGTGTCGGTGAAGGCGCTGCACCTCACCGAGGCCCAGCAGATCTCCAAGGGTGCCCCGGTCGACATCGCGTTCGTGTGCATGAAATCCTACGACACCGCCTGGGCGACCATGCTGATCAGCCAGTATCTGGCGCCCGGCGGCTTCGTCGTCTCGCTGCAGAACTGCATGAACGAGGAGCAGATCGCCGGCATCGTCGGCTGGGGCAAGACACTGGGTTGCATCGCGAGCTCGATCTCGGTCGAGTTGTATGAGCCGGGGCATGTGCATCGCGGAGTCAAGAAGGGCGGCCAGGCGCACACCGTCTTTCGCGTCGGCGAGGTGCATGGACGCGTCACCGACCGGGCGAGCGATGTTTGCAAGCTCGTCGCCTATGGCGACAGCGCCATGGTCACCAACAATCTCTGGGGCGAACGCTGGTCGAAGCTGGTGGCCAATTCCATGGCCAACGGGCTCTCGGCCTCCACGGGCCTGAGCGGCAACGATATGACCGCCAATGACACCATCCGCCACTTCGCGACCAAGCTCGGCAGCGAAGCGATCCGCGTCGGACAAGCGCTTGGCTACGCGCTCGAAGAAATCCTGCATCTGCCGCCCGAGACCATCGCGCGCGCCGGCGAAGGCGACGCGGCGGCCTTGAAGATTGTCGACGATCAGCGCTTCGCGGAATCGAAGAAGCGCTCCGGCAACCAGCGGCCTTCCATGGGCCAGGACATGGTCAAGGGACGGCGCACCGAGATCGAGTTCCTGAACGGCTTCGTCTGCCGCAAGGGCCAGGAAGTGGGCATTCCCACCCGCGCCAACCGGGCCTTGACCGATATCGTCAAGCGCGTCGAGCGGGGCGAACTGAAGCCCGACCCGAAGCACATCACCGAACTTCGTTTGAACTAGGGCGGTCTAAGCGTCGGAGGCCCCATCCGTCGTTGCGAGGAGCGGAGCGACGAAGCAATCCAGTCCGGACCGAGTTCTGGATTGCTTCGTCTACGGCTCACAATGACGCCCGAGGCAGAATCGGAAGCCGTCGGTGAAGATATACGGACTCAGGATGTCAGCCGGCACCTCGGCAGTGCGGAAACCCCGTAGTTAGGGGCGGTAGGCGAAGCTGGTTGGACCCAGCCGCTGCGCAAGCAACGGCTGGACCAGTTCGAGCCAATCGCAAAGCCGGGCGCGAGTCTCGCATGGGTCGATGAGGTCATGCACCGCCAACGCCTCGGCGCGGGGGAAGGGCGAGCGGCGAGCGGCGAACTCGTCCTCGAGCTGGAGGCGCCTTGCCGCCGGATCGGGGGCCGCCCCGATCTCGCGCCCGAACGCGACGGCGACACCGCCCTCGACCGGGAGTGCTCCGGTCTCGGCCGACGGCCAAGCGAGAATATAGGCGCCGGGTCCGTAATGGGCGGCACTCGCAAGCCCCATGCTCTTGCGCACCACCACCGAGGCCCAGGGCACCGTGCAGGTGGCGACCGCGAGCACGGCGGCGGCACCGGCGCGAACCGTCCCCGCCTGCTCCGCCGCGGTGCCAATCATGAAACCGGGCTCGTCGACAAGGCTGACGATCGGCAGGTGGAAAGTCTGGCAGAACTCGACGAAGCGGCGCACCTTGCGCGCACCGTCCGCCGTCATCGAACCCGCCAGATGGCGGCAGTCATTGGCATAGACCCCGACCGGAATACCCATGAGACGCGCCAGCCCGGTGATCTGGCCGGGGCCGTGGCGGCGGGTCATTTCGAAGAACGAGCCCCGGTCGAACACGGCGCCGATCACGCGGCGCATGTCATAGACCTGGCGCCGGTCGCGCGGCACGATCTCGCCGAGAAACGCCTCGGCACGCCGGCGATCATCCTCCGACGGCAAACTCGGGGGCAGCGCCCAGACATTTTGCGGCAGATAGGAGAGGAATCGCCGAATGGCGGCAAAGGCGGCCGGCTCATCCTCGACCACATCGTCGACGACGCCGCTTTTCGCATGCACTTGGGCGCCACCGAGCGCGTCCTTGGCTACCCGCTCGCCGAGCGCGCGCTCGACGAGGGCCGGGCCGCCGGCCATGACCTGGGCGGTCTTGGCCGTCATGACACAATAGTGCGACGAAACGAGCCTGACCGCCGGCAAGCCCGCGACCGTGCCGAGTGCCGCCGAGACCACGGGCACGCTCGCAAGCGCGCGCCCGACCGAGGCGAAGCGATGCGGGTCGTAGACTGGCGCCGGCAGGCTCGGCGGCTGGGCCTTCCCGGCCGCCCCCGTGACGCTGCCACCCGAGCCTTCATGCAGCCGGACGAGCGGCACGCGATATTGGCAGGCGAGTTCCTCGGTATAGATGCTCTTACGGAGGCCCGCCGCGTTGGGCGAGCCGGCGCCCATGGTGTAGTCCTCGCCGCCGACGACGACCGGCCGATCGGTGATCCGGGCGAAACCCAGGACGAAATTGGCCGGCGTGATCCGGGCGAGGCTGCCATCCTCGGCCCATTCGGCGTGGCCCGCGATCGGTCCCACTTCGCGAAACGAGCCCGAGTCCACCAGGCCCTCGACCCGCTCGCGGATGGTGAGCCGGCCTTGCCGGTGCTGGCGTTCGACGGCCGCCGCGCCGCCTTGCGCCTTGGCCAGGCGGCGGCGTTCCCCGATCTCGTCGAGTTCTTTTTGCCAGCTCACGCCGTCTCCACCTGGCTGCCGCCGATCACGGCGGCGGCCTGGAGGCTGGCGATCTCGGTCTGGGAAAATCCGGCTTCGGCCAGAATCTCCTCGCTATGTTGGCCAAGCAGCGGGGCACCCCGGCGATGTTCGGCCGGCGTCCCAGCGAACCGGGCGGCGTTGCGCGCCTGGCGCAGGCGGCCGGCCCGGGGATGGTCCGTCTCAACCACGCTACCGCTCGCTTCGATCTGCGGGTGGCGGATCATGTCGGCGCGGGTCAGCACCGGCGCGCATGGCGCGCCCGCCGCCTCCAGGCGCTCCATCCACTCGGCCGTCGTGCTGAGAACCAGGACCGATTGGATCAAGGCGAGGCGCGCGTCGATGTTGAGGTCGCGGAGCGCCGGCGTCTGGAAGCGCGGATCGGCGAGCCATTCCGGCCGCTCGACGGCGCGGGCGAGCGCCGACCATTGCGCGTCGGTCATGACGGCGACGCTCATATAGCCGTCCTTGGTCTCGTAGATCAGGTCGATGAAGCTGGCCGCCCGCTGCTGGCTCACACTTCTGCCGACAAAGGTCTGGCCGCCCATGTCCGACGACCAGAGGAAGGCCACGACCGCGTCGAGCATGGAGAGGCGGACATGCTGGCCCTCGCCCGTCCTGGCGCGCGCCAGGAGCGCCGCCGTGATCGCCTGGGCGCCGGTCAGCGCCGTCACCTTGTCGGGAACGATGGTGCGGATGAGCCGGGGCCGCTGGTCGTCCGAGCCGCCCTGCACGGAAGCGAGGCCCGAGAGTGCCTGGACGATCGGGTCGTAGACCGGCTTATGCGCCCAGGGGCCCGCTTCGCCGAAGCCGCTGATGGAAACATAGACGATGCTGGGCGCGACGGCCCGGATAGCCTTCTCGCCGACGCCCAACCGATCGACGACGCCGGGGCGGAAGTTCTGCACGAAGGCGTCGCAGGTGCCGGCCAACCGCTTCACGACCTCGACCCCGGCGGGCTGCCGCAAATCGACCACAATCGAGCGCTTGTTGCGGTTGTTGTTGAGGAAGCTCGCCGAGAGGCCGCCGCTCTTGTTGCCGGCGCTGCGGGTGAAGTCGCCACCGCCGGGCGGCTCCACCTTGATCACGTCGGCCCCCTGGTCGGCCAGGATCATGGTGCCGAAGGGACCCGAGATGACGGCGCTGAGATCCAATATCCGAAAGCCGTCGAGCGGACCGGGCATGCCGTCCTCCCTGTCCCGTTGTGTGACGCCCCTCAGGCGGCGTTGCGGTCCACCAGTTCGATGGCCACACCCTCGGGGCCACGCAAGAAGGCGATCCGGGTACCCGGGCGGATGGTGGTCGGCTCCATGGTGAACTCGGCCCCCTTGGCCTTCAACTCCGCGACAACGGCGTCGATGCCGCTGACGGTCAGGCCGAAATGATCGAGGCCCTTATAGGGCGAGCTGGGCGCCTCGGCCGTCTTGCCGTCGGCCTCGACCTTGGCGATGAACACCTTGGTGCCGCAGAGATCGAGATCGACGCGCGGCTTGCCGGCCTGGACAGAGCGCAGCACAAGGGCGCCGAACATGCGCTCGTAGAAGCCCGCCGTCGCCTCGGGATCGGGGCTCCTGAAATGCATATGGTCATAGGTGAAGGTCGCCATGGTTTTCTCCCTAGCATCAATCGCCGGCCGGCACTTTAGGACGCTCGGGTGCTGGGCGCCAGCCGGGTAGCGGTGCCCCGCCGTCTCCGACGTCCTCAACACTGAACCGCGCCGGATTTGCCGGGTGCAAGGCCTTCACATGGGCCGCGGACCCGGACAAATGCCATCCGCCGGGCGTGACAAGCCGGCATCGAGCGAGGCGGCCGCGCTTTCAACGGCTCTACGGCATAGCTTGCTTTCGGCTTTTGATCTCCTTTTTGAGCGTCGCCGCCGCGCGCTTCAGATCGCCAAGCTCTGATCGAACAACCTCCCAGATCACGTCGGTCGAGACGGAGCGATATTGTAGATGGTCGGCGACTTCCCCATCAGAAGACGCGTGTCGCCTCGTTGAGCACGGCATTCCGGAGTTCCTTGCGCAGCCCCTTTTTCAAGATGACATCGACGGGGTGCCCGAGAGCGTCCGCAAGATCGCTCTGAACGCCCGCCTGATCGAGCAGGCTGAACCGGCTGTTCGCATCGACGTCGATCAGGATGTCCACGTCGCTCGCGGGTGTCGCCTGGTCCCGGGCGATGGACCCGAACAGATAGAGCGCCGTGACGCCTTTCCCGCGAAGCTCGCGCTCGACACGGCGGATCGCCTGGAGGACGGCCGATTTCTCGGGCGGGTGCCGATTTGCGGTCTGCTTGTAAAGCAGGCGCAACGCCTCGCGCACGACTTCGCTCGCATTGTTGTAGAGGCCCGATGCCACTCTCGCGCGGACGAACTTTTCCAGCTCCGGGGTAAGAGATACATTCATGGCGGGGCGAGCCCTCCTTTCCGGAGTATCGGGTCTGGCGGCGTTTATATCAAACTTTGCTTAACTTTGATACGGCTGGGCCGCCCATTCGGGCAAACCCGGGGCGGTTCACCCGCCGTCAATCGTCGCTCGCCATCTCCTCATACTCGTCGATGATCGAGTCGCTCATATGGCCCAGATGCTTCATGGCCCCGATCTCGCCGACGGCGGTATAGGACAGATACGAGCAACTCTCATAGAGCGGGCCGCGGTCGAGGAGCGAGAACACCGGCCGGCGGATTTCGCGCAACACCTTCTCCCGCCGCTCGTCCGGGGCGATGATGTGCAGGCGGATATTCATGTTGGGCTGGAGGGCGAGGAGATCGGCCATCCGAAGGAGGCCCGAATAGACCGCCGTGCTGTGCTCGATCTCGAAGGCGCGGACCATGGAGCGCTGGCGCAGCCAGATCACATCGATCTGTTCGATCGTCCTGAGCGTGGTGTCGTCGTAATTGAGCGGCAGCAGGTCGAGAAAACCCACATGCAGCGCCTGGGGCAGCGTGTCCAGGACGCGCTGGCGGTCGTTGCGCGGGATCCACACACGAAAGCCCATTTCGACACCGATCCTGGCGATCGCCGCCTGCATGCGGATCGAATCCCGAGGCGCGTCGGGGCTCGCCCCGTTCGGGGCTTCCGTGTCGCCCTCTTCCGCCTCGGGGACCTCGACCACCACCTCGCGTTCCACCGTTCGGATCGAGCGCTTCTGACCCAAGCGGCGCAAATCCTCGTCGCTCAGCGGATATGGCCGCTCGTCCCGAAGCTGGCGGGTCAAGAGGTCCGAGAGCCGCTCGCCGTCTTCACCGCTAAGGCGCCGGAGCGAAGTACGCAAATTGGCGAACTGGGCCCAGCCGGCCACCCGCATCGGCAGATCGCGGGTCAAGGAGAGTGTCGACCAGACGGCCTCCTCGAAGATCGGCACCGACCGGTCGATGGGGAGGGCCACCCGCGGTGCCACGTCGAACCGCAAGGCGAAGGGGTCGCCGGCCAAGCCGGTTGGCGCGCCATCGCCCTGGACTTGCGACAGCACATCGAGAACGCCGCACCACCGCGAGAGCCGGATGAGATAACAGATGAAGACGTCGCCGGGCATGACCCGCTCCGCCGTTCGCCGCTGGCGGCCGCGAAACTCGCTCACCCGGGCACCGTCCCGGCGGAAGGCTTGCCACGTCTCCGGCGTGAAAAGGTCGAGATAATAGGCCACTGACCTCACCTTGCTCGTAATCCACCAACCGTCGACGGTCGCCCGCCCCGTGCCATTGCCAAGCAATCCCGCCGAACCCATGTTAGTCTCACATACGAAACTTGCAGGCTGGTGAAGAACGCCCATGGGTCTGGACGCCGCAGATATCGAGCCCGTGGCGGCGTCGCCGAATGCGATTCGCCCGGCGAACAAGACCGACGTCCCGGCCCTGGTCGATATCGAGAACCGGGCCTTCGAGACCGATCGCCTGTCGGCGCGCAACTTTCGCTACTTGCTGACGCGCGGCAATACTGCAACATTCGTCGCCGCCGAGCCGTCCGGCTGGCCGTTCGGCTATGCCATGGTGCTGTTCAACCGCGGCACCCCGCTCGCTCGCCTCTATTCCATTGCCGTCGAGCCGGCCATGCGCTCGCAAGGCGTTGGCCGGTCGCTGCTGCGTGCCGCCGAAGCCGGGGCGCTGGCCCGCGACGCCGCCTTCATGCGCCTCGAAGTGCGCGCCGACCATGTCCGGACCCGCGACTTCTATCGCGCCGAGGGCTACCGGCCGTTTGGCCTGCAAGCGCATTATTACGAGGATGCGGTCGACGCGATCCGCATGGAGAAGCCGCTCGGCCTCGGCCCCAGGCCGGAAATGGCACGCATCCCCTTCTATGGCCAATCGCTCGACTTCACCTGCGGTCCGGCGGCACTGATGATGGCCATGCACGCGCTCGATGCCGAGGTGCCGCTCGACCAGACGACCGAACTCCGGCTCTGGCGCGAGGCCACGACGATCTTCATGACCTCGGGCCACGGCGGCTGCGGCCCGAACGGCCTGGCGCTCGCCGCCCACAAACGCGGCTTCGACGCG
This sequence comes from Alphaproteobacteria bacterium, assembly GCA_009694185.1. Classification (GTDB taxonomy): domain Bacteria; phylum Pseudomonadota; class Alphaproteobacteria; order SHVR01; family SHVR01; genus SHVR01. The sequence goes on along the minus strand of SHVR01000051.1, from coordinate 3,333 downwards.
GCGCTCATGCTCGGCGACGATAGCGTCATGTTTCTCGACTCGGTCCGGAGCCCGCACAAGAAAGAGGTCCTTCGCCTGGTCCACGAAGATTTTCGGCAGCAGATTAAAGAGTCTGGGATTCTGGTCACTTACGGAACCTTCACCGTGGCCGACTTGCGGCAACAGTTCACAGCCGGCGGGGTTCCGCTCATTCTCATCAGTTCTTATCGTTTCGACCGCACAAAAAAGCCCCATTGGGTCGTGGTGACGGGTTTCGACGGCAGGTACGTCTATCTACACGACCCGGATGTCGATGAGGCCGCGAGCAGAACGGCAACGGACTGTATCCAAATACCCGTCCTGGAACAGGATTTCGAACGCATGGCCTGTTATGGCAGCCAACGCCACCGCGCCGTGGTGATCGTCAAGAAACGAGGCGGGCGATGCCTCTCCATCTGATTGTTGTCGACCGCAAACAAGATTTCAAATGGCCGACGACGAACCGCGTCGTGGTCACGTCACGGGAGTATGCGAAGGATTCGGGCAAGGGCCTGCCGCCCTCGACGCGGGTCATCAACCTTTGCCGCGACTACAGCTATCCGAGCCTCGGCTATTATTGCTCGCTGGTGGCCGAAGGCCGCGGCCAGCGGGTGATCCCGGCGGTCGACACCATCCTCGATCTCAATTGGAAGCGCATCTACCAGACGGCGCTGCCGGAAATCAACGACCTGGTCCATGACGCGCTGGCCCAGGCGCCATCGGTGCCGGCGGCGTTTTCGGTGCATCTCTTTTTCGGAACACCCGACGATCCGCGCTTCCGGGACGCGGCCCGGCGCATCTTCGACACATTCCGGTGTCCCATCCTCGAAGTGGATCTCCGCATCAAGCGGCGCTGGGAAGTCGTGGAGATCCAGCCGCTTTCGATCCGCGATCTGGGGCCCGAGCAGGAGGTCATGTTTGAGCAGGCGTTGGATCGCTATACGCGGGCCGCCTGGCGGCAGCCGAAATGGAGCCCGCCCGCCCGCTATTCGATCGCCGTGCTGCACGACCCGGCGGAGAAACTGCCGCCTTCCTGCCCCAAGGCCCTCGGGCGTTTCGTGAAGGCGGGCGCCGAGCTCGGTCTCGAGGTGGAGATGATCACGCGGCGCGACTTCGCCCGCGTGCCGGAGTTCGATGCGCTGTTTATCCGCGAGACCACCGCCCTCGATCACCACACCTACCGTTTCGCCAAGAAGGCGGCGGCCGAAGGCATGCCGGTGATCGACGATTGCCAGTCAATCCTGAAATGCACCAACAAGATCTACTTGGCCGAACTCTTGCCGGCGAACCACATCGCGACGCCGCGCACCCTGATCCTCGATCGCAAGCAGGTGCATCGGGTCGAAAACGAACTCGGCTTTCCGGCGGTGCTCAAGATCCCCGACGGTTCGTTCTCGCGCGGCGTCTTCAAGGCCAATAACCCGGCCGAGCTGGCCCAACTCGCCGAGAAGGCGTTCAAGGAGTCGGACCTGGTGCTGGCGCAGGAATATATGGCGACGCCGTTCGATTGGCGGGTCGGCGTCCTCAACCGCATGCCGCTCTTCGTCTGCCAGTATTTCATGGCCAAGGGCCATTGGCAGATCGTCAAGCATGGCGGCACGGCGAAGAAGGCACTCGAGGGCGGTTGGCGGACCATGGGGCTCGACCAGGCGCCACTCGGCGTTATCACCACGGCGGTCAAGGCGGCGAGCCTGATCGGCGACGGTCTTTACGGGGTCGACCTCAAGGAGACCGAGGACGGCATCCATGTGATCGAGATCAACGACAATCCGAACATCGAGGCGGGAGTCGAAGACGCCGTGCTCAAGGACGAGCTTTATCAGCGCATCATGCGCGAGTTCGTCCGCCGCATCGAGAAGCGCGCCTCGCTCCAGCCGGCGAACGGCCGCGCCCGCCATGGCGGCGAGCCGGTTCTCGTCGCGCCACCGCTGAGCTGACGGGCGACGGCACGGAAAGGGGACGGCCGTGGGACCAGCCTTTCTGGCGATCCTGGGCGTCGTTGTCGCCATCTTCCTGGTCCAGGTCGCCAACGGCATCATCGGCATCATGGTGCCGCTGTCGCTTGGTCTCCGGGACTATCCGCCGAGTGTGGTCGGCATCGTGGTGACGGCCCATTCGGTCGGGTTTTGCCTGGGTGGCCTGGCGGGTGCCGCCGCCGTTGGCCGTTTCGGCTTCAAGCGCTGCTTCGCCGGGTCGGCCATGGTCATGGGGGTGGCCGTGGCCGGCCTGATGGCGGGCGTTGATCCCTGGCTCTGGACGCCGCTTCGCTTCGCCTCGGGGGTTACGTCGGCGCTCATTTTCATGGTCGCGGAAAGCTGGATCAACGTCGCGACACCCGGCACCGTTCGCGGCCGCGTGCTCGGCCTCTACATGATCTCGAACCGCATCGCGTTCGCGACCGGCCAGCTCCTGCTCGCCGGCACGGGCCGGGTGGAGCCGCTCTATTTCGCGTTGAGCGCCGTCTGCTACGGCCTCGCCATCTGGCCCATGTCGGTGGCCGGCACGGCGCCGCCGACCGGGTCGGGAGGACCCCGCTTCGGGCTCGCCAGCCTCTACCGGATCGCGCCGGCGAGCCTCTTCGGCGCGGTTGGGGCGGGCCTGATGAACACGCCGGTCGTCGCCATGACGCCGCTTTACGGCCTGCATATCGGCCTCACGACAAGCACCATCGCGGCGCTTTCCGCCGCGCTCCAGATCGGTGGCCTCGTCCTGCAATGGCCGCTCGGCTGGCTCTCGGACCGTGGCGGCGACCGGCGCCTGGTGATTGCCGGCGTGGGGGCGGCCGCAGCCCTTCTCGCGATTGCCATCGCGCTTCTGGGGGACCGCTCGATCTTGGCACTCTATGGGCTGTTCTCGGTATGGGGTGGGGTGGCGCTCACGCTCTACGCGCTCGCCCTCGCCCATGCGGGCGACCGAGCCGAGCCGCATGAACTTCTGGGGGCGACCGGCGGCCTGCTGTTGGCTTGGGCGGTCGGTGCCGCCTTGGGGCCGGCGCTGGCCAGCCTGGTCATGGAAGCGGTCGGCCCCGCTGGCCTCTTCTACTATGCCGCCCTGGTCGGGTGCGCCCTCGCTTTATTCTGTATGTGGCGGCGCCTGGTTCGGTCGTCCTCGAAATTAACCACAGTTAATAGCCCCTGACCCGGCCATGATTACGTTACGTTAACACCTAGATCTGTTCCCGATTTGAATTACGCATAACCAGCATTTCGGAAGAAATTCCGGCATTCGGTGGGGCGGAAGTCGGGGATGAGGTCACCGATGCGCGCCCATAGACCTTCGAGTGATCGCTCGGCGTGCTTGCGCAGATGGGCCTTG
>SHVR01000050.1 GCA_009694185.1 Alphaproteobacteria bacterium | reverse complement strand
AGACCGGATAGACGAGGCGCTCGCCAATGCGCGGCAAGCCCATGCGCTCAATCCGCACAATATGCGATCGCTGAACGCCCTGGCGTTCGTTGAAAATATGGCGGGCAACCCGGAGAGCGCGATCGAGCATCTACACGAGGCGCTGCGCCTCAGCCCGCGCGATCCATTGCGATATCAACTGAACGCCCAGCTGGCGCTGGCGAGCATCTGCTCCGGCCAGTACGCCAACGGCGTCGAGTATGCCCTGCTTGGGATCGGCGAGGCGCCCGGATATCCCAATCTTTCCACGTACCTCGCCATCAGTTACGTTGGCCTCGGCGAGATCGGGAAGGGGAAAGCCGCCCTCGACGAGGCCCGCCGTGTCGGCCCCGAATTAGTCGCGAGCCGATTGGCGGGTGGCCTTCGGTTTCGCAAGCCGGAACATCATCGGCGCTACATCACCTTCCTCCGCATCGCGGCCGGCCTCGAAGACCCGAGTGCCGCGGATGGGCTGCGCTGAGCCGGTGCCGGCTGAGCTTGACAAATGGCGGCGCCAATCGCATATTGTTATTATCGCACTGAATGTCGATGGGCCGGGGGAAAATTCCAAATATTTTTTCAACAATTGATATTTTTCATATACTTATTGTCTTTGCTTTGGGTTCTCTGGGGATCGGGCGTTGTGGCAATAGAAATCCTTGAGGCCGGCGTCGATGCCCCTGTCGGGACGCGGCCGGCGGCCGCCGGGGTCGCGCGCGGTGGCGCCCTGGCCCGCCAACCCGGCGGCGTGATCCTCGGCCGCTCGAGCGCAACGCCGATGATTCCAAATGCCGGGAAACTGCTCTACGGTGCCGCAAGCACCCGTTGCCCGATCGTACGCCGCCCCCTGGGAAGGAACTGGCCATGAAGCAGATGTGGTTCCATCTGATGCCCTATACCGAACTGCCGGACGATTTCCGGGACAAGCATCCCTCGGTTTGGGTCGACATCGACTCCCGCCTGTTCAATCCCGAACGGGCGCACATCATGTACAACGACTTCATGGACGAGCTCGAATACGCGGCCGAGATGGGCTTCGATGCGGTCTGCGTCAACGAGCACCATGCCAATGGCTATGGCCTGATGCCGTCGCCCAATCTGATCGCCTCGGCATTGGCCAGGCGCACCAGCGACGCCATGCTCTGCGTCATGGGCAACTCGCTCGCCCTCTATAATCCGCCGCTCAGGGTTGCCGAAGAATTCGCCATGATCGACTGCATATCGGGCGGCCGGCTGATCGCCGGCTTTCCGGTGGGCACCCCCATGGACACCTGCTACGCCTACGCCCAGAACCCGTCCATGCTGCGCGCCCGCTATCTCGAGGCCCATGATTTGGTGATGAAGGCGTGGCAAACCCCCGAGACTTTCAGCTTCAATGGCCGCTTCAACCAGCTCCGCTATGCCAACATCTGGCCGCGCCCGGTGCAGAAGCCGCATCCGCCGGTCTGGATTCCGGGCGGCGGCTCGGTCGAGACCTGGCGCTGGTGCGCCGAGATGGACTATGTCTACTGCTACTTGTCGTATTTCGGCTACAAGGCCGGCCAGGCGACCATGAAGGGCTTCTGGGACGAGATGGATCGTCTCGGCAAGGACCGGAACCCCTACCGGGCCGGTTTCCTGCAATTCGTGGGCGTGGCCGACACCCATGACGAGGCCATGCAGCTTTACCGGGAGCCGGCCGAATATTTCTACGGCCGCTGCCTGCATGTCTCGGCCCAATGGGCCAATCCGCCCGGCTATACCAGCGAGGCCACCATTCGCGCCGGTGTGGAAAGCCAAATCGGCCGCGCCGCCGGCCTGATGCAGAAGGAGATTCTGAAGGCCCGCCGGGCGGTGACCGAGATGCGGGACATCGTCGATGCGGGCTATGTCATCGTCGGCACGCCCGACGAGGTGGCGGAGCGGCTCAGGGAAGTGGCCAAGACGCTGAATGTGGGCCACCTGATGTATTTGCTGCAATACGGCAACATGTCGAAGCAGCTTGCCCTGTACAATACGCGGCTGTTTGCCGAGAAAGTGATGCCGCAGCTCCGCGACCTCTTTGACGATCGGTGGGAAGACCGCTGGTGGCCGAAGCCCATGGCGGCCCACAGGCGGGTCGAGCCGGCGCCGCTTGGCGAGCGACCGCGCCGGGCGGCGGCGGAGTAGGGGCCGCGTGGCATGAGTTCGCTGGCTGTCGACAGCATTCTGGTCAATGACAAGGCCTGTCGCGTGTGGCGCGAGGGCAGCGGCGCGCCGCTCGGTTTCCTCGCCGGCTTCGGCGGCCTGCCGCAATGGATTCCGTTCCTCGATCGCCTCGCCGAAGCGAGGACCGTGATCGTGCCCTCGCTGCCGGGCTTTCCCGGCGGCCTCGGGCACGCCGACCTCGACAGCCATCTCGACTGGGTGCTGGCGACCCACGACGCCCTGGTGGCGGCGGGCCTGGCCGGCGCCGATCTGGTGGCGGCCTCGGTCGCGGGCGCGCTCGCGGCCGACGTAGCCGGCATCTTTCCGGGCATCGTCAAGCGCCTCGTGCTGATGGCGCCCTTTGGTCTCTATGACGATGGTGAGCCCACGGGCGATCCCTGGGCGCAGAAGCCGCCGGATCAGCCGGGCGCGCTCTGCGCCAAGCCCGAGGCGTGGACGGCGATGACGACCCTGCCCGAGGGCGGCAATGCCCTCGAATGGCAGATCGAGGGCGTGCGCGCCAACGAGGCGGCGGCGCGCTTTCTCTGGCCGCTCGGCGACACCAGGCTGGCCAAGCGGCTCGGGCGAATCACCCAGCCGACCCTGCTGCTTTGGGGCGAGGGCGACCGCATCATCCCGCCGGCCTATGCCGGGCGCTTCCAGGCCGGGATCAAGGGGCCCACCAGCACCGTCACGATTCCGGGCGCCGGCCACTTGGCCTATCTCGACCAGCCGGAGGCCGCAGCCAAGGCCATTCTGAGCTTCCTGGGTTAGTTACCGTCCCTGATTGGGAGGATGCGCCATGATCGAAGTATCGCTGCCGAGCCCGCATACGGGCGCCATCATCACCGGTGTCGATGTGAACGCCATGTCGGAGGCCGACTTCGAGGTCATCTATCGCACTTGGCTTGAGCGCAACATGATCTGCGTGCGCGGCCAGCGCCTCACGCGGGAGCAGTTCCTCCTCTATAGCCGCCGCTTCGGCCGCTTGAAGCCGCATCGCGTCAAGCAGACCCGCGACCCCAACCATCCCGAGATCACCCTCATGGGGGTCAACAAAACCAAGGCCGACGGCACGCTCAATCCGCTGATCGTGCGGCGCGGAGCGAGCTGGCACACCGATTCGCCCTGGGACCAGGAAATCTGCAAGGCGACCCAGCTCTACGGCATCGCCATCCCGCGCGCGGGCGGCGACACGCTCTTTACCAACATGTACAAGGCCTATGACGCCTTGCCAGGGCGTCTCAAGGATCGCATCCAGGGCGTCGAGGCGGAGTTCGTTTATGGCGGCCTGAAGCGCCAAGGCGTCAACCTCTTGGATCCCGAGGACCGCGATCTGCCGCCGGCGGTGCACGCAATCGCGCGTGTCCATGAAGAGACGGGACGCACTTCGCTCTATATCAATCCGACCCACATCACCCGCCTCCGGAGCATGAGCGAGGCCGAGAGCGCGGCACTCCTGGAAGAGCTCTTCCCCTACATGCTGCAACCCAGCGCCGATTATCGCCATCAATGGCAAGTGGGTGACATCGTCATCTGGGACAATCGCTGTTCGCTGCATGCCGCGACCGGCGACCATCCGCCGGACCAGGATCGCATCCACTGGCGGGTGACGATCATGGCGCCCGGGGGTAAAGCGGCCCGCGCCGCCGCCGAGTGAGCGCCACAGTCAAGAATGGAAAAACCCGTGCATAAGAACGAGATTGCCGCGGCGGCGCCCGTGACGGCAACCAACGGCGACACGACATTCGCCGTCATCCTGTCGCTCAGCCTCTGTCATTTCCTGAACGATTTGATGCAGTCGCTGGTGCCGGCGATCTATCCGATCCTGAAAGAGGCGCATGGGCTGGACTTCGCCCAGATCGGTTTGATCACCATGGCGTTCCAGGTCACGGCCTCGTTGTTGCAGCCGGTGGTGGGCTTCTGCACCGACCGTCGCTCGATGCCCTACTCGCTTGCCGTCGGCATGGGCTTCCTGCTGGTTGGTCTCTATCTGATGGCCCAGGCCAATTCATATCCGGCGATCCTGATGGCGGCGGCGCTGATCGGCATCGGCTCGGCCGTCTTCCACCCCGAGGCCTCGCGCGTCGCGCGCATCGCTTCCGGCGGGCGTCACGGCATGGCGCAATCGGTGTTCCAGGTGGGTGGCAATACGGGCTCGGCCGCCGGTCCGTTGCTCGCGGCCTTTGTCGTGGCACCCAACGGCCAGTCCAGCATCGTCTGGTTCTCGGGTGCCGCGGTTGTCGCCATCGCGATCCTCATTCAGGTGGGTAGCTGGTATGCCCGCAACCGGCCGCCGCCCAAGGCGCCGATGCAGCGTTTCGACGCTGGCACCGGCGGTGCCGCGTTGACGCGCGGGCGGGTGTTGTTCGCCATTGCGGTGCTGATCGCGCTGCTCTTCTCGAAGAACGTCTACACGGCGAGCCTCAGCTCTTATTACACCTTCTATCTGATGGAAAAATTCCAGGTCTCGGTGCAGTTCGCCCAGATTTATCTGTTCGGCTTCCTGGGCGCGCTGGTGCTCGGCACGCTCGCCGGTGGCATGGTGGGCGACCGGGTCGGCCGCATCCCGGTCATGTGGTTCTCGATCCTGGGCGCCTTGCCGTTCACCCTCGCACTCCCCTATGCGGACCTCTTCTGGACGGGGGTCTTGTCGCTCTTGATCGCGGCCATCATGGCGTCGGCCTTTCCGGTGATCCTGGTCTATGCCCAGGATCTGGTGCCGGGCAAGGTCGGCACCATCGCCGGCCTCTTCTTCGGCTTCTCCTTCGGGCTCGGCGGGCTCGGCGCGGGGGCGATCGGCCTAGTCGCCGACGCGACCGGCATCGAATCGGTCTATCGGCTCTGCTCGTTCTTGCCGTTGCTGGGATTGCTCACTGTGTTCCTGCCGCGCCTCGACCGGCGGCGGCCGGTCATCCGGCGCTGACCTGTCGTGACCGGCCTGTCGTGACCGGCCTTGCGACCCGGATGGGCCGATCCTACGCTCGGCCGAGCGCTGGGAATGGAGGGCTGACATGCGGTACGTCGGACGTGTGCTGGCGGGGCTGCTGTCGCGGCAGGGCTGACACTGGGGCCGGCGAGTGCGTGGGCCGGCGAGGTCGAGGCGCTGGCGCGGCGGGCGGAAGGCGAGGCCCAGGCCGGCAAGCATGTCGAGGCGCTCGACACGCTGCGCGAGGCGTTGATGACGCTCGCCGGCAATGTTCCGATGGGCTTCCGCCGTATCGTCTTCATCGCCGAGCCGCCCAATGGTTACGGCATTTACCGACCCAAGCCCGAGGCGATCTTCCGGTCTGGCGAGCCGTTGATGATCTATGTCGAGCCGATCGGCATCGGCTGGCGCCAGGAAGGCGAGCAGTTTCAGGCACGGCTTACCGTCGATTTCGAGCTGCGCTCGCCGGAGGGCCAGATCCTCACCGGCCAGAAGGAATTCGGCCGCTTCGACTTCAACAGCCGCGAGCGCAACTTCGAGATCATGACGCACCTGACCCTGAATGTAACCGGCGCGCCCGCCGGCGACTATGTGTTCGGCGCGACCTATCACGACAAGATCACCGGTAAATCGGCCAATTTCGACTTGAAGTTCAAGATCGAGTAAAGACGCGCCGCGCCGCCCTTTTTCAAACCGTCTTCATCGGCGGCAGCATGTCGTCGGGATCGAGGCCCAGCTCGTAGATCGCCATGTTCAAGAGGCAGAAGTCCGATTGGGGCGGCTGGATGGGAGCCAGCGCACCGTCGCGGAAGAGCTGCTCCAGGCGCGATCCCTTGAAGATGGCGTGGGCGCCGCCGAGCGTGAGCGCCGTGCGGGTGATGCGGGCGGTGGCTTCGCCCACCGCATATTTCGCCCGGTAGAGTGCCGCCGTCGTCTCGGGCGTCGGGCCTTCTCTGTCGCTCAACCAGGCGGAGCGATAGGTGATCAGTCGGGCGGCTTCCAGATCGGCGCTCATCTCGGCCACTCGTCGGCGCACATCGGGGTGATAGGCCAAGGGCTGGCTATAGCCGGGCGGCTGACGCTCGTGCAAAACCTTGATGACTTCCTTGTAGGCGGCGACGGCAATGCCCAGATAGACCGCCGAATAAGAGCCCCAGAACCAATTCAGATAGGCGACCCGCCACGGCCTGATGTCGTTGGAGTGAAAGACGAGGGCGTTCTCGGGAACCCAACACTCCTCCAGGATCAGGGAGTCGCTGCGGGTCGCGCGCATGCCGAGCGTGTCCCAATTGGCGTTGCTGCGTCGCCCGGCCGCCACTGCCGGCACCAGGTGGATCATCCCGGCCATGGGGTGGGTGGCACCCTCGGGATAAGTCAGCACCGCGCAATAGTCGGCCGCGTCCAGCATGGAGGCGAACATCTTGCGCCCCGTCAGGCTGTAGCCGTCCTTCACCCGCTTCGACCGAGCACCGAGCGGCCGCTCGCCGATGAGCGCGGTATGGGTCGCCTCCGAAAAATTGCCGGCGATGAGTTTCCGCTCGCCGATCACCAGATCGGCCAGATGCCGCTTGGCACTCGCCGTGACTTCGTCGCTCTCGAGCAGCGGCCCGACCATGGAGGCATGCATGTTGAAGGAGAGCGCGGTCGAGGGGCAGCCCTGGCCCAACGCCTCGAAGGCGATTGTGTGGGTGAGAAAGCTCGCGCCCAAGCCCCCCCACTCCTTGGGTACGCTCAGTTCCAAATAGCCTTCTTCGCGCAGGCGCTGGTAGTTTTCGAGTGGGTGCGAGGCCTCGCGATCATGCAGCGTCGCCCGGGTCGCGAAATCCGCCGCCAGCTCCAGCGAGCGTTCTTGCAGCCGTTTCTGCTCCGGGGTCAACTCGAAGTCCACGCCTCACCACTCCCCTGGGGCGCGCCCGCCGCTCAGCCGCGCGCCAGGGCGTAGATTTGCGTCCCGCTCGGCGGCGGCGGGTGCGCGGCCCAGCTCTCGCCGCCATCCAGGCTGCTATAGACTTCGCCGCCATTGGTGGCCGCGGACATCCGGCTCGGCTCGCGCTCGTCGAAGGCGAGCTTGAACATGGTGTGCGGCGCCTTATGGCCCATGTCGACCCGGCTCCAGCTCTCGCCGCCATCGGGGCTATGCAGGAGGACGCCCATGTCGCCCTGGAAGTCGCGCCCGGCGGCGACCCAGAGCTTGCGCGGATTGCCCGGCACCTCGCGAATGTCGCGGCAATAGACCTGGCCCTTGGCGTTGAGCGGCTCGAGCGGCACATGGCGCCAATGGTCGCCCTCGTCGGTGCTTTGGAACATGCCGGCCCGGCCGATCGTGTAGACGGTGCCGGGCCGCCAGCGGCTCGCGAGCACGCCATGCATGTCGACGGCGTCGTCGTTCAGATAATGGCCGTGGCTTAGATTCTCCCAATGCTCGCCACCGTCCATGGACCTGAGGATGCCGCCCACCTCGATGGCCGCGTAGAGAAGATCGGGATCGCTGGCGCTGGCACCCATCATCAGGACGCGCTTGGCCGGATTGGCGGTGGGCAGCGTGGTGATGTCGGGGAAGCGCACGGCGACCGGCAGGCGCATCCAGTGTTCGCCGCCATCGTCGCTCCTATAGATTTCCGCACTGTCGCAACCCACATAGATAATATCCGGATCGTTCGGGTGGAAGAGGAGCGACCAGACCGGCAGGCCATGGTCGGGAAGCGCCATCTTCTGCCAATGCTCGCCCCGGTCGTTGCTGCGATAAGCGCCGGATTGAGTGCCCGCATAGACGATCTCGGGATGCAGCGGATGCACGGCGAGCGCCCTGATCGCCGGCGCCTCGGGCAGGCCCTTGGCCAGGGACACCCACTCATTGCCGCCGTCGGCCATGCGCCAGAGGCCGGTATGGACCACCCGGCCACGGCCCGTCTCGCCGGCAAAACCTATATACACATGGGATATTGGCGCCTGGGATTTTACTTGGTTGGTGGTGCCGCGGGCCATGGGATTGCTCTCCTTCGCCGGTCGGCGCTTAGTCTAGTTGACCTATGATGACGTGGTCAACTTCTCGACCAGCTGGCCGTGGAGACGATAAAAGCGGTCAACGAACCGGCGCCGGTAGCCCGTGTCGTCAAGCAGGGCGAGGGGCGGCCACGAATACGTTTCCGGCTAAACTGATAGAGTATGGCCGCCGGCTTCGCCGCAAGAGGATGCCATGGACGATTTCAAGCCCACTGCCCGCACCCGTATCAAGCGCCTGGCCAAGCGCGCCCACTATGACCGCGAGACGGTCTATCGCATTCTCGACCAGGGTCTCGTCGCCCATGTGGGCTATGCGATCGCGGGCCAGCCTTATGTCACGCCGACCAATTATTGGCGCGAGGGCGAACGGCTGGTTTGGCATGGCTCGTCGGCCAGCAAGATGCTGCGCTCGATGAAGCAGCCGGTGCCGGTTTGCGTCACGGTCAGCCTGTTCGACGGCCTGGTGCTGGCGCGCTCGGGCTTTCACAGTTCGGTCAATTATCGCTCGGTCATGTGCTTCGGCGAGGCGGCCGAGGTCACCGATCCGGCCGGGAAGCTGGCGGCGCTCGAGGCCTTCGTCGAACGTATCACGCCGGGCCGCTGGGCCGAGCTGCGTCCCGTGACCAAACAAGAGCTGAAGGCCACCTGCGTCATTGCCATGACCATCGATGACGTGGCGTGCAAGGTGCGAACCGGCGGGCCGATCGACGACGAGGAAGACTATGCGCTCGACGTCTGGGCGGGCGTGGTGCCGCTCCGCATGGTGGCGGAGAAAGCCCAGCCCGATGCGCGCCTCAAGCCCGGCGTGCCCTTGCCGTCATATCTTCGCCACGTTGACCTGGAAAGCTATGCCAGCCGCGCCAAGGCGGCCGAATGAGCGGCGCGAGGCTGGCCGCCAAGCCCCCAAGCCGGTTGCCACCCGCCGGCGGGTGGCCCATACTGACTCGATCCACAAACGATGGCACGAGGGTTCCCCATGACCACCGCTAATTCGACCGCCGCCCGCGACCAGGCCCATGTGCTGCACCCCATGACCAATTTGAAGAAACATCAGGAGGATGGGCCGACGGTCATCGTGCGCGGCGAGGGCATCCGCATCTTCGACGAATCGGGCCGGGACTATATCGAGGGCATGGCGGGCCTCTGGTGCACGTCCTTGGGCTTCGCCAACAAGCGGCTCGCCGAGGCGGCCTATCGCCAGATGCTGGAACTCCCCTACTACCACACCTTCCGCAACATGACCCATCCGGCGAGCGCCGATTTGGCCGAGAAGCTCATGTCGATCGTGCCCAAGGGGCTGACCCGCGTCTTCTTCGCCAATTCCGGCTCCGAGGCGAACGATTCCATCGTCAAAATGGTCTGGTACTACAACAACGCCCTCGGCCGGCCGACGAAGAAGAAGTTCATCTCCCGCCAGCGCGCCTATCACGGCTCGACCCTGGTGGCGGCGAGCCTCTGCGGCCTGCCGCACATGCACAAGGCGTTCGACCTTCCGATCGCTGGTATCCTGCACACCGACTGCCCGCATCACTATCGCTACGCATTGCCCGGCGAGAGCGAGGAAGCGTTTGCCACGCGCCTCGCGGACAATCTCGAAGCCCTGATCGTGGCCGAGGGTCCGGAGACCGTGGCCGCCTTCATCGCCGAGCCGGTGATGGGCGGCGGCGGCGTGATCGTGCCGCCCCGGACATATTTCGAGAAGGTCCAGAAGGTGCTGAAGAAGTATGACGTGCTGATGGTGGCCGACGAAGTGATCTGTGGCTTCATGCGCACCGGCAACATGTTCGGCTCCGACACCTACGCCATCAAGCCGGACATCATGACCATCGCCAAGGCGCTGTCCTCGGCCTACATGCCGATCGCGGGCGTGCTGGTGACCGACCGGATCTTCCAGGCGATCACCCGCCAGTCGGGCGAGCTCGGCACATTCGCCCACGGCTTCACCTACAGCGCCCATCCCGTACCTTGCGCCGTCGCGCTCGAGACGCTGAAGATTTACGAGGAGACCGACCTGCTCGGCCATGTCCGGCGGGTCGGACCGCACTTCCAGGCCAAGGCCCGGCGTTTTAGCGACCATCCGCTGGTGGGCGAGGTGCGCGGCGTCGGCCTGATGGCGGCGATCGAGCTCGTTAGCGACAAGCAAACCAAGGCACCCTTCGACGTGAATCAGGGTGTCGGCGTTCACTGCCAGAATGCCGCCGAGGCGCATGGGCTGTTGACCCGCTCGATCAACGATGCGCTCGCCTTCTCGCCGCCGCTCATCATCACCGAGGCCGAGATCGACGACATGTTCGCCCGTTTCGGAAAAGCGCTCGACGAGACGCTGGTGTGGGCCAAGAGCCAGGGCCTCGCCAAGGTCGCTTGATTCACACGGGCGCCGGCGGTCGCCATGATGGTGGGACCGCCGGTCGTCAAGGATCTGGTGCTGGTCGGCGGCGGGCACAGCCATGTCGCCGTCTTGAAGCGATTCGGCATGCGGCCGGTGCCGGGCGTGCGCCTGACCCTCATCTGCCGCGACGTCGACACGCCCTATTCGGGCATGTTGCCGGGCCTGGTCGGGGGCTTCTACGGCTTCGACGCGGCCCATATCGATCTGGGGCCGCTCAGTCGGTTTGCCAGTGCCCGGTTCTATCATGACGAGGTGGTAGAGATCGATCCGGTGGCGAAGCGGGTCCATTGCCGCGGCCGACCGCCGGTTGCCTATGATCTCTTGTCGATCAATATCGGCTCGACGCCCCGCACCCTGAGCGTGCCCGGTGCGACCGAGCACGCCATACCGGTCAAGCCGATCAACCGTTTCCTCGCCCACTGGGAGGCGCTCCAGGCACGGGTGCTGGCGAGGGCGGCTCGCGCGCGCATTGGCGTGGTGGGGGCGGGCGCCGGCGGCGTCGAAATCCTGCTGGCGATACAAAAGCGTCTCGGCGAATTGCTGGCCGAGTGCGGCCGGCTGGAAAGTACGCCCGAATTTCACCTCTTCGCCACCGACGCCGACATCCTGCCGACCCATAATCGGCGCGTGCGCCAGGCCTTCCGGCGTACCTTCCAGGCGCGCGGCGTCCAGCTTCATGTGGGCCAGGCCGTCGTTCGGGTGGGAGCGGGCCAGATCGAATGCGCGGACGGGGCCGTGCATGGGCTCGACGAGATCCTCTGGGTGACCCAGGCGGCGGCCGCACCCTGGCTTGTGGGCTCGGGTCTGGCACTCGACGCGGACGGGTTCATTGCCGTCGGCGACACCCTGCAATCGGTCTCCCATGGGGATATCTTTGCGGCCGGCGACATCGCGACACTGACCGGGGCACCCCGGCCGAAGTCCGGCGTCTTCGCGGTGCGTGAGGGGCCGCCGTTGGCCCGTAATCTCCGCCGTGCCTTGCTCGGTCAGGCGCTCAGTCCATTTCGCCCGCAGCGCCGCTTCCTCAGCCTGATCGGCAGCGCCGACGGACGCGCGGTCGCCTCGCGCGGCGCCTGGTTCGCCGATGGCCGCTGGGTATGGCACTGGAAGGACTGGATCGACCGCCGGTTCATGACCAAGTACAGCACTTTTCCGATCATGAAACCGCCGACGACCCAGCCCGCCTTGCCGGCGGGCCTTGCCGGCGAGGAGGTCATTCGCGAAATCTCGGCCATCGCCATGCGCTGCGGCGGCTGCGGCGCCAAGGTCGGCAGCACGGTGCTGGCGCGCGCGCTGGCGCAACTCCGGCCGGTGCGGCGCGCCGACGTGCTGATCGGCCTCGATGCACCCGACGACGCGGCGGTCGTGGCCGTGCCGCCGGGCAAGGTCATGATGCACACGGTCGATTTCTTCCGCGCGATCCTCGACGACCCCTATGTGTTCGGCAAGATCGCGGCCAATCACAGCCTCGGCGACATTTTCGCCATGGGCGGCGAGCCGCAGACGGCGTTGGCCGTCGTCACCGTTCCCTATGGCGTCGAAGCCAAGGTCGAGGAGCTGCTGTTTCAGCTTCTCTCCGGCGCGCTCGACGTGTTGAACGCGGCCAATACGGCGCTGGTCGGCGGTCATACTGGCGAGGGGGCGGAGCTGGCGCTCGGATTTTCAGTCAACGGCCTCGTCGACCGCGACCGACTGATGCGCAAGGGCGGCATGCGGCCCGGCGACCGGCTGATCCTCAGCAAGCCGATCGGCACCGGCACGCTCTTTGCCGCTGACATGCGGCTCAAAGCCAAGGGCCGCTGGATCGATGCCGCGATTGCGGGCATGCTGCAATCGAACGGGCCGGCGGCGCATTGCTTGCACGCGCATGGCGCCACTGCCTGCACCGACGTGACGGGCTTCGGCCTGCTTGGCCATCTGGTGGAGATGACCAAGCCCTCGGCCGTCGATGCCAGCATCGAACTCGGCCGCGTGCCGCTCCTCGATGGCGCCCTCGACAGTGTGAAGGCTGGCATCTTCTCCTCCTTGCAGCCGCAGAATCTGCGCCTGCGCCGCGCCATCGCCAACGCGGAATCGATCAACCAGGACCCGCGCCTGGCGCTCCTCTTCGACCCGCAGACGGCGGGTGGCCTGCTGGCGAGCGTGCCCGCCGGGCGCGCCCAGGCCTGCCTCGATGCGCTCAAAGCGCTCGGTTATGGCGCCGCGGCCGAGATCGGCGCGGTGACACCCCAAGGCAACCAGCTCGAGCCGATCACAGTCCTGGCCTGAGTGTATCCAGCAGGGCGGCCCAGGCCGCCCGCTCCCGCGCCACCGTGAACAAGGGCGCCCTCTGCGCGCAAGCCTGCCGGAGCTGGCCGAGGAAAGCCGCGTCGCTTTCGGCCCGTAGCAGCAGCGCCCGGAGGGCACCCGTGTCCTCGACCGGGTAGGTACCCGGATAATCGCCGCCCAAGAGGCCGATGGAGCCGGCGATATGGGACGCGATCACCGGCACGCCCGCCGCCACCGCCTCGGAGATGACATTGGCGCCGCCTTCCATGACCGACGAGAGCACCAGCAGATGCAGGCGGCCAAGGAGCCGGCGGACGGCGGCACCCGACACCTCGCCCCGCCAGCGATAGCGCGGGTTTTGGGCCATCAGGGCCTCTGCCCGCGCGGCCCACGCCGGGTCGAGGGCGGCGCCCACATGGCTCACCTTGATCCTGGAGGCGGGCGGCAGGTCGCCGACGGCAAGGGCTGTGCGCAACGGGTCCTTTTCGCCGCGCAGATTGGCGATGACGCCGACATGGAACGCGCGGGTGGAAGGCGCCGGCGGCCGCGGCAAGGGTGGCGCCGACTGGTGGATGATGGTGAGCTTGGCGCGGAAGCGGGCCGGGATCGCGTCTCCCACCAGGTCATGCAAGCCAACCAGCGCGTCGGCCAATTGCATCGACCGGAGGGTGGGTTCCGGGTCGCTCGCCTGGAACCGGTAAACGTCCGTGCCGGCGAGCCCGACCACCAGCGGCCGGTCGGGGCGGCGTTCGCGATAGAGCTGGATGGCGGCGGCACTCCGCCAGGCATGCAGCGCCACCATGAGATCGGCCGGCTCGCCGCCATAGTCCGTCCGCACCTGGACCCGATGGCCAAGGCCGCGCAGAATGCGCGCCCAGCGGGCGGCTGTCGTCCTGTTGCCGGTCCTTGACGAAGGCGCAGCCGGCGTGATCAGGCTTATGCGCATGGGGCAATAAGCAACAGGTGGGGCATGACAATAACGACCCCGGTCGCAAAGCTAACCGGCATCGTCACGGATGCCCATGCGCGCACGCGGGAATTGATCGAAGGGCTCACGGCGACCCAGCTTATGGGGCCGGAGCTCGGCATCGTCAATCCTCCGCTATGGGAGATTGGCCACATCGCCTGGTTTTATGAGTATTTCGTGTTGCGCCGGCATGCCGGGCGACCGCCGCTTAGCGCCGACGGCGATCGGCTCTATGATTCGATCAAGGTGCCGCACAGGACGCGCTGGTCGCTCGATCTGCCGTCGTTCGGCGATACGATCGACTATATGGAGCGTGTCCGGGATGCGCTGCTTCAGCGCTTGACCGGCGCCATGGCTCCACCGCGAGAGGCCTATCTCTATTGTCTCACCACCTTTCACGAAGACATGCATGACGAGGCCTTGACCTACCAGCGCCAGACCCTGGGCTATCCGGCACCCCGGTTCGCGCTGAGTGCATCAGCACCCGCTGTCGGGGTGGGGCCGTGGCCCGGCGACACTGCTATTCCGGGCGGCGTCATGGCGATCGGTGCCCTGCCCGAGGCCGCCTTCGTCTTCGACAATGAGCGCGAGGCGCACGCTGTCACGGTGGCGCCCTTCGCCATCGCCCGATCAGCCGTCACCAACGCCGAGTTCGCGGCTTTCGTCGCCGATGGCGGTTATCGGCGCCAAGCGCTCTGGGACGATGCCGGCTGGGCCTGGCGCCTCGCGGCCGAGGCCGAGCGCCCGGACTATTGGACGGCGGATGGCGGCGTGCGCCGCTTCGGCCAGGTGGTGCCGCTCGCCCCGAACCAGCCGGTCATCCACGTCAACTGGCATGAGGCCAACGCCTGGTGCCGCTGGGCCGGCCGCCGGCTGCCGAGCGAGGCGGAATGGGAGTTTGCTGCCGCCATGGCGCCCGACGGCGCCAAGCGGCTCTATCCCTGGGGCGACACGGCGCCCGAACCCGGCCACGCCAATCTGGACGGGCGGGTCGTCGGCTGCGTGGATGTAGCGGCGTTCCCCTTGGGTGACAGCGCCTGGGGCTGCCGCCAGATGCTGGGCAATGTCTGGGAGTGGACCAGTTCCGCCTTCCTGCCCTATCCGGGTTTCGCGCCCGACGATTACCGGGAATATTCCGAGCCCTGGTTCGGCAATCATTGGGTGCTGCGCGGCGGCGCTTATGCGACGCGCGGGCGCATGGTGAACAATACCTACCGCAACTTCTTCAAACCCGACCGTCGCGACGTGCTGGCGGGATTCCGCACCTGCGCCCTGGCCAGGAATCCATAGCGCGTGCCGGACCGGCCAGGGCCGCTCGGCCTCCTCTTCGTCCGCGATTTTCGCTTGGCCTGGCTCGCCGGATCGGCAGCGAGCTGCATGCGTTATCTGGAGATCCTGTCGATCGGGGTCTATGTCTATCAGCTATCGGGCTCGCCCTTTACGGTCGCCATGGTGCTGTTTCTGCGCATGCTGCCGGCATTCCTGTTCGGCGCCTTCGCCGGCGCGCTTGTCGAGCGCCTCGACCGCCAGCGCTTCCTCGTGCTGGGCTTGACGGGACTTTCCATCATGTCGGCTGTCCTCGGCTTGTTGGTGGCATCCGATCTCATCCGGATCTGGCATGTAGCGCTCGGCATGTTCCTTTCCGGACTCCTCTGGGCGACCGATCATCCGGTGCGCCGCGCCATGCTGGGTGAGATCGCCGGCCTCGATCGCCTGGGTGCCGCGACGGGTCTCGACTCGACGACCATCAATGCCATGCGCATGGTGGGGCCGCTGGTGGGCGGCACGCTCTTGGCGACGATCGGCATGCACGGCGCCTATTTCCTTGGCATGGTCTTGTACGGGCTCGCGGCGCTCCTGATTGGGGCGGTGCATTTTCGCTCGCTGCCCAGGTCCGCGACCGGCAATCTCATCGCCAATGTGCGGATCGGCCTCGGCTATATCCGATCCCGGCCGCTGATCGTTGGCACGTTGGCTTACACGATCATCATGAACATGTTCGCGTTCCCTTACACCAGCATGCTGCCGGTGATCGCCAAGTCCGATCTCGGCCTTGGCGCCTTTCTCGCGGGGGTCTTGATGTCGATGGAGGGTGCCGGCGCCTTCCTCGGCGCGTTGTTCGTTGCCTGGCGCGCCACGCCCACCTGGTTTACCCGGCTCTATGTCGGCGGCTCGCTGTTGTGCCTCGCCGGGATATTGACCTTCGCGCTCTCGGGCCGCTTCGAGATGGCGTTCCTGGCGCTTTTCGCGGGCGGGCTCGGATTTGCCGGGTTCGGCGCCATGCAAGGGACCATCGTCTTTGCCGCGACGCCGCCCGAATATCGCCAGCGCGTCCTGGGCGTGCTTGCCGTTTGCATCGGCTCGGGCCCGATCGGCATCCTCTTCATGGGCACGCTTGCCCACTCGCTCGGTGCCGCCACGGCCGTCGCCATCAGCAGTTCGCTCGGCATCGGCTTGGCGGTCGTGGTCCTGGTCTTTTGGCCGGCGCTGAGGCGCGGCGAGGACCCGCGCCGCACCGCCGAAATGGGCTCATAGCATGACCGGGCCGAAGCGCCGTTGGCCGGTCCGCCTGACGCTCGCAGTCATGGCCTTGGCCGGGCTCGGGCTCGCCATCGCGCTTGTGGTCCATGAGGGCGCCGACGCGGTCTTCGGCGCGCTCGCCAGCTCCTGGCAAGGTGTCCTGGCCGTTTCGCTCTTCCATCTGTTGCCGATGGGCTTCTCGGCGCTCGGCTGGCGTGCCCTTGTGGACCCGGCCGTGCCGCGTGGCTTCTTGACCCTGTTGTGGCTCCGCTGGATCCGCGAGGGGGTCGACAATCTGCTGCCGGTCGCGCAAATCGGCGGCGCCGTGGTGGGCGCCCGGCTCTATGCCGCCCGGGGTGCGGGGGGTAGCGCGGCCGGCGCCGCCACGATTGCCGACATGACCATGGACACCGCCACCCAGTTCGTCTTCACCCTCATGGGTATCGGCCTCTTGGCGGCGGGTGGCGACCAGGCGGCGGCGCTGCCCTGGCTCATCGGCGGTCTCGGTGTGCTGGGGTTCGCGCTCGCTTTATTCGTCACCGCCCAGCACGCGGGTCTGTTGCGGGTCGTGGAAACGGGGCTCGCCTGGTTCGTGCGCCGTCTCGCCTGGGCGGGGGCGGACGACTGGGCGGGCATGCACGAGACGCTGCGCCGGACCTATCGCGACCGCCGCCGTCTCGCCTTGAGCTTCGTCCATCACATGACCTCGTGGATCGCGGGCGCGGGCGAGATCTGGATTGCGCTCCACGCCATGGGCCATGGTGTGAGCGTCTATGACGCGCTCATCCTGGAAAGCCTGATCCATGCGGTACGCAGCGCCGCCTTCCCCGTTCCGGCCGGGCTCGGCGTCCAGGAGGGCGGCTTCATGCTGCTCGCCGCGCTGATTGGGGTCGGGCCCGAAGCGGGCCTGGCGCTGTCCCTCATCCGCCGGGTGCGCGACGTGCTCCTGGGCGTACCGGCGCTGATTGCCTGGCAGATGGCCGAAGGTCGCCGTTTGTGGGGCCGGCGGCGACCCAGGGCGCTGGACGGGTCCCGCCCGGACCGATAAGAGAGACCCCATGGCAAACGATTCCTGGACCCACAAGTTGGCGCGGGCGTGTATTCGTCCGCTCCTTGGCACGGCCGTCACGCCCAACCATTTGACGGCGCTGCGCGTGTTGAGCGGCGTGGCCGCATGCGCCGCCTTCGCCAGTGGCGATGCTGCCCTCTTCGGTTGGGGTGCCGTGTTGTGGGTGCTCTCGGCCTTCCTCGACCGGGCCGACGGCGAACTCGCCCGGATCGGCAATCTCAGCAGCCCCGGCGGGCATCTCTTCGACTATTACGCCGACGTGGGTGTGAACGCGTTGTTTTTTGCCGCCATCGGCATCGGGCTCCGCGACAGCGATCTCGGTAACTGGGCGATCCTCATGGGCCTTGTCGGCGGCATCTCCATCGTCGTCGCCTCGGTGGTGGCGGAACGCTTCGAGCGCCAGGACGAGGCCGGGCGCAAGCCCTTCTCCGGCGTGGCGGGCTTCGATTTCGACGATGTTCTCTACCTGCTAGGGCCGGCGATCTGGCTGGGGGCGGCTTACCCGCTGCTGGTCGCGTCCGCGGTCGTGATACCGATCTTTGCGCTCATCTCCTGGTGGCGGGTGCGCAAGCTCGCCATGTCCGCCGCGGGCAACTAACCCACGCTTCCCGGAACCAAGCCATGCTGCCCACGCCCCAACTGACCGACGCTGAAATTCGCGATTACGAGCGGGACGGCTATGTCCTGGTGCGGCGGGCATTCGATGCCCAGGCGATGGTCCGGATCACCCTTTGGACCGATGAGATTGCCGCCTGGCCCGAGCAATCGGGCCGCCACTGGGTCTATCACGAGACGAGCCGGCTCGATTCCAGCCGCCAGCTCATCGCGCGTATCGAGCATATCGCGCCCTTCCATGCGGGCTTCCGCCAGCTCACCGAGGCGCTCAAGCCCTCGGTCGGCCAGCTCTTGGGCGAGCCCGCCACCCTCTTCAAGGAAAAGATCAATTTCAAGATGCCGGGTGGCGACGGCTTCAAGCCGCATCAGGATTCCCAGGCCGGCTGGGAGGTTTATGCCAGCCAGTTCGTGACGGTCATCGTTTGCATCGACGAGGCGACAATAGCCAATGGCTGTTTGCGTGTGGCGCCCGGCCAGCACAAGCGCGGCCTGTTTCGCGCCTGGGAGCCCCTGACCGAGGCGGACACGGCCGACATGAAGTTTGTCGATTGCCCGATGAGGCCGGGCGATCTCTTGTATCTCGGCGCCTACACGCCGCATGCCTCGGAGCCCAATCCGACGAATGAGCTCCGCCGGCTGCATCTCATCACTTACAACCGCCTCTCCCAGGGCGACCATTACGCGCTCTACCATGCCGACAAGCACAAGAACTATCCGCCCGACATCGATCGCGAAGCGGGCAAGACCTACGTCTACAAAGTCTAAATCTGCTCGCTTTGCAGGAACTCGATGACCTCGCCGTTCGGTCCGGTCACGAATGCGATCCGCACCTCGACCAGCGGGTCCTCCGAGAGCCGCCGCGATCCGGGTGCCACACGCGCGGTGGCGCCGGCGGCAAGCGCACGATCATAAGACGCGTCTACATCGGCTGCCCTGAGGCAGAAATGCAGGAGCGCGCCCTCTGTCGGCTCCTCATGGGGCGCACGCCGCCGTCCCTGCGACTGGACGGTCGAGCCCTGGCCGAACACTTCGACAAAGCGCCCGTCGCCGGCGTCCAGAAACGCCGCGCGGTCGATCCGCCCGGGAATCGCGAACGGGAAGTGCAGCCGGAAGCCAAGTCCCTCGGTATAGAAGCGGATGGTGGCGTCGAAATCCACGGCGCGGATGGCGACATGATGAAAACAGTTGCCGGTGGTCAGGCTTTGCATGGCGTGGGCCTCATCAATTTAGCGCGTGGCCGGCCGCGCACCCAGGCCGCCATCCGTGTCGATGCGCGGCAGGATATCGCGCTGGGCGCGGGCCACATCCTCGGGAAAGTCGATCTCGATCCAGGGCAGGCCGGTCACGTCCTCGACCCCGAAGGCGGCGGGATCGGCCAGCATGGCGTCGCGAAAGACTTCCTCGCAAGGCTCGTCGAGGCGCCCGGCCGCCACATAGGCGTCAAGCCGGTCGGCCATTTCCGCCGCCATGTCGGGCACCAGGCGCAGGAAACCGGGCCATTCGCCGACCGTGTCGTAACCCACCTCGACCCGCTTCCCGAACTCGACTGGACGGCCGTTCACAAGACAGAGCTTCACCGGCTCATCGCCCGGCACGAAATCCCGGTCGAGGAGGAGGCAGTTGCCATGGGGCGAGGTGACCAGGCGGATCAGCAGGTTGGGGTGATAGAGCACGTCGCCATCCATGACCAGCACATCTTCGCCCGCCCGGAGCCTCTCCCGCGCCGCCCAGAGGGAGAGGACGCTGCCGCGCAGATAATCGGGGTTATGGTCATGCGCCACGAAGTCACCGGCGGAGAGCGCCGCCAGCTCCGCCTGGATCGCCTCCGGGCGATAGCCCAGCACCATGACCAGTTGCCTGACGCCCGCCGCCCGGAGCGCCGCCAGATGCCGCTCCAACAAGCTCCGGCCGTTGAAGCGCAACAACACCTTGGGCGGGTGCGCCATGTCGCCACCGGTCAGGCGGCGGCCGATACCCGCCGCCAGCATCACTGCAATCACGCCGGGACCCCGACGCTCGCATACATTTCCGCCACCTGGTCGGCGGGGACCAGCGGGTCCGCTACCGTGGGGCCGTCGCCGGCGACGGTCGTGCGCTGCATCAGGCGGCGGTATTTCACGGTGTCATAGGCCGTCGCCCGGTGCAGCACGGCGCGATTGTCCCAGATGACGATGTCGCCCGGCCGCCAGCGGTGGCTGTAGGTGA
Source organism: Alphaproteobacteria bacterium (assembly GCA_009694185.1). GTDB lineage: Bacteria > Pseudomonadota > Alphaproteobacteria > SHVR01 > SHVR01 > SHVR01. The sequence goes on along the minus strand of SHVR01000050.1, from coordinate 5,301 downwards.
AGCGGGGTTGGGTCGCGAACGCCATCAACTCGGCGATGAATTGGCGGCCTTCGGCCAATGGCCAGCCTTCCACATGCGAGGCATGGGCGCCGATGAAGATGGCATTGCGGCCATTGACCGGGTTGGAGCGCACCATCGTCTGGCGGACGGCGGGCACTTCCTGGCGCTGGTTTGGGGTCAGCACCGTCGGGTCCACTCGGGCGCGGGAATAGGCCAGGCTATGCACCGCCACCAGGCCTTCGAGCTTCCGCCGGGTTTCCGCGGGCAGTGCCGCATGGGCGGCCCGCATGCTGGCGAACTCCGTGTTGCCGCCCTCGGGCGGCACTTCGCGCGCCGACAGAAGCGAGCAGAGCGCGGGCACCGGCTTGAACGAGCTGTCGGTGTGCCACAGATAATTGCCAAGCTGATAGCGCATGCGCCGATCGTCCTTGGCGATGATGCCACCGCTCGTCATGTCGACATTGGACTGGCGGGCGAAGTGGGTGCCGCCCGCCGGGTTGGCCGAGATCGAAATCTCGAGCGGCCCGAAATGCTTGGAAAAAGCGATTTGGGAGGCGTCGTCGAAGCCCTGGTCGCGCAACAGGATGACCGAATATTCCTCGAAGGCGTCCCGGATCGGCCGGAACGCGGCGTCGCGCAAGGCCTTGGCCGCGTCGATGCCGGCGATTTCGGCGCCGAAGGCGGGGGTCAAGGGCGTGATGGTGAGCGCCATGGTGCATCTCCTCGGGGCCGGCCGGCTCGCTTACACTACTTCACGGAGCGGATTTGCACATTGAAAGCAAGAGTGATCCTCTCGCCCACGCCCGTGTAGGGATGGACGAAGTGCGTCAGGTAGCCAGGGAACAAGATCATCATTGCGTCGGCTGGCTTGATGCGTCGATTGCCGCCATGCGCAACGACCGGCGCCTCCAGATGATCGACGGTGCCTCTGGGGTCCGTAAATTCGATATCGCCACTATGCGGCCGCCTATCGTCCTGGGAACCCACGTCGATGTAATAGACACCCGACCAGGTGGCGTTCGGGTGGGAATGGACGATGTTGTAGTCGCCGGGGCCATTGATATTCAGCCAACCGTCCAAGGCACCTTCGACGGAAACCGGTTGACCGGCGCGCCCGAGCGTCACCGCCGACAGGTCGACAACGGCCTGAAAGATGACCTGCGATAACGCCTTGAGGATGGGGTGTTGCAACTGGAAAATCGTCGACGCCGATTGCCATCCGCCATGATTGCTAATTTGTCACCCCGCGCTGTTGTCTTTCACGGACCGCGACAATTCGACAAACTCGGTTTTCAACCGCGCGAGCTGGGGCGCTACCCGGACCAGCATCAATGTCGGAAAGCAGGCCAAAATGTCTTGCGATAGACCGACCGTGATCATGCGCCCCCCGGCTCTGGGAATCCTAATCATACGAGTGCGAATCGGGCAAATGCGGTGCTCGTTTGTGGGTAAACTACCTTAATCCCGTTGACAGCCAACGGGGTGACCCCTAATCAAGCCGCTCCGTACCCTGCCCAGGTGGCGGAATTGGTAGACGCGCAGGTTTCAGGTACCTGTGGGCGCAAGCTCGTGGAAGTTCGAGTCTTCTCCTGGGCACCAGCACGCTGCCGGTCCGCGGGGCCGCGCTCGCTTGGGGGCACGCCCCACTCAGCGGCGATCACGTTTGCTTGAATACGGGAAGGCCTTTCCGTGGCGTATGATGGCACGATATTGGCGCACATCGCGGCGGGGGGAAGACATGCGACCTTTGGCATTGGCGGCGGTGGCCGCAACATTGATTAGCCAGGCTTCTCACGCGGACCCGGCCCGGATCGCGTTCCCCGCCGACTATCCCGACAAGCACGTGCTTTACGGCATTCACAATCGACCGGACAATGGCCAGGTTCGCTATCTCTACGCCAATCCGATTGCGGCCGAGGGTGCCAAGCGCGCGGGGTCGCTGCCCAATGGATCGGTTCTGGTGATGGTGGTTTACAAGGCCAAGGTCGATGCGGCCGGCAAGCCGGTGGAAGCCGCCGATGGCACCTGGGAGCGCGGCGACTTTCTCCAGTACAGCTTGATGGAGAAGCAGGCCGGCTGGGGCGACGCGTTCCCCGAAAATATCCGCAATGGCGACTGGAACTACACCGTCTACACACCGGACAAGGTCAACAAGACCGACACCAAGGAAGAGCCCTGCCTCATCTGCCACAAGGCGCTGCCCGACGCCGACTATGTGCTGAGCTATGACGAGCTGGTGGTGAAGGTTCGGGGCGCGGTGCCGAGCGTTGTTGCGGGCGCCCCGGCGACGGCGCCCGGCAATGCCGAGCGCGGCAAGACTTTGTTCACGCGCTGCACCAACTGCCACACCGCCGACGCCTCCGGCAAACACAAGGTCGGCCCGAACCTGCACGGCATCGTCGGCCGCAAGATCGCGAGCGCCGACGGCTTCCGCTATTCCCCGGTCCTCGTCGCCCAGGGCGAGGCGTGGAACGAGGCCCGGCTCGACCAATGGCTCGCCGGTCCCCAGTCCGTCGCCAAGGGCACCAAGATGGTCTTCCCGGGCTGGCCCAGCGGGCAAGACCGGGCCGACGTCATCGCCTTTCTGAAGACACTCGCGAAGTAGGGTGCGGTCGCGACCGTGCGTCTTCGACCCGCTTCCCCACGTCCTTGACGGTCTGGTAATTGCGCGGCCGGCGCTTCGCATTGACCAGCCGGCGCGGGGGCACTGTCCCGTTTTGGATAGTTGGCGCACGCCGCCGCTTGGCCGATTTCACAAGGAGAAGTATAGCATCAGAAGTCGATAATTTCCCGTTTTGGGCTCTTTTGGGGACAGTTGAAGTGCGACACGATCACAACGTAGGCTGGACGATTTCGAGGCTATTGGTGTGAATAAGACATCGAAAAAGGCGGTTAGCGGTCAGTCATTCACGGAAAAATTTCTCAACCGCCTTTGACGGGCGAAAGCCAGCTTGTCGCGCAATAGAGCAACAAATTCCGGCAAGCTCCGCCGTATGGCGGCTGGTAAGTCTTTGTATTTGGAGGATTGTAAATTTCCGTTGTTGCTAGGATTCACATACACATCCGGGAGCCATGATACCGGAACTACATAGCAATTTGTGAGTTCTATACGGATCGGATTCGTAAGAAATGCAATCTCAACTGTAGCAATGAAAAGTGTTGCGTCCTGTGTTGAATCAAAAAATGCAATCTGGAAAACAGCATGGAAAAGTGACCCGGCATTCGGGGTGATCAGCGTCCAATCGGGACCCGCCCAGCGGATGTGATGAATGCTTCTCCTGGTTGCGGGGGGAGCAGGACCGGGGATGCTGACGGTGGAGACGATCGGGCGGATCAGGCGGGCGCATTTCGTCGAGCAAAAGGGTCTCCGGCAGATTGCGCGCGAGCTGCATGTATCTCGGAAGACGGTGCGCAAGGCGGTGCGGCGGGAGGCGACCGAGTTCCGCTACGCGCGCCGGAGCCAGCCGCAACCGCGGCTTGGGGCGTTTGTCGCGCGGCTCGCGGCGATGCTGGAGGCCAATCATCAGCGGCCGCGGCGCGAGCGGTTGACGGCGCGGCGGCTGTACGAGCTGCTGCGGAGCGAAGGCTATGCCGGGGCCTACGACAGCGTGCAGCGCCAGGTGCGGTCGTGGCGCCGCGAGCGGGGCAAGACCGGCGAGGTGTTCATTCCGCTGTGGTTCGCGCCGGGCGAGGCCTACCAGTTCGACTGGAGCCACGAGGTGGTCGTGCTTGGCGGCGTGACGACGACGGTGAAGGCGGCGCATGTGCGGCTGTGCCACAGCCGGATGTTCCTGATCCAGGCGTATCCGCGCGAGACCCAGGAGATGGTGTTCGACGCGCACGACCGGGCGTTCCGGCTGTTTGGCGGCGCCTGCCGGCGCGGCATCTACGACAACATGAAGACGGCGGTCGACGCGGTCTTCGTTGGCAAGGAGCGTCGCTTCAACCGTCGCTTCGAGCAGATGTGCTCGCACTACCTGGTGGAACCGGTGGCGTGCACGCCGGTGGCGGGCTGGGAGAAGGGCCAGGTGGAGAACCAGGTCGGCAACGCGCGGGAGCGGTTCTTCACGCCCCGGCTGCGGTTTGCCGGTTATGGCGAGCTGAATGCCTGGCTCGCCGAGCGTTGCGTGGCGCACGCCCGCGCGGCGCTCCATCCCGAGCAGAAGGACCGCACCATCCGCTCGGTGTTCGAGGCCGAGCGCGCCAGCCTGATCGCCTATCCGGGGCCGTTCGACGGCTTCCAGGAGATCGATGTCGCGGTGTCGAAGAGCAGTCTGGTGCGCTTCGACCACAATCGCTACAGCGCCGCCGCCAAGGCGGCGCGGCGACCGGCGCAGCTGCGCGCCTATGCCGACCGGGTCGTGCTGTGGCAGGACGGCGAGATCGTCGCCGAGCACGCCCGCCGGTTCGGCCGCGAGCACACGGTGTACGATCCCTGGCACTATCTGCCGGTGCTGGCCCGCAAGCCCGGCGCGCTCAGGAACGGCCAGCCGTTCCGCGACTGGGCGCTGCCGGCGGGGCTGGCCGAGGTTCGCCGGCATCTGGCCGATCACGCCGACGGCGACCGGCAGTTCGTCGACATCCTGGCGGCGGTCGCCGAGGACGGCATCGAGGCGGTGGAGGCGGCCTGTCGGGACGCGCTCGCCGCCAATCTGCACAGCCGCGACGTCGTGCTCAACATGCTGGCGCGCCAGCGCCAGCCAGCGGCCGTGGCGCCGGTGGCGACACCGATCGGCATGCGGCTCGCGATCGAGCCGGTGGCCGACTGCGCCCGTTACGACGCGCTGCGCCGGGCACTAGGAGTATCGTGATGGAGCGCCAGGAAATCCTCGGCATGCTCGGCACGCTGAAGCTCGCCGGCATGCGCGCGGCCTACGACGAGGTGGTCGCCGAAGCGATCAAGCGCCGCCATCCGGTGCAGCGCACGATCGGCGAGTTGCTCAAGGCCCAGCTCACCGACAACCGAGCGCGCGCCGCCGCGTATCGCATGGGCAAGGCCAAGTTGCCGCTGGCCAAGACGCTCGCCGAGTTCGACTTCGCCGCCTCGCCGGTGAACGAGCCGCTGGTCCGCGAGCTGCACGGCGGCGGCTTCCTGGCGCAACAACGCAACGCCGTGCTGGTCGGCGGAACCGGTACCGGAAAGAGTCATCTCGCCATCGCGATCGCCGCTACTTGCGTGCGCAACGGCGCGCGCGGCCGCTTCTTCAACACCCTCGACCTGGTCAACCGGCTCGAGGCCGAGGCGCGCGCCGGGCGTGCCGGCAAGATCGCCGCCGAACTGGTGCGCGCCGATCTCGTCGT
>SHVR01000049.1 GCA_009694185.1 Alphaproteobacteria bacterium | reverse complement strand
CGCGAGCGACTTCGCGACCCTCCGCTCCTTCATCTCTACCGCAAGAAAGCAAGGCTGGAACATCATCGAAGCCCTGTCACGCGACCCCGCAGTTCTCGCTAAAACCCTCCGCCTCGCGTAAACCGGCACGGGAACCTGGGCTGTTACAAATCAAGTTCCGTCGTCACGACCGCTTGGGGATAACGGCGCGGCCGGCTATCATCACCCCGTCTCGCCTGGCGCCAACAAGCCGGGAAGGGGGGGGAATGACGGACGAGTATGACAAGCTGACCCAGCATATCGGGCGCAAGATCACCGCGAGCGATGTCGCCACGGCGGCGCCGATGCGCGGCATGATCGTGACATTCGACCGTGACGAACACGAACCCGCACCGGGACAGGCCATCCCGCCCGGCTGGCACACAATGTATTTTCTGCCGATGTTCCGTCCGGCCGAGCTTGCCGCCGACGGGCTGGCTATATCGACCGGAGTGATCCCGAAGATGCCGTTTCCACGGCGCATGTTCGCGGGCACGCGCATGCGCTTCCTGAAACCGATTCATGTGGGCGAGGCACTCACGCGCGAGACGATCCTCTCCAATATCACCATCAAGCGCGGCAATACGGGAACCCTCGCCTTCGTGACCGTGACCCACCGCATCTCGACGCCGGCCGGCCTCGCCGTCGAGGAGGAAAATGACAGCGTCTTCCGCGAGGAAGTCCCGCAGGGAGCCAAAAGCGGCATCCCGAAACACGAATCGGCCCCGGCCGACACACCCTGGCGGCAGACGCACCACGCCAACGAGGTATCCCTGTTCCGTTTTTCGGCTTTGACCTTCAACGGCCACCGCATCCATTACGACCGGCCCTATGCCACCGAGGTCGAGGGCTATCCGGGCCTGGTGGTGCATGGGCCGTATTCATCGACCCTGCTGCTCAATTTCGCGCGTGACCATAACCCCGGCCGCGCCATGACGTCGTTCCAGATGCGCGCCCGGGCGCCCCTTTTCGACACGGCGCCGGTCACACTCGTGGGCCGGCCGGAACCGGACGGCACGACCTCGTCGCTCTGGTCGCTCACGCCCGAAGGCACCATCGCCATGAGTTCCACCGCCACCTTCGCTTAATTTTGCAAGGAGCCCGACATGTCACTCGCCAATCAGCGCGTCGCTTATTTCAACGGCAAGATCGTCCCCGAGAGCGAAGTGCTCATTCCCTTCCGCGATCGGGGCGTGAAATATGGCGACGCGGTGTTCGATACGACCCGCACCTTCGGCCACAAGCTGTTCAAGGTGGGGGAGCATATCGACCGGCTGTATCGATCGCTCCGCTATCTCAGGATCGATCCGGGCCTGACGCCCAGCGAATTCGGCCGCATCACCGAGGAGATCGCCGAGCGCAACCTGCCGCTCATCGGCAAGGACGAAGATTATTGGGTAACCCAGCGCGTCACCCGCGGCATCGACGCCTCGGACCGGGGCGCATGGCCGGATCATACGGGACCGACGGTCATCGTCGAAACCCTGCCGCTGCCGCTCAAGGCGCGGGCAAAACTCTATCGCGACGGCATCGAGGTGGTGACACCCTCGGTGCGCCGCACGGCACCCGACATGATCAGCCCGCGCGCCAAGACCCACAATTATCTCAACATGGTCGTCGCCGACTTGGAGGTTGTCGCCCAGAACCCTTCGGCGCTGGCCGTCCTGCTCGACACCAACGGCAATCTCGCTGAGGGCAAGGGTAGCAACATCTTCATCGTCAGGGAAGGCGTCATCTACACGCCGGTCGAGCGCTATGTGCTGCCGGGGATCAGCCGCGAGACCGTGTTCGATCTGGCGAAGAACATGGGCATCGGTCTGGTCGAGAAGGATATCGACCTCTTTGACGCCTACACCGCCGAGGAGTGCTTTATTTCCTCGACCAGCTTCTGTGTTTGCCCGGTGGCGAGCGTCAATGGCGCCCGCATCGGCGATGGCAAGGTGCCTGGCCCCGTCACCCACAGGATCATGCGCGCCTATGTCGATTTTGTGGGCTTCGACTGGGTACGGCAATATCTCGACCAGATCGACGCCTGACGTGGCGCGGGAGGGCGGCAAGGGAGACTGGACACGACGCACCCAGGCCGCCCAGGCGCTCGGCTGGATCGACCCCAGGACGCGCGCCGTCACGCCGGCGATCCACCCCTCGGCCACCTTCCTGCGCGACCCCGACAATCGCTACACGAGCGGTTACGGCTATGGCCGGGACACCAACCCGACCTATGACCAGGCCGAGGCCCTACTGACCGAACTGGAAGGCGGCGCCGAGACGCTGCTGTTCGCCTCGGGCATGGCGGCCGCGACGACGGTCTTCCAGTCGCTGGCCCCCGGCGACCATGTGCTCGCACCCCGAGTCATGTATTGGGGGCTCAGAAAGTGGCTCGGCGAATGGGCCACGGCCTGGGGTCTCGCCGTCGACTTCGTGGCCATGGACGATCTCGACGCGGTCAGGGCCGCCCTCCACCCCGGCCGCACCAAGCTGATCTGGGCCGAGACCCCGGCCAATCCGACCTGGATCGTCAGCGACCTCGCGGGCCTTGCCCAGCTCGCGGCGGAAGTGGGGGCCCGGCTTGCCGTCGACAACACGGTGCCGACCCCGGTCCTCACCCGTCCGATCGAGCATGGCGCCGATCTCGTCATGCATGCCGGCACCAAATATCTGAACGGCCATAGCGACGTGATCGCGGGCGCCCTGGTCACGGCGCGGGCGGACGAGTTCTGGCAGCGTATTCGCGGCGCGCGCCATGACGGCGGCGCCATCCTCGGCTCGTTCGAGGCGTGGCTGCTGCTTCGCGGCATGCGCACCCTCTTCCTGCGCGTCGAGGCGGCGACGCGGAGCGCCCAGTGGCTCGCCGAGCGCCTGGCAAACCACGCTCGCATAGCTGAAGTGCTTTACCCGGGGCTCGCGAGCCACCCCGGCCATGCGGTCGCCGCCCGTCAGATGCGGGGTGGCTTCGGCGCCATGCTGTCGGTGCGCGTCAAGGGCGGCGAAGCGGCGGCGATTGCCGCCGCCGCCCGGGTCCGTCTCTGGAAACGCGCCACGTCGCTTGGCGGCGTCGAGAGCCTGATCGAGCATCGCGCCTCGATCGAGGGGGCGGGCACGCCCGCCCCGCCCGATCTCCTCCGGCTCTCGGTCGGCATCGAAGACCCGGCGGATCTCCTGGCCGACCTCTCGGCCGCCCTATCTTCTACTCCAGGGTCATCTTGAGTTCGCGCACCAGCGCGCCATAACGGTCGAAGTCCTTGCGCAAGCGCGCCGCGAATTCCTCCGGCGTGCTGACCCGGGGTTTGAGCGCGAGCTTCAGGAAATGCTCCTTGATCTCTGGCAGCTTCGCGATCTTGTTCACTTCGGCGTTGAACTTGCGGATGATTGGCTCCGCCGTACCCTTGGGGGCAAATATACCGAACCAGTTGATGATGTCGTATTCGGGGTAGATCTCGCTCATCATCGGCACGCTGGGAAAATCCGGGTGACGCTCGCTATCGACCACCGCCAAGAGTTTCGCCTTGCCGGCCTTGATATGCGGCAAGGCGTTGCCCTCGGAAAATGCCTGCACATGACCCGCCAGGAAATCGGCGAGCGACTCCGAGCCGCCGCGATAGGGAATGTGCTCGACCTTAATGCCCGTCACATTGTTCAGGGTCTCGATGACCATTTGGGTCAGGGTGCCGAGGCCGGACGAGCCGAAATTCACCTTGCCGGGGTTGGCCTTGGCATAGGCCACGAACTCCTGGATGGTATTGGCGGGAACCGAGGGGTGGACCGCGAAAATCAGGGTCGAGTCGGCGAACTGCGCGATCGGGATCATGTCGGTGAAGGGGTCGTAGGGTGTCTTGCGCGCGTTCGGCAGCACGGTCACCGAGGCCACGGGCGTCACGAAGAAATTGTAGCCGTCGGGCGGCGCCTTGATTCCGGCTTCGACACCGATGGCGCCGGCGGCGCCGCTCTTGTTCTCGATGACGAACTGCTGGCCGAGCGCCGTCGAGAGGCGTTCGGCGAACGGCCGGGTGGCATTATCCGTGGAACCGCCGGGTGCGTAGTTCAAGATCAATTTCACCGGCTTGATCGGCCAATCCTGGGCATTGGCCGTGGCCGGCGCTGTCAGCGTCAGCAAACTCAGCGCAACGGCCCATAGGCCGGCTCGAATCTTCATGTCGCCTCCCGATGTTGCCGTGCATGTCATGCCTCGATGGCGGCAATCCTATCAGGCCGACAAAGAACACGTACAGAATCCGTTGCGCGGCTTCGCCACTCGGGCAAGCGCGACCCGGGCGTCCCTACCGCCATTCCAATTTACTCCCGATTTCCCGGATTCCCGGAAAAGGTATTTTTACCGAACGAAGCCAATTTTCAAGGCGGCTCGGGCGGGATTCCTCGCGGTGCCGGGCTCGCGGTAACCGTCGAGGTGCCTTTCGTCATCCTCGCCGCCGCATGGCGCGTGACAAACCGCAATGGATCGAATATAGTGATATTCACAATATAACTACACTTTGGTAATAAATTCCTAAGAAAATACAATATTCGTTTGAAATCAATTGGTTATTGGGTTTGCTTTTAGCCCCTTCAGGGGCGGGGCGCGAGGCGATGGGTATCGAACAGGGAGGGAGGTCTTGCTTCATTCTCGCGCCCGCTTGGCCGAAAGCGCTATAGTTCGGGCCATGATCGACGCTCTTACCCTTCAGCGGGCCGGTTGGCGGCGGCCCGAGGCCCTCTGGGTGGCGGGTTTTGGGTTCGTTGGCTTCTGGGCCGCCATCGAATTGGAGGGCCTCCGGTTCTGGGCCGGCTGGAGCCTGGGTGGTGCCCTCTTGGCCCTCGCGATAGCCGACATCCGGCGCCATATCCTGCCCGACCGGTTGACCCTGCCGCTGATCCCGGCCGGCCTGATCGTCACCTGGGCGGGCGCGCCCTCGGGTGACGCGGCGGCGCTCACCCTGGACCACGCCATCGGTGCCGCCGCGGGCTTTGCCCTCTTTGCAACGATCGGTGCCGCCTATTGGCGGCTCAGAGGGCGCGAGGGCCTCGGCCTCGGGGATGCCAAGCTGCTCGGCGCGGGGGGTGCCTGGATCGGCTGGCAAGCGCTCCCCGATCTCGTCCTATTGGCGAGCCTGACGGCGCTTGCCGGCACGGGACTCGCCGCTTGCGCCGGCCGGCCGGTGGGCGCCGCCACCCAGCTACCGTTCGGTGCCTTTCTGGCGGCGGCCTTCTGGCTGATCTGGCTCTATGACCCCTTGGCCGGAGGCTGAGCAGGCATGGCGCTCTCGGAGACGCGTGCCATGGCGAGCGATGCTTTTCTAGACCATCTGATGGCCGAGGGCGCCATCGACGCCCAAACCCGCGAGCGCGTGCTCCGGCTCGTCGGCCGACCCGGCGAAACCGTTCTGACGTTGCTGGCGGGCCTGGGGCTCATCGCGGAGGAACATCTAGCACTCAGCCTCGCGGCCTTCCATGGCTTGCCTCTGGCGGCACCCGGCGATTATCCACCGGCGCCGGTCCTCGCCGATCGCATCCAGCCCGCCTTCCTGCGCCAGCATCGCCTGGTGCCGCTCGCCGACGAGGCGGACGGCCTCAGGCTCGCCATGGCGGACCCCGGCGACCGCTACGCGCTCGAGGCGGTGCACCTCCTGGTCGGCAAGCCGGTGCGCGCCGCCGTGGCGCTGCCCGCCGATCTCGACCGGGCGCTCGACCGGCTCTATGGCTCGGGACGGGCCGCCATCGGCCGCATCCTGGACGAGATCGACATGCCCCAAGGCGCCGGTACCGCGCTCGACGCCGAACGGCTGAGCGACCTCGCGAGCGAGGCGCCGGTCGTCCGCCTGATCAACTCGCTGGTCGAAGAAGCCGTTGCCACCCGGGCATCGGACATTCACATCGAGCCCTTCGAGGATCGCCTGCTGGTGCGCTATCGGGTGGATGGGGTGTTGCGAACCGCGCAGACGCTGAGCCCGGGTCTACAGGCGGCGATGGCGAGCCGCGTCAAAATCCTGGCCGGCCTCGACATCGCCGAGCGGCGGCTGCCGCAGGACGGACGCTGCAAACTCGCAGTGCGGGGCCGCGACATCGACATTCGCGTCGCGTGCCTGCCGACCCAGTTCGGCGAGAGCGTCGTGCTGCGCCTCCTGGACAAGGCGCGGGCGCCGCTCGACTTCGCGCTGCTCGGTTTCACGCCGGCCGTGCTGGCGGGAATCCACCGCTTGCTTGACCGCCCGCATGGCGTCTTGCTTGTCACCGGCCCGACCGGGAGCGGCAAGACCACGACCCTCTATGCCGCGCTCAATCGGCTGAACACGCCGGACCGCAAGATCCTGACGGCCGAGGACCCGATCGAATATCAGCTCGCCGGCATCAACCAGGTCCAGGTCAACCCGCGCATCGGCCTGAGCTTCTCGCAGATTCTCCGGGCCCAGCTCCGCCAGGACCCGGACATCCTGATGGTCGGTGAAATCCGCGACGGCGAGACCGCCCAGATCGCGGTGCAGGCGGCCCTGACCGGCCATCTGGTGCTCTCCACCGTCCACACCAACAGTGCCGCCGGGGCGGTGACGCGCCTGCTTGACATGGGGATCGAGGGCTTCCTCTTGAATTCGACGGTCAACGCGATCCTCAGCCAGCGCCTGGTCAAGACTCTCTGTCCACAATGCCGCCAGCCCGCGCCGGTCGGGGCGGCGCTCGCCCGGACCCTCGGGTTGGAGCGGCTCGGATGGGTTCCGGGCCGCACCCTCTACAAGCCTGTCGGCTGCGCCGCATGCGGCGGCACCGGCTATCGGGGCCGCACCAGCATCGCCGAGTTGCTGGTTCTCAGCGACGGCCTCGCCGAGATGGTGCTGGCCCACGCCGACGCGCCCGCCATCGAACGCCGGGCGATCGGCGAAGGCATGGTGTCGATCGCCGACGACGGGCTAAGCAAAGCCCTAGCCGGGGAGACGACCTTGGACGAGGTCATGCGCGTCACCACGGCCGGCTGAACGGACAGCAACAATGCCCGTCTTTCGCTATACCGCCCTCGCCGCCGACGGCGCGACAATCCAAGGCGATATGGACGCCGCCGACCGGACGGCGGCCATCCAGCGCCTGCAGGATCAGGGCCTGCTGCCGATCGAAGCGGTGGAGGCGCGGGCCGATCCGGCGCGCCCGCAAGCGCCGGCCCGGCGCCCGCCCACAACCAAAACACTTGTCGGCTTCTCCCGCCAGCTCGCGACACTGCTCTCCGCCGGCATCCCGCTGGAGCGGAGCCTCGCTATCCAGCGGGAAATGTCGGCCGAACGGGCGACCGTTGCCCTCGTCGCCCGGCTGCATGGCCGCATCACCGGTGGCGAGCCGTTCTCCGCCGCCGCCGCCGCCGAGGACTTCGATCCCGTCTATGTCGCGATGCTCGGCGCCGGCGAAGCCGGCGGCACCCTGGACCGGGTGGTGGAACGGCTGGCGGAAAGCCTGGAGCGCGGCGAGGCGTTGCGAGAGGGCGTGCGCTCGGCGCTCATCTATCCGGCGATCGTCCTTGCCGTCGCGGCACTCTCGATCGCTGTGCTGCTGGGCTTCGTCCTGCCGCGTTTTGCCGCATTGTTCCAAGGCTTCGGCCGGCCCTTGCCGCCGGCAACCCAGATGATGCTGGCGCTCGGCGATGTCGTTGCCGTCTGGGGTCCGCCGCTCGCCGTCCTGGCGGTCCTCGCGGCCGTCATGGGGCCGAGCCTCTTGAAACGGCCGGAGCGGCGGCTGGCCTTCGACACGGCTCTCCTTCGCCTGCCGCTGTTTGGCGATCTGATCGCCCGTTTCGCGACGGAACGGGTCATGCGGCTCCTCGGCACGCTCGTCGCCAACGGCGTGGCGCTGCCCGCCGCGCTAGAGATCGTGGCCAACGCCGCCGGCAACGCGGCCATCGGCCGGACGCTCAGGGAGGCCGCCAGCGGCACGCGCGAAGGCCGGCGGCTTTCGGCCATGCTGGCCGCGGGCAAGCACCTGCCCGCCATCGCCATCGAGCTCACGCGGGTCGGCGAGGAAAGCGGTCGTCTCGACGCCATGCTGCTCAAGACGGCGGAAATCCTGGACCGCGAGACCCAGCGGGCGACGGCGCGCCTGGTGGCGCTGCTGACGCCGGCGCTTACCATCCTGCTTGGTGGTATCGTCGCCCTGATCGTCCTCTCGCTGATCTCCGCCGTCATGGACATTTACGAATTGGCCATCTGACCCGTGCCACACCCCCCGCTGAAACCCCAGCGACGACACGCGCAAGCGGGCATCACCTTGATCGAGGTGCTGATCGTGCTCGCCATCCTCGGCCTGGTCTTTGGCCTGGTGGGGCCCAGGGTCATGGATTATTTCGGGCGCGCGAAGCATCGGACCGCTGGCTTGCAGATCGAGAATATCGCCACCGGCCTCGACCTCTACCGACTCGACGTTGGCCGCTATCCAAGCCAGGAAGAGGGGCTTGGGGCCCTCATGGCGCGCCCGGCCGGACCGGTCGCCAGCCGCTGGAACGGCCCCTATCTCGGCGGCACCGCCATGCCCAGCGACCCTTGGGATCGCCCCTATGTCTATCGCCTGCCAAGCCGCCATGGCCTCGCCTACGACCTCTATTCGCTTGGCGCCGACGGCCGCGAGGGCGGCGAGGGCGAGGATCGGGATATCGGCAATTGGCAGAAGGGACGCTGAAGCGCCGGCGGCCCCGCTGTGAGGCCGGTTTTGGATTGATCGAGGTCGTCGTGGCGCTGGCATTGCTGGCGGTCGGCCTCGGGGTCTTGATGCGCGGGCTGATCGGCGGCCTCGGACATACGAGCGCGGCCGAGCGCGATAGCCGGGCGCTGGCGCTGGCCGAATCCAAGCTCGCCGAGTTCGCGACGCTCCGCCCGATCGAAGTCGGCACCGCGACCGGCACGCTCGCCGGCGGCCTCACTTGGCGGGTCGACATCCAGCCCCATGGCGATGCCGGCCTCTTCGGCGTGAAACCGGCCGCGACCATACGCACCTACAGCATCCAAGTCAGCGTGGCGCATGGCGACGCGGCTGGGCGCGGTCGGCCGGTCGTGCTGGAGACCCTCCGGCTTGAGGCCGGCCGATGAGGCAGCCGGCGACAATCCCAAGGCGCAACGGCCGGGCCGGCATTGCCCTCTTGGAAATGCTGGTGGCGCTGCTGCTGCTGGCGCTCGCCGCAAGCCTGCTCACGGTCGCGATCCGCCTCGGGCTCACCGCGAGCGAGCGGGTGCGCGTGCATGCGGGCGGGCTCGGCGAGCGGCGGGCGGGCGACATGTTGCTCCGTGACCTGCTGGTCCGGGCCGAGCCCTTGGCGCGGCCCGGTGCATCAAGCATTGCCTTCGAGGGTGAGCACGACCGGCTCGCCTTCGCCGCCGCCGGCGACGCCGATCATCCGGGGCTTGCCCGCTACAGCCTCGCGATCGAGCGCGACGGGAGTCAGTCCGTCTTGATGTTGGCGCGCTGCGCACTCGGCGCCGATGGCCGTGCTTGCGCCGAAACGCCGATGAAGCGCGCCCTGCTGCTCGGTGTCACGGCCTTGGTTGTCGACTATTACGGGGCGCGTGTTCCGGGCGAGTCGCCGGTCTGGCGCGAGACCTGGCGCGAAGCCGGCGAACTGCCGAGCCTGGTGCGCCTGTCGCTTCGCCCTGCCACGGGCTGGCCCGATCTGGTGGTGTCACCCATGCAGAGTGCCAGGCGGCCATGAATCGGGCCATGAACCAGGGCAGCGCCCTCTTGGTGGTGTTGGGTGGTCTCGCCGTCATGGCCCTCTTGGCCAGCACGGTGCTCGCCTTGTCGGGCGGCGAGGCGCGTCGCACACGGGCCACCATCAATGCGGCCGAAGCGCGCGAGCTCGCGGCGGCGGCCGTCCACCGGATTGTCGCGGCATTGCTCGACCCGGCCGAGCGCGCCGCCATGCCGGGTGACGGGCGGGCCATCGAAGCGGCGCTGTTGGGTGGCCGCGTCACCTTCAGCATCCGTGACGAGCGCGGCAAGTTCGACTTGAATGACGGCCTGCCGGAAGTCTTGAACCGTCTGTTGCTGGCGGCCGGGACGAGCCCGCGCCAGGCAAGCGATATTGTGGGCGAGTGGCAGGCCTGGCGACGGCCGGGCGAAGCGAAGCACCGCCGCCTCTATGCGACGATCGGCGAGTTCGGGACCCTGCCCTCCGTCGGCGCCACGCTCTACGAGCAGTTGGCGCCGGACCTGACCGTGCATGCCGGGTCCGCCACCATCGACCCCTATGCCGCCTCGCCCGCCCTGCTCCGGGCGGCGACCGGGGCACCGGAACCCGAGATCGCCGCGTTCCTGGCATCGCGCGCCGCCACCTATCAGCCGCCACCGCCCGCCGCCTTCGAGACGGCGCCCTTCGCCCTCTCGGACGGACGCATCTTCGGTATTGCCGTCGAAGCCGTGGCCGCCGGCGGCGGCCGGGCGCAGCTCGAGGCGGTCGTCGGCTTGACCGGCGATCCCGCCAAGCCCTATGTCTTCCCGCGCTGGCAGTGAGCCGGCCAAGAGGTGAACGATGCGCATCGAGATCATCTGCACCGGCGACGAAGTGCTGAGCGGCAAGATCGTCAACAGCAATTTCAGCCATATGAGCCAGCGCCTGGAGGATGTGGGCCTCACGGTGCGCTGGGGTACGACGGTCGGCGACGACCGCGAGGCGCTGTTCAACGCCTTCGTGGAAGCGGGCGGGCGCGCCGACGCGGTGATCGTCAATGGCGGCCTCGGGCCAACCGTCGACGATCTCTCCCAGGAGATCGCGGCCAAGGCGGCGGGGGTGGAACTCGCGCTCAACGAGGAATGGCTGACGCGCATGGAGTCTTTCTTCCTCAGGCGCAGCCGCGTCATGCCGCCCAACAACCGTAAGCAGGCGATGCTGCCGACGACGGCGGAAATCCTCGACAACCCGGTCGGTACCGCCTGCGGTTTCGCCCTCGACATCGGCAAGGCACGCTTCTTGTTCACGCCGGGCGTGCCGCGCGAGCTCCGCCGCATGCTCGAAGAACAAGTCATCCCGCGGCTCTTGGCGCGGAGCGGCTTGCAGAGCGCTATTCATTTGAAGCGCTTCCACTCCTACGGCCTCGGCGAATCCCATGTCGACACCCTCTTGGCGGGCGTCGAGGATCTGGTCGGCGACGGCAGCGTCAAGCTCGGCTTCCGCTCCCACTATCCCCAGCTCGAGACCAAGCTGACGGTGCGCGGCACCGACCGGGCCGATATCGAGGCCAAGCTCGCCCCGGTCCAGGCGGAAGTGCGCAAGCGGCTCGGCAATTTCATCATGGCGGAGGACGACCAGACGCTCGAAGGCATCATCCTGGAGACGCTGGCCGGGCGCGGCGGCACGCTCGCCACCGTGGAGACCTTCACCGGCGGCCTGATCGCCGCGCGCGTCGCCCACCTCTTCGGCGCCGAACCGGTGTTCGCGGGCGGCGTCGTCGCCCGCGATCTCCGCCAGGTGGGCCGGGCGGTGGATCTCGATGACGGGACGGCGGGTGACATGTCGCTTGCCGCGGCCGAGGCGATCGCCCGCGCCGCCCGCGTCAAGCTGGGAGCGAGCCACGCGCTGGCGGTCCTGGTCGACCTGGACGAGGGACCTGACCGCATCGACTTCGGTGGCACGATCCTGCTCGCCATCGCGACCAAGACCGACACCGCGTCGAGGCGCGCGCGCATTCTGGGCGGCCGCGACTGGGTGCGTTTGGGCGCGGTCGAGATGGGTCTCGATTGCCTGCGCCGCTACCTTCTCGGTTTGCCGGTCAATGAGCGGATCGACTTCGAGAAGAGCGATTGACGGCAGTCACACTGGCCGGGTGCGTGCGCCGACATGGAGCAGGTTAGCCACGAGCACCACGACCGGCAGCGATGCCGCGACCGTAAACGTCACCCCGAAACTGGCGAGAAACCCGTCAAGTGCCGTGGCACCCCGGTCCGCCGCCGACGCTTCCAAATTCTGGAAGAGCGGCGAGAGCAGCGAGGCCGCCATGACGACCCCGAGCGTGCGGGTGACCATGGAGAGGCTGCCGGCCACGCCGCGGTCCTGGCGCGGCATGGTTCCGGTGACGATATCGGCATAGGCAACCTGGTTGAACGCCACACCGACGCCCTGAACAATGAGCGCCAGAACCAGCAGCGCCGATCCGGTTCCGACTCCCCAATGGGCAATCGCAAAGAGGCCGATCCCAACCAGGGCGGCACCGGCGAGCGCGATGCGGAGTGGATCGAGTTTGCCGGAAAGCCAACCGGCGAGCGGCGCGCCAAGCATGCTGCCGACCGGGCCGGCGGCCAGGATGAAGCCCGCCACACCGGTGCTGAAACCGCCAATGCGCGCCAGGTAATAAGGCACGAACAACAGCACCGAAAAGCCGGCCAGATTGATGAGGACATTACCCAAGACCCCGATCGAGAAAATGGCCGAACGAAAGTACCGGAGATCGATGATCGGCCGCTCGGCCCGCCCGCTTCGCAGAACGAAACCAATGAGGCTCGCCAATGCGACAACGGCGAGGAGGATCGCTCTCGGCTCGCCGCTACCAAGATGGCGCGCCTGGTTGATCGCCAGCAGCAGTGTACTCATGGCCAGAACCAGAAGCCCGGCGCCGGCAAGATCGAATGGCTCGCGCTCCGCCGGCCTGGGCGGCGAGGGCAAGTGGTACAACAGAATGAGGGTCGCGAGTGCCAACGGCGCTCGAAACCAGAACACCGCGCGCCAGTCCGTGAGCTGAACCAGGATGCCACCCAGGGACGGGCCGATAACGCCGCCCGCGGCGAACATCAAGGTGTAAATACCCAGCATGCGCGCCCGCATGCTCTCCGGGCACTGGGCGGTGACAAGGGCCAGCCCGCAGCTGATCACCAAGGCGGCACCGATGCCCTGCAAGAAGCGGAAGAACAGCAGCCATTCGTAACTCGGCGAAAAGGCACAGAGCAGATAGGCGGCGGCACTCCATAGGAGACCGGCACGGAAAACGGCGACATGGCCGAAGAGATCGCCGATCCGTCCCATCACCAGCATCAAGCTGCCATAGGTCAGCACATAGCAGATGACGACCCACTGGATCTGTGCCACCGGCAAGTCGAAATGCCCGGTGATCGAGGGAAACGCGATGTTGACGGCCGTGTCGAGGGGTGCCGTCAGGCTACCGAGCCCGATCAACAGGACGCGTAGCGCCGCTCCGGGGGTCATCAATCAAGCTCGGTGCCCGTCAGGTCGCGAGATAGCCGCCATCCACATGCAGTTCGGCGCCGGTGATGTAGGAGGCATCGTCGGAGGCGAGGAACAGGACGGCATGGGCCACTTCCTCGGCCCGCCCCGAACGGCCGAGCGGCACCCTGGACAGCATCTCGGCGCGGCGCTGCGGATCGGCGGTCCGGCCCGAGGTGCGCATGGGCGGCATCAGGCCCGGATGGACCGAGTTGACCCGGATATTGTCGCGGCCATGTTGGGCCGCCGCCGACTTGGTCATCAGCCGCACCGCCCCCTTGGAGGCGTTGTAGCCCATATGGATGAAATCCTGGCCAACGACGCCCGAGATCGAGGAGATGTTGACGATGGCGCCGCCGCCGGCGCGTTTCATGGCGGCGATGCCGTATTTCATGCCGAGGAAGACGCCGGTCGCGTTGATCGACATGAGCGCCTCCCAGGCGGGCGTGTCATAGAAGTCCTCGACCGCGCTGCCGCTGATGCCGGCATTGTTCACCAGGATGTCGAGTCGGCCGAAATCCGCGATGGTCGCCGCCACGATCGCCCGCCAATCGTCTTCCGCCCTGACATCCAGGCGGTGAAAGCGGGCCGCCCCGCCTTTCTCCTCGATTGCCTTGACCACGTCGGCCCCTTCGGACTCGAGCAGGTCGCCGATCACGACCTTGGCCCCTTCGCTTGCCAGCAGCTTGGCCATAGCGGCCCCCATGCCATGGGCACCGCCGCTTACCAGGGCGACTTTTCCAGCGACTCGCATTGCCATTCCCCTTGCGTTAATTAGCGTCACCGGCAAGGTTGCCACACAAGCCGCCGTTCCGCACCGGTCGTCGGGCGGCCGACGCACGACACCATTGGAGACAACCATGGCGCATCGCGGCATGAAGTTCGGCATTTTCCTGGCACCCTTCCACCGGCTCGGGGAAAACCCGACGCTCGCGATCGCCCGCGACCTGGAGCTGCTCGAATGGCTCGACCATCTGGGCTTCGACGAAGCCTGGATCGGCGAGCATCATTCGGCGGGCTGGGAGATCATCGCCGCACCCGAGCTCATCATTGCCGCGGCCGCCGAGCGAACCCGCCACATCATGCTGGGCTCGGGCGTCACCAGCCTGCCCTACCACCACCCGCTGCTGGTGGCGAACCGCTTCGTCCAGCTCGACCATATGACCCGCGGGCGCGCCATGCTGGGCTGCGGACCGGGGGCGCTGCCGTCCGATGCCTACATGCTGGCCATCGAGCCCGTGACCCAGCGCCGGCGCATGATGGAGTCCCTCGACGCCATCATGGCGCTGCTCAAATGCGAGGAGCCGGTCAGCATGCAAACCGACTGGTTCGAGATGCGCGAGGCGCGCTTGCATCTGGCACCCTATACCCATCCCCGCTTCCAGATCGCGGTCGCCAGCACGATCACGCCCTTCGGCATGATGGCGGCGGGCAAGCATGGCATCGGCGTGCTCTCGATCGGTGCCGGCCTGCCGGGCGGGCCGGAGGCGCTCGCCGACCAATGGCAGATCGCCGAGGACGAGGCGGCCAAGCATGGCGGCAAGATGGACCGCAAGGAATGGCGCGTGGTGGTCAACGCCCATCTCGCCGAGGATGACGAGCTGGCGCTGCGCGAAGTGGGCCATGGCGAACGCAACGAAACCGTGACCTATTTCGAGGATACGCTCGGCCGGCCACCGGGTCGCGCCGATGATCCGTTGCGCGACGGCGTGCGCATGGGCAGCACGCTGGTGGGCAACCCGGACACGGTGATCAAGGGCATCGAGCGCTTGATCGGATATAGCAAGGGCGGTTTCGGCGGCATCCTCTTCCGGGCGCATGAATGGGCCAACCGTGAGCAGACCATGCGCAGCTACGAGCTGTTCGCGCGCTATGTGATGCCGCGCTTCCAGGGCTCGCTCGACCCGCTCATCGGCTCCAACACCTGGGCACGCGAGAACCGGCGCACGGTGTTCGGGCCGGCGGTCGAGGCGGTCAAGCGCGCCTATACCGACGTGGGCCGGGCCATCCCGGAAGGCTATCGGGCGCGCACAGTCGGCGCCCGCGACGTCGAACCCGAAACCGGCGAGCGATGACCCTCAGCGCCCATAGGGGAAACAGTGGTCTCGGTCGAGGATCAGGCCGAAATGGCTCCCGAGTGCCGCGATGGCATCGCCCGCGCCGGGATAGGGGTCGGCATTGCCGGAACCGACGATGATGATGCGAAAATCCGGGCGGGCGTTGCCGGCGGGCGGCAACATGGCTGTCGCCAGCCCGCCGCCGTCGACGTCGCGGAGCGTCAGGAACAAGGGCATCGCGCGCTGTAAATGCGCCTTCAGGCCGATCTGTTGTTCGATATAGACCGGCGACGTGGGCTGGTAGCTGGCCCGGGCGGCCGCCTCTTCAGCGCGGAAATATTTGTCGACCTTGTGGCTCATGAGCTGGGCCTCGCGCTCGGCCTCGCTTTCGGTCTCGATCCGGAACCAGCTTCGCCGGCACGGCGCGTCGCAGACAAATTGCATCGGAGATCTCCGGCTCACCTCGGGGATTAAGCCTGCGCCGGCCGCCGTTCCGCCGTCAACCGCGGATCGCCCACCGCGGATCGGCCGTGGTGTCCATGGTCGAACGTGATTAACCTTTCCCCGCACAACATAAGCAGGCCGCGACGCATCCCGCGAACGGGCCAGAGGAGGCATAAACAACGGGAGCACATAATATGAATGGGCATGCGTATGCTTGGATGACCGCTGGCGGTCTCATACTGGCGGCATCGCTCACGGGTACCGCCCTCGCACAGAAATCGGGCGGCATCTTGAGGAGTCTGCTGGTCGATAACCCGCCGAGCGCCTCGATCCACGAGGAGGGAACCGTGTCGGTCGTCGTCCCCTACATGGCGGTCTACAACAATCTCGTGATGTACGATCAGCATGTCGCCAAGAACAGCGAGGCGAGTATCGTTCCCGACCTCGCCACGAGCTGGTCCTGGAACGCCGACAATAGCCAACTCACCTTCAAGCTGCGTCAGGGCGTCAAATGGCATGACGGCAAACCCTTTACCGCCCGGGACGTTAAATGCACCTTCGACATGGCGATGGGCAATGGCGAAATGAAGTTTCGCAAGAGCCCGCGCGATCTCTGGTGGAACAATATCGAGAGCATCGTTCCCAAGGGCGACCATGAGGTGGCATTCAATCTGAAGCGCCCGCAACCAGCGCTGATCACCCTCATGGCATCGGGCTACGCGCCGATTTATTCCTGCCATGTGCCGCAAACCGTGATGCGCACCAAGCCCATTGGCACCGGCCCGTTCAAGGTGGCCGAGATCAATCCGAACCAGAACATCCGCCTGGTCAAGAACAAAGACTATTGGAAGCCGGGCCGGCCCTATCTGGACGGCATCGAGTACACGATCATGCCGAGCCGCTCGACGCGCCTGCTCACCTTCATCGCCGGCGAAATCGACATGACCTTCCCGACCGACGTGACCGTGCCCCACTTGAAAGACATCCGGGACAAGGCGCCCAGGGCGCAATGCACCCTCCGGCCATCCAACGTCACCTCGAATCTGATCATCAACCGCGACGCGCCGCCGTTCGACAATCCCGACATGCGCCGGGCGCTGGCGCTGACCATCGACCGCAAGGCGTTCATCGACATATTGAGCGAGGGCCAGAACACCATCGGCGGCGCCATGCTGCCGCCGCCGCACGGTAATTGGGGCCTGTTGCCGGAGGACCTCACGAACCTCATTGGCTATGGCGAGGTGGCCACGAACCGCCAGGAAGCCCGCCAGATCATGCGCAACCTCGGCCATGGCCCGAACAAGCGCATGAAGATCAAGGTCATTACCCGCGATGTCGCCACCTTCCGCGACCTCACCGTGATCTTCATCGACCAGCTCAAGGATATCTATATCGACGCGGAGTTGGAGCCGATCGAAACCTCGGTCTATTACAGCCGGGTGTTCAAGAAGGATTATGTCGTCGGCATCAACCAGACCGGCAGCGGCGTCGATGACCCGGACCAGCATTTCTACGAGAATTACGGCTGCGGGTCGCTGCGCAACTACACCGCCTATTGCAACCCCGAACTGGAGAAGCTGTTCGCCAAACAGTCGGCCGAAGCGGACCAGGACAAACGCCGGAAGCTGGTTTGGGAGATCGACCGCAAGCTGCAACAGGACATCGCCCGGCCGATCATCGCCCACAACAAGTCCGCCGGCTGCTGGCAGCCGCACGTCAAGGGGCTGACCCTGATGGTGAACAGCATCTACAACGGCTGGCGGTTCGAAGATCTATGGCTCGACAAGTAGGCGGATCGACCGACCGGACGGGCGGAGCGCCAAGGGTGCCCGCCCATGGCGCTCCGCCGCGCCCTACGTTAAGCTCCGCCCCAATCACGAGAACCGGCGGCCTCCGGTAGCATTGGCAATGGGGAGGGAGACATGCGCCGCTGGATCAACCCGTGGATGGCGATCGGCGGCCTGGCATTGGCCGCCGCGCTGTCAAACGCCGCCCTGGCCCAGAAATCCGGCGGCACCCTCAAGGTCCTGCATATGGACAACCCGCCCAGCGCCTCGATCCACGAGGAGGGTACCATATCCACGGTCATTCCCTACATGGCGGTCTACAACAATCTCGTCATGTACGACCAGCATGTCGCCAAGAACACCATCGAGAGCATCGTCCCAGACCTTGCCACGAGCTGGACCTGGAACGAGGACAAGTCCAAGCTCACCTTCAAGCTCCGCTCGGGCGTCAAATGGCATGACGGCCAGCCATTCACGGCCAAGGACGTGAAATGCACCTTCGAGATGGCGATGGGCAAGGGCGAGCTCAAATTCCGCAAGAGCCCGCGCGATCTCTGGTGGAACAATATCGACACCATCGAGCCCAAGGGCGACCATGAGATCACGTTTCATCTGAAGCGCCCGCAGCCGGCACTGATTGCACTCATGGCGTCGGGCTACGCGCCGATTTATTCCTGCCATGTGCCGCAGACCCTCATGCGCACCAAGCCCATTGGCACCGGCCCGTTCAAGGTGGCCGAAATTCGGCCGAACCAGAGCATCCGCCTGGTCAAGAACACCGACTATTGGAAGCCCGGCCGACCCTATCTCGATGCCATCGAATACACGATCATGACCAGCCGCTCGACTCGCATGTTGGCCTTCATCGCCGGCGAATTCGACATGACCTTTCCGACCGATATCACGGTGTCCCTCCTGAAGGACATTCGCAGCCAGGCACCGCACGCGCAATGCACCTTGCGCGCATCCAATGTCACCACCAATTTGATCTTCAACCGCGAGGCGCCGCCCTTCGACAATGCCGAGATACGCCGGGCGCTGGCGCTCTCCATCGACCGCAAGGCCTTCATCGACATCCTGACCGAGGGCCAAGGCATTGTCGGCGCCGCCATGCTGCCGCCACCCGAGGGCCTTTGGGGCATGCCGCCCGAAGACCTGGTGAAGGTCGTGGGCTATGGCGACGTGGCCAAGAACCGCGCCGAAGCGCGCCAGATCATGCAGAAGCTCGGCTACGGCCCGGACAAACGCCTGAAGATCAAGCTCAGCACCCGCGACATCGCGCCCTTCCGCGATCCCGCCGTGATCTTCATTGACCAGCTCAAGGAGATCTATATCGATGCCGATCTAGAGGTGATCGAAACGGCCGTCTACTACAACCGGGTTTTCAAGAAGGAATATCTCATTGGCATCAATCAGACCGGCAGCGGTGTCGACGATCCCGACCAGCATTTCTACGAGAATTATGGCTGCGGGTCGCTGCGCAACTACACTGGCTATTGCAATCCCGAACTGGAGAAGCTCTTTGAGAAGCAGATGACGCTGAGCGACATGGAGCAGCGCAAGAAGCTGGTTTGGGAGATCGACCGCCTTCTCCAGGAAGACGTGGCTCGGCCGATCATTTACCACAACAAGACCGCCGGCTGCTGGCAGCCGCACGTCAAGGGATACATGCTGATGGTCAACAGCATCTACAACGGCGCGCGCATGGAAGACGTCTGGATGGACAAGTGAGCCGACCCGCGCCATGAAATTCGGGCTCCGATATTGCAACACCGGCCGCTTCGTCGATCCGGGGCCGGCGATCGAACTGGCCCAGGCGGCGGAGGCGGCTGGGTTCGAATCGCTTTGGACGGTCGAGCACACGGTCGTGCCCGAGGGCTATCGGTCGACATATCCCTATGCCACCAGCGGCCGGCTCGCCGACGGCCAGGACGATATCGCGCTGCCCGATCCCCTGATCTGGATGGCCTATGTGGCAAGCGCCACCCGGCGCATCAATCTCGCGACCGGCATCGTCATCCTCCCCCAGCACAATCCCGTGGTGTTGGCGAAGCAAGTCGCGACCCTCGACCTGATGTCGGGTGGGCGCGTCCTGCTCGGCATCGGCGTCGGCTGGCTGCGGGAAGAGTTCGAGGCGCTCGGCGTGCCGTTTGCCCGGCGCGGCCGGCGCGCGGACGAATATGTCGCCGCCATGCGCGAGCTGTGGTCGGCCGACAAGCCCACCTTCAAGGGCGAGTTCGTCTCCTTCGCCAACGCCTATTGCCGGCCGCGGCCGGTCAAGAAGCGGGTGCCGATCATCATCGGCGGCCATTCCGAGGCGGCGGCCAAACGTGCGGGCCGCATTGGCGACGGCTTCTTCCCGGCGCGGGGTGCCCCCGCCGACTTGATCGCCATGGTGCGGCAATCCGCGACGAGCCATGGCCGCGATCCCACCCAGATCGAAATCACAACGGGCATGCCCCGGGAACCGGCCGAGGTGCCGCGGCTCGCGGCCGAAGGTGTCGCGCGTCTGCTGGTGCCCGTGACGGGCATCGCCGGCCTCGCCGGCTCGATCACCGGCCCGGAAGACGTGCTCGCCTGGCGCGAGACGATCGACAAATACGCCACAACCTGAACCAACCAAGGAGGAACGACATGGCTAGCCAATCCGCGTCGCATGTCTATGTCGGGGTCGCCCGCTGGAGCAACAGCGGCAATGTCAGCGGCATCTTTCGCCAGGAAATCGGCTCGGGCCGATTCGAGAAACTGACCAAGGGGCTGCCCGACGACGTTCAGGTGCAGGCCGTGACCATTCATCCCAATGATCCGAACCTGGTCTATCTGGCGACCGCCCAAGGCCCATATCGCAGCACCGACAAGGGTGATAGCTGGGAGCGGCTCAGCCTGCCCGACCAGGACGTGCAGGTCTGGTCGATGCATGTCCACCCCACCCGGCCGCGCACCCTCTTCGCCGGCACCGCGCCGATCGCCGTCTATCGCAGCGACGATGGCGGCGACAATTGGCGGAAGATGGGCGATCCGGGCCTGCCGGAGCGGGTCAAGATGAACTTTCCCTGCCGCGTGATGCGCTTTGCCATCGGCGCCCAGAAGCCGGACGATATCTTCGCCACGCTGGAAGTGAATGGCGCCATGCGCAGTTCCGACAATGGCGAAAGCTGGCAGGATTGCAGCCGCGATTTGGTCAAGCTGGCCGAGCAGCCGCACCTCAAGAGCCAGATCGCGAGCGACACCGACACCGAAGGCATGCTGGACGGGCATGCGATTTGTGTCAGCGAGGCGTCACCGGGCACGGTCTATCTCGCCGTGCGCATGGGGCTCTTCGAAAGCACCGACCAGGGCAATAGCTGGCGCGACATGGAAGTCGGCCGCTTCTCGCCGCTGACCTATGGCCGCGACATCCGCGTCTCGCCCCAGGACCCGCGCACCTTCTATGCCTGCCTCAGCCCGGCGGCGCGCAGCGAGGACGGCTCGGTCTACCGCAGCCGCGACCTCGGTCGCACCTGGCAGCGCTTCGACCATTCGGTCAAGGCGAACAGCACCATGATGGGCGTGGCCCTGCACCCCAAGGACGCCGACACGGTGTTCGCCACCTCGCGTTTCGGCCAGGTGTTCGGGACCACCGACGGTGGCAAGAGCTGGACGGAGACGCGTCTGCCGGAAGGCTGCCGCGACGTCTACGCCATTGCCTGCGCCTGATTGCGAGCCGAGGTGGGGGCCGGCTACCGCGCCGGCCCCTATCATCCCCGCCCACCGTCCATAGATAACCTCCTTGAAACGTCCGGCGCCGGCCGCCATCCCCGATAGCGTCCTCGATGCCATCGGCCTGATGTGTCTCTATGTGTCGATGATCGTCTTCGTCAACGCCGGCGGCAAGGTGCTGACCGAGAACTACCATCCGCACCAGATCGTCTTCTTCCGCCACGGCGTCGCCTTCTTGTTGATGCTGGCCCTCTTCACGCCACGCCATGGCTGGCGCATCGTGATCCCGCGCCGGCCAGGCTTGCAGATCGGGCGCGGCCTGGTCGGCATCGCCTCGTCGGTGTTCTATTTCACCGGCCTTGCCACCACATCCTTGGCGACGGCGGCCGCCATCGGTTTCACGGCACCCATTCTGGTGACGGCCCTCTCGGTGCCGCTCCTCGCCGAGAAAGTCGGCATACGGCGCTGGGCGGCGGTCGTCGTCGGCTTTCTCGGCGCCTTGATCATCATCCGGCCCGGGTCGGCCGGCGGCGAGGGCACGGCCGAATGGGCCGCTCTCTTCCTGGTCGGCAGCGCCGCCTGCGCCGCGCTCTACCAGATCATTACCCGCAAGCTCGCGGGGCAGGACCATGCCGAGACGACCAATATCTGGTCGGGCCTGGTGGGCGCGGTGGTCATGTGCGTGCTGGTGCCTTTTTCCTGGCAGACCCCGGCCGACCCCCTGGTCTGGCTGCTGTTCATCGCCATGGGCCTGGTCGGCGGCACCGCCCACTATCTCTTGACCAAGGCGTTCGAGCGCGGTCCCGCATCGCTCTTGTCACCCTTCAACTATCTCCAGCTCCTGGGCGCCACTGGCACCGGCTATTTGCTCTATCGCCAGCTCCCGGACGGCTGGACCTGGCTCGGTGCCGCGGTGATCGTCGCCGCCGGCCTCTATATCGCGCACCGGGAAAGAAGGCTGCGGCGGTAGAAAGCCGTGCGCTAAAATATTGCGAACGCGGATCGGGAGTGGACACCATGGTAATCACGGTCAAGCCGTTGCATCCCTTGTTTGCGGGCGAGGTCAGTGGGGTCGATCTCCGCCAGCCGGTCGATGCGGCAACACTCGCCGAGATCGTGAGGGCGAGCGATCGCTTCGCGGTGCTGGTCTTCCCCGAACAGGCCCTCGACGATGCCCGGCAGATCGCGTTCAGCGGCCTCTTTGGGCCGCTCGAGACGACGCGGCGCCAGCTCCGGCCGGACCAGCCGCTCCGCCTCGATGCCCATATGTCGGACGTGTCCAATCTCGACGAGAAGAGCCGGCTACTTCCCGCCACCGACAGCCGCCGCATGGGCAATATCGGCAACCAGCTCTGGCACACCGACAGCACGTTCAAGCGCATCCCGGCCCGCTATTCGCTGCTCTCCGCCCACGTCATTCCGACCGCCGGCGGCAACACCGAGTTTGCCGACATGCGTGCCGCCTATGATGCACTCCCCCAGGCGAAGCGGGATGAGCTTGAGGGCCTGGTGGCGATCCATTCGATCTACCATTCGCGCGCCACGGTCGGCTTCACCGACTTCACCGAGGCCGAGCGCGCCGCACTCCCGCCCGTCCCGCAAACCCTGGTCCGGCTGCATCCGGGATCGGGCCGCAAGAGCCTCTACCTCGCCTCGCACGCATCCGAGATCGAAGGCATGCCGCTGCCGGAAGGCCGCATGCTGCTGCTCGACCTGATGGAGCACGCGACCCAGCGGCAGTTCGTCTATACCCACCGTTGGCGCGTCGGCGATCTGGTGATGTGGGACAATCGCTGCACCATGCACCGGGCGCGGAGCTACAACATGGCCGAGACGCGCGACATGCGCCGGACCACCGTCTCCGATGGCGTCTCGAGCCTGGATCGGCGGCAGATGTCTATCCGTGTCGCTCAGCCCGCGATGGTTTGAGCGATATCGACCAGGTCGCGGGCGCGCGTCACCCGCACGCCCCAGACCCGGTCGAATTCGGCGATCAGCGGCCTGATAATGGTGTCCGTACCGGTGACCGCCTGGGCAGTGGCGAGGCTGTCGAACTCATAGACCGCGACATGCAGAGCGGGGTCGACCTGGCTCCAGCCGCGCCACGCACGCTTCACCTTGAAGGCCTTGACCGCATCGGGCAGATGCTCGCTCCGGTACCAGCGATCGAATTCCGGTCGGTCGGCGGCATCCCGCACTTCGGCGCGGACGATGAAATGGGCAACCATTGCGCCCTCCCTATTCCAGTGGTAGGCCCGGATGCACGGCGCGGGAGTCGCCCACCTGGGAGAACCCGATGGCAAGCGAAGGCATGCCCACTTCGGCGATGCTCTCGGGAGTCCAGCCGCCATTCCGGTGCACCATGCGCAAGGGCCGCATATGCCCGTAGAGCGAGAGCTCCGCGCCGCGCTGGTGGAACACCTGGCCAGTGACATGGGCCGCCTGCTCGGAGGCGAGATAGACGCAGAGCGGAGCAATGGCATCAGCCGGGCTGCGGCGGAGCCGCTCCTCGCGCAAGGCCGCCGCCGCCGGATCCTTGGGTGTCGGCACCGAGCGGGTCATGCGCGTGTCGGCCGAGGGGCAGATCACGTTGGCGGTAATGCCTTTCGAGGCATTCTCCATGGCAACGATGCGCGCCAGCGCCACAATCGCCATCTTGGCGGCGCCATAATTTGCCTGGCCCACATTGCCGAGCAGGCCCGAGGTCGACGAGACCATGATCATCCGGCCATAGCCCTGCTCGCGGAACAAATTGACGGCCGCCCGGTTGACGTTGAAGTGGCCGGTCAGATGCACGTCGATGACCGCCTGCCAATCCTCGGGCGACATGTTGTGAAACATGCGGTCGCGCAGGATGCCGGCCGGGTTGAACACGATATGCAGGCCGCCGAAGGCGTCGCGCGCCTGCTGCACCATGGCGAGGCAATCTTCATATTTGGCGACCGAGCCGAAATTGGCGACCGCCGCGCCACCGGCCTTGCGAATCTCGGCGGCCATGGTCTCCGCCGGCTCCGTGCCGCCGCCTTCGCCGCCGCCGCCCACACCCGGATCGTTGACCACGACCTTGGCGCCGTGCTTGGCCATCAGCTTGGCGACCTCGCCGCCCACGCCCCGGGCCGCTCCCGTGCAAATGGCGACCCGTCCATCGAGCATGCCCATATTCTTGTCTCCTCGGATTCGCTGCTTGTTCCGGATAGTCTTGGGGCGAACGCCCGGAGTCAATCCGCCCTTGCCAAAGCAACCCGCCGGACCGCTCGCCCTCATCGCCGAAAGCGGCTTTCGCCGCTTGTGGTTGGCGGGAACCCTGATCGGCACGACCCGCTGGCTCGAATTCCTGGCGACCAGTGTCTATATCTTCGAGCTGACCGGCTCGCCCGCCCAGGTGGCCTTCCTCACCATGTTGCGCATGGTGCCACTGCCGCTCCTCGGCGCTGTTGTGGGCGCTCTCGGCGAGCGGGTCAGCCGGCGCAGACTCTTGATCGCCATCATCGCCGGCGGCGTTGTTGCCGCGGCCTTCCAGATGGGCCTGGCCTGGGACGGGCGCCTCGCTTTCTGGCATGTGGCTCTCGGTACGTTGTGGAGCGGCGTCATCTGGGCGACCGAGATGCCCCTCCGGCGCACCATGCTGGGCGAACTGGCGGGCCCGGGGCGAACGGCGCCGGCCATGGGCCTCGATGCCGCCACCAACAACGGGACCCGCATGCTGGGCCCGCCTCTCGGCGGCCTGCTGCTGGAACTGGTTGGCCTCCATGGTGCCTTCGCGCTCGCCATGTTGCTCTATGTGGCGTCGCTTTGGCTGCTCTGGGGATTGGCGCCGGAGAATACGACCGAGACCAGCCGGGAATTCCGCCTGATCACGCGCATCCTCGATGGTGTCCGGGTGATCCGAAACGACCGCTCGATCGTCGGTACGCTTGCGGTCACCATCGTCTTCAACGTCTTTGCCTGGCCCGCCGCGTCGCTGGTGCCGGTGATCGGCGAGCAGAATCTGCAACTCACCGCCTTTCCCATCGGCCTCTTGATCGGCGCCGACGGGCTTGGGGCGCTCATTGGCGCCATGCTGGTCGCGACCTGGGTCCGGCCGGGGCAGTTTCGGGGGCTCTATCTCCTCGGCGTGGCGGGTTTCTCAGTGGCGTCCGCCGCCTTTGCGCTCTCCCCCTGGACGTCGCTCGCCGCTGGTACCCAGCTCATCGTCGGCCTTTCGGGCGCTTGTTTCGCCAGCCTGCAGCCAACCATCATTTTCCTCTCCTCGCCCATCGACGCCCGCACCCGGATCATGGGCGTGCTCTCGGTCTGCATCGGGACGTCCGCTCTGGGCTTCCTCCATATCGGGCTGCTCGCGGCCTGGCTCGGCGCCCAAGCGGCGATCTTGGTCACCAGTGTCGAAGGGCTGGTGGCACTTTACCTGGTGCTGATCTTCTGGCCGGAGGTAAGACCCGGGGCACCGCTTCGCGCGATCGGCAGCGGAGGGTGAGGTTTAGGGACTAAAATGTGTGCCTTGCCATCGGCCGCCAGTATTTCGCTTTCTGGCTGTACGCCCCACCATCTACAATGCTAGCAGATGATATGAGATGTAACCTGTCGTTGCCTGCAAGGGTCTAGCGATGCGGCGAAAGCGTTTGACAATTTCCAAGCCGTCAAGCGGGCCACTTCCGTCTCGAATAGAGTCGCTGCACGTCAAGAATTATCGAGCACTTAGGGACGTGGCGCTCCCGACACTGACACCGCTCACGGTGCTGCTGGGACCAGATGGCAGCGGCAAATCGACTGTCTTCGATGTTTTCAGCTTCCTCTCCGAGTGTTTTCAGTTTGGCTTACGGCATGCCTGGGATCGGCGTGGACGGGCACGCGAATTGAAGACACGTGGACAAACTGGGCCGGTGCGTCTCGAAATCAAGTACCGGGAACGCCCCAAGGCACCGATTATTACCTACCATCTCGCCATTGACGAGAATGGCAAAGGTCCGATGATTGTCGAAGAGTGGCTTCAGTGGAAAAGAGGAAGCTATGGCCGGCCTTTCAGGTTCCTCGATTATAAGAACGGTAAGGGTTTTGCGGTAAGCGGGGAGCAACCCGACAAAGACGATACGAAACTTCCAATACCCTTGCGCTCACCGGACTTGATCGCGGTCAACACGCTCGGGCAGTTCGAACAGCATCCCCGGGTGGCGGCCCTCCGCGAATTCATCACCGATTGGTATGTTTCTTATTTGGTAACAGCCCAGGTTCCCGTGCCGGTTTACGCGAGGCGGAGGGTTTTAGCGAGAACTGCGGGGTCGCGTGACAGGGCTTCGATGATGTTCCAGCCTTGCTTTCTTGCGGTAGAGATGAAGGAGCGGAGGGTCGCGAAGTCGCTCGC
>SHVR01000048.1 GCA_009694185.1 Alphaproteobacteria bacterium | reverse complement strand
CGACCCTGCTCAACCGACCGGATCAACCGGACCCGCAAATCCTTCGAATAGCCCATGCATCCTCGCCATGCGTGATGACGAGAGAGAACCAACCATTTCCAAGACCTTGTGAATCCCTTCCGATTCACTCCTTTCGGGAACCGCTCTAGACCGCGAACGGGCAGCGAAAAACGGCCCGAAAAGCCTCGCCGGTCGCCGGTTGCTCAAAGAGCCAGACCGCCACTACGGCCACCGGTTCCCTGAGCACCGGCTCGACCAGGGGCGCGAGCAGTTCGGCCATGGCGGCGCGCTCTTCGGCCGCCAGCCGGCGGGTCAGCGTCAAATGGAAGCGGTACTCGTCGAACACATAGGGATAGCCCCAGCGGACGAGCAATTCCAACTGGCGCGGGCTCAAGGCGGCTTGGCGGCGGCGAGCCAGTTCCGTTTGCGACGCGGGCCGGCGGAACCGGTCGAATGTGCTGACGCCAGCGTCGGCGAGCGCATGCAGTTCGCCCGAACGCGCGCCCGGCACCAAGGCGAGAAAACCGCCGATGGCCGCGAGACCGAGCGCCGGCAGATCGAACGGCTGGCGATGGGCCGCGAAGTCGGTTGTGGCGGCGACGAGATCGCTGGCGCTGACGCCTTCGGCCAGGAAAAAGGGCGGCTTCAAGGTGGCATGGAAGCCATAGCCCCGTGCTTCCGCCGTCAGTTCCCGCCAGCGCTCATGGTCGAGACCGGGGAGCGTGGGTGGTGCTACCGCGTCATCCGTCAGCGCATCGCGGCCGAGCCAGGTGCTGCCCAATCGGTGGAGTGCGCTCCCTGGCTCGGGCGCCCAGTAAAGGGCGTAACGCGGGCCGTCAGACAATGCGGCGCCCCGCACGCCAGACGGCGCGCACCACGGGCACGCCATCAACCTCGCGCACCCGCACCAAATCGGCCCGCCGACCGGGTACGATCTCGCCCCGATCGGTGAAGCCCGCCATGCGGGCCGGATTGGCGCTCACCCACGCCACCGCCTCGGGCAACGGCGTGCCAATCCGCTCCGACAGCAGGAACGGCGCCTGCAATAGGCTGATCGGCACATAATCCGACGCCAGGGCATCGACGAGCCCGAGCGCCGCGAGCTCGATCGCCGAGGCGTTGCCGGAGTGGGAGCCGCCTTGCACCACATTGGGGGCACCCATGACGATCGCCATTCCGCGCCGATGGGCGAGCTCGGCGGCCGCGACCGTGGTTGGGAATTCGGCAATGGCGATGCCGTCCCCCGCCGCCTCCTCGACATGATCCAGGGTCGTGTCGTCATGGCTCGCGAGCGGAATGGCGCGCGCCTGGCACGCCGCCAGCAGGACCCGGCGATTGTCGGCAAAATGCCGGCGCTGGTTTTCCAGGCGCTGGCCGATGAAGTCGTCCATCTCCCGCTCGGTCCAATTGTTGCGGCTGAGATTGAAGCGGCGATATTTGTCCATGTCCCGCCACTGGCGCTGGCCGGGCGTGTGGTCCATGAGCGAGGCGAGGCGAACCAGCGGCTCGTCGGCGTGGGGCTCGAACAGCTCGACGACCCTGGCATCGGAAAGTTCGAGGCGCAGGTGCAAATAATGGTCGATACGCAGCGTGTCCGCCGCCCGCGCGGCCGTGATCGCCGCCACCGCCATGCCCAGCATGCGGGCACGGATACTGCCCCGGCGATATTCGCCGACCGATATGGCGTCGAGGACCGTGGTGATGCCAGCCGCCGCAAGCTGGGCGTCATGGCCGTTCAGCGCCGCCGCCGCCGGCCAGATCACACCGGGCCGGGGCGTGACATGGTGTTCGAGATTGTCGGTGTGGAGTTCGACCAGGCCCGGCAGCAGCAGATCGCCGTCCAGGTTTTCGGCACTCGCGAGACCGCTCGCGACGCGCTCGACGGCCGCAATGCGCCCGTTGGACATCGCCAGCGATCCGGCGAAGACTGCTTTCGGTCCGACGATGCGGGCGTTGCTCAGGATCGTTTCGGTGGCCATTGGTGCTTGGACCCGCGTCATGCCAACCTGTTAACTTCGGTCGGCGAAACCAGTATAGAAGGCTTCCCTTGCTTCAGCACCGTACGCCCGGCGACGCGCATCGCCGGCCCGCCAATCTCGCGCCGTTGATCGAGGCCGCAACCCAAGTCGACCAGCGGGCGGCGTTCCGGGCCGACGTGCTGGCCGGCCTTGGCAAGGCGCAAAAGGCGGTGCCGGCCAAATATTTTTATGACGCGCGGGGCTCCGCCCTCTTCGAGGAAATCTGCACGCTCGCGGAATATTATCCAACGCGCACCGAGACGGCGATGCTGGAGCGCCTGGCGCCCGAGATCGCGCGCCATGTCGGCGCGGGTGCCACGCTTATCGAATATGGCAGCGGCGCGAGCCGCAAAATTCGCGCCCTCCTGGAGGCGCTCCCCGCACCCGCCGCCTATATGCCGATCGATATCTCGCTGGGCCATCTGCAAGCGTCGGCGCGGCGCCTCGCCCTTGACTATCCGGGCCTACCGATCGTACCGGTGGTGGGCGACTATACGGCGCCGCTGAATCTGCCGGTTCCGCCCGGCGCCAGGCTCGTGATCTTCTTTCCGGGCTCGACCATCGGCAATCTGGCGCCCGCGGATGCCGCGGCCCTGCTGGCCCAAGCGGCCGGGCGGGTGGGGCGGGGCGGCTCGATGCTGGTCGGCGTCGACCTGAAGAAGGACCCCGCGATCCTGCATCGGGCCTATACCGACCGGCGGGGCGTGACGGCCGACTTCAATCTCAATCTCCTGGATCGCATCAACCGCGAACTCGATGGCGATTTCCGGCGCGCCCAATTTCGTCATCGCGCCTTCTACGATCCGGTCAGGGGCCGGATCGAGATGCATCTGGTGAGCCTGATCGGCCAGGCCGTGAGCGTCGAGGGCCAGCGCTTCGACTTCCGGGTGGGCGAGACGATTCACACCGAGAACTCGTACAAATATTCGCTCGACGAGTTCCGGGCCATGGCCGGGCGGGCGGGGTTTGTGCCCGAGGCGGCTTGGTCCGATCCCGATTGCCTGTTTGCCATTCACCTGCTGCGGGCCGGCACTATGTCGACGTAGCGAGAAATTCCCGCGTCGCCCTGACGGCTTCCGCCAGACCCACGCGCGCCACCACGGCGCCCGCCGGCAAGCCGGCGAGGATGCGAGAGGGCGCCATGCGGTCGAGAAGCACGAACACCCCCACATCGTCGGCGCGCCGCACCAGGCGGCCGAAGGCCTGGCGCAGGCGCATGCGCGCCACCATCGCATCATACTGCGCGCCGCCGAATGCGATGCGCCGGGCCTTGTGCAGGATGTCGGGCCGCGGCCACGGTACCCGGTCGAAGACGATGAGACGCAGCGCCCGGCCCGGCACGTCGATGCCGTCGCGCACCGCGTCGGTGCCCAAGAGGCAGGCGTCGCGCTCGGCCCGGAAGATGTCGATCAGCGTGCTAACGTCGAGCCGGTCGACATGCTGGGCCAGGAGGGTCAGGCCCTTCTCCTCCAGCTCGCCTGCGATCCGGCCATGCACGGCGCGCAGGCGCTGGATGGCCGTAAAGAGGCCGAGGGCACCGCCGCCGGCGGCGAGGAAAAGTTCCCGGTAGGCGGCCGCCACTTGGCCCGGTGCTTCCTTGCGCACGTCGGTGACGACGAAGACGCGGGTCTGTTTGGCATAGTCGAAGGGCGACGGCACGCTCGCCCGGATCGGCGGGCGGGCCAGATGCGGCCCGCCGGTGCGCGCCTCGGCGGCGGTCCAATCGGCTTCCACGTCGCCGGTTCCGTCGGTCAGTGTGGCCGAGGTGATCGCGACGCCATGGGCAGGCCGCGCCACGCTTTCGACAAAGGGCTCGGTCGGGTCGATCCAGTGGCGGTGCATGCCGACATCGAGTTCGCGGCCGTCACTCCGCTCGACGGCGAACCAGTCGACGAACAAGGGTGGCGTCGGGCCGTCGAGTGCGGCGAGCATCCGCCGCCATGCCTGAAGCTGCACGTCACCCCGGCGATGCAGGGTGCGCGCGATGCCCTCGATGCGGAGCCGTGTTGCGCTGTCGAGCTCGCCGGCACCCGCGTCGAGGCGCGCCAGCAGCCGGCGGCTGAGAATGGCGAGCGGCCCGATCAGCGCGTCCAAGGCCCGGCCCAGTTCCTGGGCGCGCTCGATCAGGCCGTGAATCGTTGGCCGGGTCTCGGTCTCGACCCCATGCGGCCCGCCCGTCTCGAGCGCGCGGGCGAGGACCTGTTGGCGGACCGATGCCAGGAAGCGTTCCGCCGGCCCCTCGGGCCGCTCGGCACCGAGACGGACGAGCCAGCCGTCGCCCGGCAGGCCGTGGCCCGCGGTGAGTGCGGCATCGAGCGCCGCCGCCGCTTGGGCGTCGTCCGCCACCAGATCCTCAACCCGGCGCTTCAGGCCGCGCGCCCGGCTTCGCCCGCCCTCGGCGCCCAAGAGCCAGCGGCGCAGTTCCGCCGCCTCGCCGCCCGTCAGCGCCGCCGAGAAGGCGGCGTCGGCCGCATCGAACAGATGGTGACCCTCATCGAAAACATAGCGGCTCGGCAGATAGGCGTCGTCGAGGCCGCCAAGTGCGGCCTGGACCATGACCAAGGCATGGTTGGCGACGACGATGTCGGCGTGCCGCGCGCCGCGCCAACTGCGCTCGACGAAGCATTTGGCATAATGGGCGCAGGCGGCGTAGACACACTCGCCCCGCCGGTCGGCAAGGCCAAGGCTTTGGCCCGGCCCGACCAGGTCGACCAACCAGGCCGGAAAATCGCCGCCGACCAGGCTGCCGTCCCGCGTTACTTCCGCCCAACGGGCGGTCATGCCGAGGCCGATCGCGTCCCTGGGCCTGAGGGCGGCGGCGCGCACAGCCTCCTCATAGTTCAAGAGGCAGAGGTAATTTTCCCGGCCCTTGCGGATGACCACCCGCCTGGGCTTGCTCGCCGCGTCATAGAGCCGGTCGAGCTCGCCGTCGATCTGGCGCTGGAGGTTGCGGGTGTAGGTCGATATCCACACCGGCGCGCGGTTCTTCTCGGCCCAGAGGCTCGCCGGCGCGATGTAGCCGAGGGTCTTGCCAACCCCGGTGCCGGCCTCGGCCAGCACCAGCCAGGGCTCGGCCGCCCGCTCGCGCGGCTGGAAGGCGGCGGTGAGCGCCGAGGCATAGTCGGCCTGTTGGGGGCGGGCTTCGGCGCCGGGGCCGGTGAGCTCGGCGAGACGGCGGCGCGCGTCCTCGGGCATGACCGGCTGGTTGCCCGGTGCCCCGGGCGGTGCCTCATCGCTCCAGGCGGGGAGGCGGTCCCAGACGCCGTAGCCGGTAATGCGATGGGTGGTGGGCGCTGTGTCCGGCGCCACACCGAGGGCGGCGAGGACGACCGGCCCCCACGACCAGCCGGCGGCGGCCATGGCGAGGGCAATCTGGACGGTGGCGGCACTGGCCGGCCCGGCAGCGAGCGCCGCCAAGAGGGCGGTGGCGATCCGACGCAGGCTGGCGGCCTGGGCGGCCAGATCTTGCCGTGGCTCGTCGGGCGCCCGCTGACCGAGGGCCTCGGCCAGGCCCCGGGGGGTCGGCACGGTGAACCGTGCCGGTCGGGCGAAGGCGAACAGTTCCAAGACGTCGAAGGCGGTAAATCCGGCGATGCCGAGCCGACGGGCCGTCGCGGGCACATGACACACCAATGGCGCCTCATGGCGGGCGCGCTCGGCCGCCTCGCCGGTTGCAAGCTCCGCGATTTCGCCATCGGCCCATAGCCAGACGGCGCGGCGCACCCCGGCCACCAGGCTGGGTGCGTCGGGCAGCAGCAGGCGGGGCGGGATGCGTTCGGCCATGGCGGCAGTATAGTGTTAACCTGAGGTTACGCGCGCGCGGGGAGGGATTGATCATGACCGAGCTAAGCGACTGGGCGCTGGCGGCGCGCGCCTGGCCGTTCGAGGAGGCGCGCAAGCTCAGCCAGCGGATCGGTGGAACGGCGCCGGACAAGGTGCCGCGCAAGGGGTATGTGCTGTTCGAAACCGGCTATGGCCCCTCGGGCCTGCCACATATCGGCACCTTCGGCGAGGTGGTGCGCACGACCATGGTGCGCCGCGCCTTCATGGCCATGTCCGACATTCCCACGCGCCTGTTTGCCTTTTCCGACGACATGGATGGCCTGCGCCGGGTCCCGGACAATGTCCCGAACCGCGAGATGATGGCCCAGCATTTGGGCAAGCCGCTGACCGCCGTCCCCGATCCCTTCGGGACTCATGCGAGCTTCGGCCACCATAACAATGCCCGCCTGCGAGCTTTTCTCGACGGCTTCGGCTTCGAGTATGAATTCCAGAGTTCGACCGAATGCTATCGCGCCGGCCGCTTCGACGCGGCCCTGCTCGAGGTCCTGGCGCATTATGACCGGGTGATCGCCGTCATCCTGCCGACGCTGGGTGCCGAGCGGCGGGCGACCTACAGCCCGTTCCTGCCGATCTCCGCGAAAACCGGCCAGGTGCTCCAGGCGCCGGTGGTGGAACGCAACCTGGCGGCCGGCACCATTGTCTATCGGGACGCGGATGGCGCCCTGGTCGAGACACCGGTCACGGGCGGCCACTGCAAGTTGCAATGGAAGGCCGATTGGGCGATGCGCTGGCATGCGCTTGGCGTCGACTATGAGATGTCAGGCAAGGATCTGATCGATTCGGTCCGGCTCTCGGGGCAAATCTGCCGTGTGCTCGGGAGCCAGCCGCCGGAAGGCTTCACCTACGAGCTCTTCCTCGACGAGAAGGCGGAGAAGATTTCGAAGTCCAAGGGCAATGGGCTCACGGTCGAGCAGTGGCTGACCTATGCTCCGCCCGAGAGCCTGGCGCTCTATATGTTCCAGAAGCCCAAGGTTGCGAAGCGGCTGTATTTCGACGTCATTCCACGCACCGTCGACGAGTATCTGAGCCAGCTCGACAAGGCGGCGGCGGACGGGCCGGCGGAGCGCTTGGAGAACCCGGCCTGGCACATCCATGGCGGCACGCCGCCCGCCGGTGGCCTGCCGGTCTCCTTCTCGATGCTGCTCAACCTGGCGAGCGTGTGCAACACCGAGGAGCCGGCGGTACTCTGGGGATTCCTGTCGCGCCATGCGCCGGGTGCCTCGCCCAGCTCGGCGCCGTTGCTTGATCGTCTCGTCGGCTTTGCGGTCGCCTATTATCGGGATTTCGTCAAGCCGGCGAAGCGGCACCGGCCACCGAGCGAGATCGAGCGCGCTGCCCTTGACGACCTGCTGCTGGCGCTCGAAACACTTCCCCCCGACGCCGACGGCGAGGCTATCCAGAACGAGGTCTATGCCATCGGCAAGCGGCATCCCTTTCCATCGCTCCGCGATTGGTTCAAGGCGCTCTATGAGGTCTTGCTCGGCCAGAGCGAGGGGCCGCGCATGGGCTCGTTCGTGGCGCTCTATGGCCGCTCGGAAACGGTTGGGCTGATCCGACAGGCCTTGTCGGACGAGCGGCGGGCGGCGGGATAGGACTCGCGGCCAGCGCGGGACTTGCCAAGCGGCGGGCTGGGGGAGTATGGGAACGCGCCCGGCGCCATGGCGCCTGCTGGACGCCGAGGGAGGAGACATCGCTCGCGCCGAACAATGCTCTAATTGGCCCTTGCAATCCGGATTATAATGCTCCAGATTATAATGCGTACACAAATGATACGGATTGCGCGATGCTGTGGCTCAGCCGAATGACCGATTACGGCGTGGTTATTGTGGGGCATCTCGCTAACCACCTTCGACGGGTCGTTTGCCCTGCCCGGGGTGAAGGAGGAACGGCCGGATGACCTATGTCGTCACCGAGGTTTGCATCAAATGCAAATACCTGGACTGCGTGGAAGTCTGCCCGGTTGATTGCTTCTATGTCGGCGAGAATATGTTGGTCATTCACCCGGACGAGTGCATCGACTGTGGCGTGTGCGAGCCCGAGTGTCCTATCGAGGCAATCCTGCCGGACACCAGCCCGGAGGCGGAGCGGTGGGTGGAGCACAACCGTACATACGCGGAACGCTGGCCCAATATTACCCGCAAGGGTGAACCGCCGCCCGATGCCGACGAGTGGAAGGAAGTGCCGGACAAATTCAACAAGCATTTCAGCGACAAGCCCGGAACACCGTAACCGCCGCCCGAAGTTCGCCAACGGTTTCGACACCATCCCATAAAGTTTAGTTGGAAACATTCGAAATAAGGCGCCGGAATCATCGGTGGGCCCTTGGTATTCATCCTTAAGATAGGGCATTGGCCACGGGTTTTTCCGATTCAGCGCTGTCATTTGGGCCGCCGTCGTGGTATAAAACTGGCGCGCCGGGTCCCCGGCGAAAAACATAGTGAGGAAGAGGTCGCGGCGTCTGGTGGTTGTGTCTCGGAGGGGACATGAACACTGGAAGTGTGGACGCGCGCCTCTCCGGCCCTGGTTGGCCAAAGCCGGCGTCAAATTAGGGTCTTTGGGTGTAGTTCCGGCAGGTAGGGTGCATGGCCAGGAAAATTCGCAGGTTCGAGACGGGAGATTTCGTGGTCTATCCGGCCCATGGGGTCGGCAAGATTATCGGCATCGAGCAACAGGAAATCGCTGGCTCCACTCTTGAGGTCATCGTCATCGAGTTCGAACGCGAGCGCATGCTGCTCCGGGTGCCGTCGGCCAAGGCGACCAGCGCCGGCCTCAGAAACTTGAGCAGCCGCAAGGAAATGCTGGAAGCCTTGAAGACCCTGAAAGGGCGCTCGCGCATCAAGCGCGCCATGTGGAGCCGCCGGGCCCAGGAATACGAGGCCAAGATCAACTCGGGCAACCCGGTCTCGATCGCCGAGGTGGTGCGCGACCTGCACCGCAATGCCGGGCAGCCGGACCAGTCATACAGCGAACGGCAGATCTATCAGGCGGCCCTTGATCGCCTGGCACGAGAGCTGGCCGCCGTTGAGCGCATCGACGAGACCAAGGCGCATCGCCGCCTGGAGACGTTCCTCAAAGTCGCCTGACATCGGCCGTCGTCCGCTCGAACACGACGGCTCTCGAACATGACGGGCCGCCCCTCGGGGCGGCCCGTTGGCGTTTCACCGTCCGGGTCCTCGGCGGTGAACCGATCGCCCTAAGCCCCCGTATATAGACCGACGCGGCAATCACCGCCGCCAAGTCAGGGGCACCATGGGGCACATCGACAACACCGTGACACGCCAGGCCGATCGCTGCTATCTGCGGGCCGCGATGAGCAAGCCGTTGCTCACCCGCGAGCATGAACTCGACCCCACCCGTCGCTGGCGCGATAGCCAGGACGAGGCCGCGTTGCACGAACTCATTGGCGCCTATCATCGCCTGGCCGTGAGCATGGCCACCCGGTTTCGCCATTACGGGCTGCCCATGAGCGATCTCGTTCAGGAAGGCGTTGTCGGCCTGATGCAGGCCGCCCGGCGCTTCGACCCCGAGCGCGATGTGCGTTTCTCCACCTATGCCGCCTGGTGGATTCGCGCCGCGATACAGGATTATGTGCTGCGCAACTGGTCGATCGTCCGAACCGGCACCACCGCCGCGCAGAAAGCCCTGTTCTTCAATTTGCGCCGCTTGCGCGCCCGCCTGGACGGCGGCAACGACGGCACCATGACTCCAGAGGACCGCAAATCCGTGGCCGCAACCCTTGGCGTCCCGGTGACCGACGTCGAAATCATGGAGCAGCGGCTTGGCGGGTCCGACCTCTCGTTGAACGCGCCCGTCGGCACCGATGGCGACGGCGAATGGCAAAATTTCCTGACCGATACCCGCCCCTCCCCGGAAGAGGAAGTGACCGAGCGCCATGATGGCGCCATCCGACGCAAATGGCTCCGCCAGGCGCTCGAGGAACTGCCGGCGCGCGAGCGGCGGATCATTGTGCGGCGCCTCCTCAACGAGGACGCGGCGACACTTGCCAGCCTTGGAAGCGACCTCGGCGTTAGCAAGGAGCGCGTGCGTCAGCTCGAACAGCGTGCCCTCGATCGCCTGCGCCGCAGCCTCGCCGCTCATATACAGCAGCCGCGCGATCTCTTACATCAGTGTGCGTAAGGTCTCGAGCTGCTCCACCGGGCAGATCACCAAAGCATCGTCGAAGCCGAGTTGGCGAAGCCGATCGAGCACCGCACGCCCCTGGGCCGGCGTTCCAATGAGGGTGATGGTCGCATGATCGAACGGCGACGGTACCTCGGGCGCGGACCTAAAATCGGCGTAGATATTGGCGGTGACGGCGCGCTTGCCGCCCGCCTTGCGATAGATTTCAATGCCCGTTTCGAGTTGGCTCCACTGGCTGTGAATGCCGGACGCGATCCAGCCTTCGCAAGAGAGCGCGGCGCGCTCGATCCAGCGCGGATTGCGCCAGGCGCCGAGGAGGACCGGCGGCCCGGCGCTGAACCCCGGCCAAGCTGTGAGGCGGCCGCCATTGACGGTCTCGCCACGCCAGGTCTGGCGCATGCGGTCGAGGGCGGCCGGTAAATTCCGGAAACGCGCGTCAAAATCGGCACCCAAGAGATCGAAGTCGGCCCGGGTCGAGCCGGTGCCGACGCCGAGCCGGAGGCGGCCGGCCGTCAGGACGTCGAGCGAGCGCGCCCGATGTGCCAATTCCACCGGCGGCCGGATCGGTACCTGGAGCACACAGGTGCCAAGCTCGATCCTCTCCGTGACCGCGGCGGCGGCGGCCAGCACGATGAACGGGTCGAGAGTGGCGCGGCCACGGCCCAACGCATCGGTTGTCCATAGCCCGGCGAAGCCCAGCGCCTCCACCTGCCGAGAAAGCGCCAGGACTCGCTCGATGGCGGCGCGTCCGATCTCTTCGCCTCTGGGTCCCGAGGTCGTCACGATGCCGATTTTCATTCTTTGCCGCCTCGTGTTTCGAATAGGTCGCGTCAGGCGAGCACGCCGCCGCGCCGTCTGAGCAATCGTCCGGGCAGCGCTCCACTATGCGTGCCATTTTCGATGACGGTTTGGCCGTTGACGATTACGGCTTCGATGCCGGCCGCGTATTGATGCGGGTCGTCGAAAGTCGACGTGTCGATGATGGTGGCCGGATGGAAGATCACCACATCCGCCGCGTGACCCGGGCTGAGTGTGCCGCGACCCTCCAGACCAAGCGCCACCGCGGCGCCGCCGGTCATCTTGTGGATCGCCTCGGGCAGGCTGAGAAGGCCGAGGTCCCTGGCGTAGCGCCCGATGAGGCGGGGAAACGTGCCGTAGAGCCGGGGATGGGGCTTGCCCTGGCCGGTGACGCCATAGGGCGCCACGCACGGCCCGTCGGAGCCGACCAGCACCGCGGGGTCGGCGGCGATCCGGCGGACATCGTCTTCCGACATGCTGCGCACCAGGATGCGGGTCGCACCCTTGTCGGCGAGGATGATGTCGCAGACCGTATCCAGCGGGTCGCTCCTGCGCTGGGTGGCAATCTCGGCGATGGTCTGGCCGGCCTCGGCGGCTCCTTGGGGCGAGAGGGCGATGCGAATATCGGCCCAGGATTCGATGCGGCCGAAATTGTTGAAGCCCACTTCGGCGAGCTTCTGGCGGATGCGCGCCCTGACATAGGGATCGGCGAGGCGCCCGAGCATCTGGGCCATGCCGCCTTCCTGGATCCAGGTCGGCAGCAGGAAGCGCAGCGGGTTGGTCGCCCAGTCATAGGGATATTGGTCGCCATGCACGTCGACGCCGCGCGCCCGCGCGGCCCTGAGCGCCTCGAGCATGCGGTCCGCCTGGCCCCAGCTATCGGTGCCCGAGAGCTTCATATGGGCGATCTGGACATGGATGCCGCACTGCTCGCCCACGTCGATCGCCTCGGCCACGGCTTCATGGACGCCGTGGGACTCGTCGCGGATATGGGAGGAATAGCGAGCGCCATGGGCCTTCAACACCTGGCCGAGCGCGTGCAGTTCACCCGCCTCGCTGAAACAGCCGGGTGCGGTGAAGAGGCCCGAGGAAAGGCCGAGTGCGCCCGCCTCCAGCCCCTCGGCCAGCATCTCCTGCATGTGGCGAAGCTCCGCCTCGCGCGGTGCGCGATTATCCATGCCGATCGCCATGAGCCGCAGCGTGTT
Organism: Alphaproteobacteria bacterium; assembly: GCA_009694185.1. Taxonomy (GTDB): domain Bacteria; phylum Pseudomonadota; class Alphaproteobacteria; order SHVR01; family SHVR01; genus SHVR01. The sequence goes on along the minus strand of SHVR01000048.1, from coordinate 14,913 downwards.
GTGGCCCACCTGCATCACGGTGTTGACGGCGATGGCCGGCCAGCGGTCCATGTAGCGCGCGAAATCGGTTGCCTCGAAGGGAAGCCACGGCGCGCTCGCCGCCAGATAGTCGCGCAGCATCTCGACTTTGCCCGGCAGTGCCGGGGCGACCGAGAAGCCGCAATTGCCCACCACTTCCGTGGTCACCCCCTGGCGGATCTTGCACTCCGCCATGGGGTTGAGCGGCAAGGTGAAGTCGGAATGAGTGTGGATGTCGATGAAGCCGGGCGAGACGATCCGGCCGTGGGCGTCGATGACGCGCGCCGCGCTCTCGGTCCGGTTGGCCTCGATGGCGGCGATGCGGCCGTCCCGGATCGCCACATCGGCGGTGCGCGCCGGCGCACCCGTGCCGTCAACGACCTCGCCGCCCCTGATCAGGATGTCGTCCATGGCCACCCCCTTGGATCGTCTCGCGGCAACTCTAACATTTGTGTCATAGCTCGGAAGGCACTCGGAGCAGCAGTTCGTTGATGGCGTTGAGCGCCGCATAGAGCGCATCGAACTCGGCCTTGAATATGTCCCAGCCAAGCCGCGGATTGGCGCTCTGAAGATCGGCGTGGATGACGGCGAGGCTGCGCCGGCCGTCGATGCGCGCCACGATCGCGGCGGCGAGACGTGGCAATGGCAGGGTGAGCTTCACACCGTCGAGGTCGGCGGTCACACTGCCCTTGCGCGCCGTTTCGACCCAGCGCGGACCATCGCCCTGGCGGAAGAGCGGCACGGTCGCCGGTGAATCCACCTTTGCCACCGCCAGGCCGGCGCGGGCCTTGGGCACGGCGTAGACGACGTGCTTGCGAATATTGCCGGCCAATCGCTCGGCCATGGCCGAGCGCTCGAGCCAGGCAAGGCCCTGGAACTGGCGGCGGAGCGTGGGGTCGGCGACATAGCTCGCCGGATCGTAGCGCGCGGGCGCGATGAAGGCGGCGATGGCGAGGCCCGCGCCCTCGACCAGCGCCGCCAGTTCCGCCACGTCATAGGCCCGGTCTCGGGCGTGCAGCAACAGGTCATGGAGACCGGCCTCGCCGCCATCCAGATGGTCGGCAACGAAGGGATTGCGCCGCAGCCAATTGGTTGCCGGCAGGGCCTTGAGGAGGCGCCGCGCCGTGGCGATCCGCTCGGCCACGGGCAGAGTCTCGGGCGCGAGCCGGCGGAGCGCCGCCTGGGTCTCGTAGACACCGGTTCGCCCCAGCCGGCCATAGAGCATGAGCCCCATGCCGCCAGCGGGCGCAAGCTCGCCCGCCAAGGCGACGAGGCCACCGGCCGGGTCCGCCAAATGATGGAGCACGCCACAGCAATCGATATAGTCGTAGGGGCCGGGTGCGAGTGCCGCCAAGTCGAGGAGCGAGCCGGAGAGGAAGCGGATATTGGTGAGCTCGCGGGCCTTGGCGCGGGCCTCGGCCACACGGCGCGCGGCGGTCGATACATCGAGATAGGTCACCTCGGAGGGCGTGCCCAAATCGGCGAGCTGCTGGGCCAGCATGATGAGCCCGTCGCCGGTGCCGCCACCGGCAACGAGCGCCCGGAACGGCAGCCGGAAATCGCGGCCGCCCGCGAAGACATAATGGTTCAGCTCGAAGAGATGGCTGGGGGCGCCCAGGATGAGGCGCTTCGCCTCGTCGGCCGGATCGCGCGCCGGATACGGCAGCGCCTCATATTGGGCGGTGACGCGCGCATCGTCGGCGTTTTCCGCCATTAGAGGGTCACGACCACCTTGCCGACCACGCGCCGCTCGGTCAGGACGCGGATCGCTTCCACGGTCCTCGCCAATTCAAATTGCGCGGAGATGAGGGGGCGGAGCTTGCCGGCCTCGTACCAGACGAGCAGCTCGTCGACGCTCGCCTTCAGTTGGTCCGGACGGTTATGGCGGAAATAACGCAGCGACGAGCCCAGTGCGGCGCGATGCTTGACGAGCAATCGGTTGGCCGGAATTTGTGGCACGCCCGCGACGAAGCCGATCAGCAAGATGCGCCCACCCCAGGCGAGCGAGGAGAGCGCCTTGTCGAACAGCGGCCCGCCCACCGGGTCGTAGCAGACATCGACCCCTTCGCCGCCGGTCAGCCGCTCAACCTCGTCTTTCAGATCCTGGCGGCCATAGTCGATCAGATGGTCGGCGCCATGCTCTTTGGCGATGGCGAGCTTCGCGGCGCTGCTGGCACCCGCGATCACGGTCGCCCCCATGGCCTTGCCGATCTCGACGGCGGTCAAGCCGACGCCGCCGGCGGCTCCCAGCACCAGCATGCTCTCGCCCGCCTCGAGCCGCCCTTGCCAGCGGATCGCCACATGCGAAGAGACATAGGCGGTCAGGAAGCCGGCGGCCGTCGCGTAATCCATGGCCTGGGGAAGCGGGTAGGCTTCGTGGGCGCGGGCCGTCACCTGCTCGGCAAAGCCGCCATGGTTCAAGATCGCCATGACCCGTTCGCCGATCCGCGCGCGCTCCACGCCAGGGCCGACCGCCATGATTTCGCCCGCCGCTTCCAGGCCCGGGCTGAAGGGAAAGTCGGGCTTGGTCTGGTAGGTGCCACCCACCATGATCGCATCGGCATAATTGACGCCGGCCGCGTGCACCCGGATCAGGACCTCGCCCGCCTTCGGCACCGGCGCCGGCAACTCGCCCAACTCCAGCGTCTCCACCTTGCCCCAGGCCCCGCAAACGATCGCGCGCATTGCTGCCTCGACTTTCTTCAGTGGCCGAGCCGCTTGGCTTCCGCGCCCATGACGATGGCGACGCGCCCGATCGCGGCCCGGCCCAGCACTTCCGCCATGGCCTCTTTGTAGCCTTCGAGGGGGAAGGTGCGCCAGATGCGCGGGTTGACGCGGCCTTCGTTAAACCAGCCGAACATCCGGTCCATGAGCAGGCGCATGCGCCCCTCATACTGGTAGCGCGCATCGCTCGGGCTCCAGCCCGCATAGAATCCCATATTGAGGCCGCAGACGGTGACATTCTTGACCAGCAGGATGTTGGCCGGGATCACGGAGATACGGCCACCCGCGAAACCCACCGGCATGATGCGGCCCTCGGGCGCGATGCAGCGGAGCGACTGGTCGAACACGTCGCCGCCCACGGGATCGTAGATGGCGTTGGCGCCAAGGCCCTCGGTGAGTGCCAGGACCTGCTCGCGGAACGGTCCGGCCCGATAGTCGATCGCATGGTCGGCGCCATGCTCGCGGGCGGCTTGGAGTTTCGCGGCGGCACCGGCCGTCGCGATCACCGTCGCCCCCAGCAGCTTGCCGATCTCGATGGCGGCAAGGCCGACGCCGCCCGCGGCACCATGCACCAGCAGGGTCTCGCCCGCCGCCACGCGCAGAAGATGCGGCCAGGTCAGCGCCGCCGCCGAGGTGCTGTAGGAATTGGTGAACGAGATCGCCCGCTCGAAGCCGAGGCCGTCCGGGATCTTGAACGTGTTGACTTCGAGGGCCACCGCCTCCTCGGCCAAGCCACCCCAGTCGAGCATGGCGATCACCCGGTCGCCGGGCTTGAAGCGGGTCACTTCGGCGCCCACTTCGCTGACGATGCCGGCCGCTTCCGTGCCCGGCACGAAGGGCAGCGGGGGTTTGCGCTGATAGCGCCCGGCGACTACCAGGCTGGTGGCGAAGCTCACACCCGCCGCCTGGGTGGCGAGGCGAAGCTCGCGGGCGCCGAGGGCCGCGCGCGGCAGTTCCTCGATGGTCAAACGGTCGAACTCGGTCCATTCCTTGACCAGCACGCCACGCATCGCACAGGCCTCGCTTGGGTAAGGGGCAATCGGACGGGCTTGCCTTTCGCCGCACCGTGGTCGAGTTTGGCGGCATGCGCGGCTATTTTGGCATCAGGGTCGAGGGTATCAGCAAGCCGATGAATGTCGGCAACCTGTTTCGCACGGCGCACGCCTTTGGCGCGAGCTTCCTCTTTACGGTCAACGAGGACTATTCCTGGCGCAAGGGCGGCCAGGCCGATACCTCGGCGGCACCCGAGCATGTGCCGCTCTATAATTTCCCCGATATTGCGGCCATAAGGCTGCCCGGCGGCTGCCGGCTGGTGGGCGTCGAACTCACGGCCGAGGCCATCGAACTGCCGAGTTTTCGCCACCCCAACCGGGCGGCCTATGTGCTGGGGCCGGAGCGCGGCTCGCTCTCGCCGGCGCTCATGGCGCGTTGCGACTATGTGGTGCGGGTGCCGACCCGCTTCTGCCTCAATGTGGGGGTGGCGGGGGCGCTGGTGATGTATGACCGGCTGCTGACCACCGGCCGTTTCGCCGAACGGCCCGTGAGCGCCGGCGGACCCCTCGAGCCGCCCACCCCCCATGTCCATGGCCTGCCGATCCGGCGCAAGCCGGCCGAGTAGGGCTATCCGCCGAGAAATTTATCGATCTTTGCAAGCAGGCGATCGAAGTCGACCGGCTTCGACTTGATCCAGTTCTCCGGCGACGGCTACGCGCTGTTGTCCAGATAGCGTCGGCGGGCTTCGGTTGGTTCAGCCCCTGAACAGCTTTTGCGCCCAGCCGAGCGGCCCGGTCAGGCGTACCGGTTCGTCCAGGACGGCGAAGCAGATGCAGGGCTCGCCCGGATCGCCAACCGGGCGATGGGTCACGGTCTCGTCGCCCTGCGCCACGTCGCCGCGCACATAATGGCCGGTCTCGTCGGTGAAGCCGCCCTGGAGCACCAGGATCGCTTCCTCGCCCACATGGGTATGGCGCGGCACCTTGGCACCCGGCCGGAAGCGCAGCAGCTCGGCGGTGGCACCCAGCTCGCCGCCGTCCGCGACCGGCAGTTTGTATTGTTCGATGCCCGGCACCAGCCGGCGCCATTCGACCTCGGCCAGGTTGCGGCCGATATAGGAGCGGAGCGGCGCCGGCAGGACGCGCAAGGTCTCGCCGTCGAAGCTTGGCAGGGGCGGAATCGGCGCCGGCATCTCATCGAGGCGCGCCAGCATGCGGTCGAGTGCCCCCTCGGCCACTTGTTCGCGCGGTAAGTCGGCCAGCAGGGCGCCGCCGATGGCATCCAGCCCGTCCACCGCCCGCCGGCAGGCCGGGCACAAGGCGAGATGGCTCGCGACCAGCACGCTCATGGCCTCGGCCAGGCCGCCCGCCGCGTAATCCAGCAACAACGTGTCGGTCGGGTGCGAAATAGTCATGTTGTCCTACGAATGTTCATTGGCCTGCTGCAAATGTCGGCGTAGACGCTCCAGCGCCAGCCGGGTCCGCGATTTGACCGTACCCAAGGGCAATCCAAGCGCGACCCCGATCTCGCTCTGGGAGCGATGTTCGAAATATGCCATATGAAGTAGGTCGGCCTGCTCGCGTGGCAAGGCCTGCAATGCGACCCGCAACTGTTCGGCCGATTGCTCGGCCTCCAGCCGGTCGACCGCCGACGGCTCCGGATCGGGCACGAACGCCGGATCGTTGACATCCACCTCGGGGCGGCCCCGGCGCCGGAAGCTGTCGATGCGCTTGTTGCGCGCGATCTGATAAATCCAGGTCCGGACGCCGGCTCGCGCCGGGTCGAAGCTCTCGGCGCGGCGCCAGACCATCAGCATGGTTTCCTGCACCAGTTCCTCGGCCTGGTCGTCCGCCGACCCCAGGCGGCGCATGAACGCCTGGAGGCGGGGGGCAAAGTGGCGGAACAAGGTGGCAAACGCGTCGCGGTCCCGCCGTTCGCCCACGGCGCGCACGAGTTCCACCAGGATCGCTTAGTCGCGGCCCGGTCCATCGGTCAGGTCGGCCAGCATCGCCGCATCTAACGGCAAGCCGGCCCCTCCCGCAAGCCGGATGCAATCCGCCGCCTGCCATTGGTGGTCCCTCTCCCAGTACGAATGGTGCTACGCGCCGAAACCGGTGCCGGATCACCGGCGGCAAAAAAATTACCGGTGGGTGGTGGCGCGCTATCGGAACGGACGATGATGATCGGACCGATCCGGGCGATTTTCGCCCTCTTCTTGCTGGTTGGCGGCGGGTTCGCCTGGGCGGGCGCCGAACCCGGGGCACTCGCCAAGCAGGGCGCCTGGCAGGCCTTCATCCTGCCCGACGCGGCCAAACCCGTCTGTTACGCTCTCGCCTGGCCGGCCAAGTCGGAGAGTGCCTATGCCAAGCGTGGCGCGGTCTATCCGACCGTCACCCACCGCCCGGCGGATGGCTCCACGGGCGCCGTGAGCTTTGCCGCCGGCTATCCGCTGAAGACCGAGAGCCAAGTGAGCGTCCAGATCGGCAATGAGAGCTTTCGGCTCTATACGGTCGAGGAGACGGCCTGGGTCCTGGACGCCGACGAGAAAAAGCTGCTGGCCGCCCTCAGGGTGGGCAAGGAAGTCGTCGTCAAGGGCATTTCGGCGCGCGGCACCGCCACGACGGACATCTTCCCCCTGGCCGGCTTTCAGCCGGCCCTGGCCGCCATTGACAAGGCCCGCGCCGTCAAGCGCTAGCGGCGTGTGTCGCTATGGGAAGCTGCAAGGCAACCCCTTCATAAGGCACCTCGGGGACGATGCGGCCGCGATCCGTCTTATGCAGGCGCACCAGCCCGTATCGCTCCATGGTGTGCAAGGTGCGCGATAGATTGCCTTCATGGCGTCCGGACAGCAGGGCCAATTCCCGCAGGGAAGCGGGCTTGGATCGCCGAATCAGCTCAAGCAGCAGCGTATTCTTGGTGGACAGGACTTGAGCTAGTGACTCTATCGAGCTGAACCAAATCTTCGGGTCATTGGGGCTTGCCTTCAGCGTCCCACGTGCGATGGCAATCGTGCGTGCGCGCATCTCATCCAGCGAAGCAATGCCGATACGCAGAACCTTGGGTTTTGTCATGGCAAGTCTCATTTCCCAAGTTCTCGATAAACGTCGGCCCAGAAATCTTCCAAAAGGGTTTCCGCATCCTTGAATGCATATGGGCGTATTGTGTTTCCTCTGTGTCGGTGGTCGCGCTGGGCGGTACGTTTTTTTGCGGGGCCACGCCCGCCGCTAACCGGGTGGGCATTGTCGTAGCAGACAACCCGCTCCTTATCCGGCCCGAACAAGCATAGGCTGTAGCTTATTCCATGCGGCCGGTCGGCGCTGGGCTCAACCTGCCGGGCTTCAATCTTCACCCAAAAGCCGCCGCCGACTTCCAGGATCGTGTCGTGAAAATCGAGAAGCTGTTGCAGAGGGCCACCATAGTTGCCAATCAACTTATCATCGAATGATAAGGAATTCAAGCGCTATCGGCCTGCCACCTTGGCGGCGCGCGCGCGCGCGCGTATATGAAGGCCATGGATGATTTGGCGCCCCCGGACACGACCCCCCGAGACACGACAACGCCCACCCCGGGCGCACTGGCGAGCCTGATCGGCCTCTCTCGCGCCGAGCTGGCGGCCGAAGTGGCGCCCATTGGCATTGAGGGCTATCGGGTTCGCCAGCTCTGGCATTGGCTCTACCACCGGGGCGCGACCGATTTCAGGGCGATGACCAGCCTCGCCAAGCCGTTCAGGCTGGCCCTCGCCGAGCGTTACAGCCTCGACCGGCCGGCCATTGCCCGCGCCCAGACCTCGATCGACGGCACGCGGAAATGGCTGCTCAGATTCACCGACGGCCAAGAGGCCGAGGCCGTCCATATCCCGGAAGAGGAGCGCGGTACCCTCTGCGTCTCTTCCCAGGTCGGCTGTACGCTCACCTGCCGCTTCTGCCATACCGGGACCCAGCGCCTGGTGCGCAATCTGAGCGTGGGCGAGATCGTCGGCCAATTGCTGCTCGCCCGCGACGCGGTCGGCGAATGGGAGGCGCCTCAGTCCGAGCGCCAGATCACCAATGTCGTCCTGATGGGCATGGGCGAGCCACTCTACAATTACGACAATGTGGCGGCGGCGCTCCACATCATCATGGACAATGAGGGGATCGCCATTTCCCGGCGACGGATCACCCTCTCGACCGCCGGCGTGGTGCCGATGATCCGGCGAGCGGGCGCGGAGATCGGCGTCAACCTGGCCATTTCGCTGCATGCCGTGACCGACGCGCTGCGCGACCGGCTCGTGCCGCTCAACAAGAAATACCCGATCGCGGAATTGATGGCCGCCTGCCGCGACTATCCGGGTCTCTCCAACGCGCGCCGCATCACCTTCGAATATGTGATGCTGAAGGGTGTGAACGATGCGCCGGCCGACGCTCTTGCCCTGGTTCGCCTCCTCGCCGGTATGCCGGCCAAGGTCAATCTGATTCCGTTCAACCCCTGGCCGGGTGCGCCCTTCGAATGTTCGTCGGGCAACGCCATCCAGCGCTTCGGCGACATCATGGCGGCGGAAGGTTACGCCTCGCCGATCCGAGCCCCGCGCGGGCGCGACATTCTGGCGGCCTGCGGCCAGCTCAAGTCCGAGAGCGTGAAGGGGCGCCCGAGCGCGGCGCCCGCGGCCCCTACCGCTTGAACTGCTTGCCCAGCGCCAGGCCCTGGCGCTGATAGGACGAGCCGATGCCGGCGCCATAGAGCTTGTCGGGCCTGGCCAGCAGGCGCTCGTAAACCAGCCGCCCCACCACCTGGCCGTCCTCGACCAGGAACGGCACCTCATGGGAGCGCACTTCGAGGACCGCGCGGCTGCCCTCGCCGCCGGTCTCGTCATGGCCGAAGCCCGGGTCGAAGAAGCCCGCATAGTGCACGCGGAACTCGCCGACGAAGGTGTCGTAGGCGAGCATCTCGGCCGCATGGTCGGGCGGCACCACCACCCGCTCGCGCGAGGCCAGGATGTAGAAATCGCCGGGGTCGAGGCCGACGCCCTGGCCCGGCCTCGCCGGGATCGGTTCCCAGAAATCGTCGGGCGCGTAGAAGCCTTCCTTGTCGACGTCGATCAGGCCGGCATGCTTGCGTGCCCGGTAGCCGACCAGACCGTTGCCGGCCGCGCCTGTCACGTCGACGGTGAAATTCACGCGGCCGTCCTCGATATAGTCGCCGAGCCCTTCGCCGCCCATGAGCTGCACTTGTTCGTTGAGGCGGCGGAGCGTCACGTCGCCGAAGACCGGCGAGCCCCGGCGTACGCGGAGCTGCACGAGCCTGGAGCCCGCCCGCACCAGGACGCTGAAGGTGCGTGGTGCTATCTCCACATAGAGCGGCCCCTTATAGCCCTCGCGAATGCGGTCGAACTCGCTGCCATGGTCGGTGATGACCCGGGCGAAGACGTCGAGCCGGCCGGTCGAGCTTTTGGGATTGGCGAGCGCCGTCATGCGCCGGCGGAGCGCCACATTTTCCACCAGCTTGACGATATAGACGCAGCCCTTTTCCAGGACCGCGCCGCCGGTCAAGTCGATGCGGTGCATGGCGAGCTGGTCGAGCTTGTCGTGGACCGTCGCGTGCCGGCCCGGCAGGAAGCTCGCGCGCACCCGCCACGCGGTTTCGGCCAGCCGGAGGTCCAGGCTGGCGGGCTGGATCTGGCTCTCCTCGATCTCGGGCGCGGCCAGGATTTCGTGGTCGGCAATGGCCTGGCGCAGCGCCTGTGACGGCAGCACGCCGGTCGAATGGTCGCCTGCTGGCGCCGCTGGCGGATCGTCGGAACTCGAAAACAAGGCTTTCCCACTCCCTCGACGTTCGAGCTTAGCAGCTTGCCGCCGCCGCCGCTTTTGGCAATAGTGCCGGCCCCTCGCAGCCAGTGTGATCGCCCCATGACCGACCAGATCAAGCGCGTCGTCCTCGCCTATTCGGGCGGCCTCGACACTTCCGTCATCCTGCGCTGGTTGCAGGAGACCTATCGCTGCGAGGTGGTCACGTTCACGGCCGACCTCGGCCAGGGCGAGGAACTGGAGCCCGCCCGCAAGAAGGCGGAAATGCTCGGCGCGGTGAAAATTTATGTCGACGATTTGCGCGAGGAATTCGTGCGCGATTTCGTCATGCCGATGTTCCGGGCGAACTGCCTCTATGAGGGGAGCTATCTGCTCGGCACGTCGATCGCCCGGCCCTTGACCGCCAAGCGCCAGATTGAGATCGCCCGCGAAGTCGGCGCCGACGCGGTGGCCCATGGCTGCACCGGCAAGGGCAACGACCAGGTGCGCTTCGAAGTCGCTTATGCGGCGCTCTATCCCGAGATCAAGGTGATCGCGCCGTGGCGGGAATGGGATTTGGGCTCGCGCACCCGCCTCCTCCAATATGCCGAGACCCACCAGATCCCGATCGCCAGGGACAAGCGCGGCGACCCGCCTTATTCGACCGACGCCAACCTCTTGCATATCTCCTATGAAGGCCGGGCGCTCGAAGACCCGTGGGTCGAGCCGGACGAGGAGATATTCACCCGCACGGTGGCGCCCGAGCAGGCGCCGAACCAGCCGGCCTATGTGGAGGTCACCTTCGAGAAGGGCGACCCGGTCGCCGTGGACGGGGTGCGGCTCTCGCCCGCGGCACTCTTGACCCGGCTCAACGCGCTCGGCGGAGCGCACGGCATCGGCCGCCTCGATCTGGTGGAGAACCGCTTTGTCGGCATGAAATCGCGCGGCGTCTATGAGACGCCGGGCGGCAGCATCTGGCAGGTGGCGCACCGCGCCATCGAAAGCATCACCCTCGACCGCGGCGCCATGCACCTCAAGGACGAACTGATGCCGCGTTACGCGGAGCTGATCTATAACGGCTTCTGGTACGCGCCCGAGCGCCACATGCTCCAGGCCGCCATCGACCAGTCCCAGGCGCGGGTCAACGGCACGGCGCGCCTCAAGCTCTTCAAGGGCGCCGTCCGGACGGTCGGCCGCAAGTCGCCCAACAGCCTCTATCGGGCGGACTATGTGACCTTCGAGGAAGATCGGGTTTACAACCAGCGCGACGCGGAAGGCTTCATCCGGCTGAACGCGCTGCGCCTCCGGCTGGCAAAGCTGGCGGAGCGCGAATAACATACCTTTGCACCTGCACAACGATTATGGTCGACACGCAACGGATGCATTACGGGCAAAAGAGCCCAGAAGGCTTGTAATTTTTGTGCAGCGCACCTAAATTGTTGCGAGACATTAATAGCCCTCTCCGATCCCGCCCCTGGCCGTCAAGCCGACACCCCATCGCCTGTACCGCCGCCGCCGGGGTCCCGGGAACACTGTCTCGGGGAGGCCGTTGGGTCGACCCCGGGGACGGGGCCGAGCCGGTTCAATCGAAACACATGGAGGTCGTGCCCCTTATGGACCAAAGCAATCAAGATCAACCCCTGGCCGGCAAGACCGTGGCGATGCTCGTGGCGAACGGCTTCGCCGAGGTCGAGATGTGCGAGCCGCAACGCGCGCTCACCAAGGCCGGTGCCACGGTCCGCATCGTCTCGTCGGAGACCGGCCTGACCAATGGCTGGCATGACGGTAGCTGGGGGCACAATTTCTTCGTCGATGTGAAGGTCGGCGAGGCGCTGCCGAGCCAGTTCGACGCCCTCATTATCCCGGGCGGCGAGCGCAGCATGGCGGCGCTCCTTAAGAACGCCCACAGCCGGCGCATCGTGAAGGGCATGCTCGACGCCGGCAAGCCGGTGGGCGCGCTCTCCCTGGCGCCAACGCTGCTGATCGCGGCCGAGGCGATCCAGGGTCGAACCGTGACCGGCGATCCTTCCCTTCAGGAGGCGGTCGAGGCGGCCGGCGGTATCTGGGGGGGCGGCCACGCCATCACCGACGGCCGCCTGGTGTCGAGCGCCGGCGGCGAAGACCTGCCGGCCTTCATCGAGACCTTCAAGGCACTCCTCGAAGAGGTGGAGAGCGAGGCGCTCGTCGCCGCCTGACGAGCCGTCCTCAGGCGTTGGTCGTGCCGCCGTCCACGGTGATGGTCTGGCCGGTGACGTAGCTCGCCTGAGTGCTACAGAGGAACCGGATCACGCTCGCCACCTCGCTCGGCTGACCGAAGCGTTGCAGCGGGATTTGTACCAGACGTTCCGGGTTGGTCTGGCCCATGCGGGTCATGATCACCCCTGGCGCCACGGCGTTGACTCGCGTCAGCGGCGCGAGCCGGCGCGACAAGGCGCGGGCAAGACCGACAATGCCGCCCTTGGCGGCGGCATAGGCGGCATAGTCGGGACTGCCGCGCCGAAAGGCGATAGAGCTGGTCAGCACGATGGCCGAGGGTGCCTCGGCCGGCCGCGCGACCTCGAAGGCCATGCACATATCATAGGCGTTGGTCAGATTATGCTGGATGGTCCGGTCATAGACGGCGCGGGCGCCGGATGGCTCGCGATCCGACTCGAACACGCCGGCGAGCGCCACCAGCCCATGCACCGGCCCGCCGGCTTGGCGCAAGGCGGCGGCGCAGGCCGCCGGGCTCTCGGTGCTGGAGCTGAGGGTGCCGAGGCGTGGATTATTGCCAAGCGCCGCCCGAGCCGCCGCCAGCCGGTCGGGCTCGAGGTCGATGAGCAGCACCTCGGCGCCTTGTTTCAGGAACAGCCGCGCGGTCTCGGTGCCGATGCCGCCGGCGCCGCCGGTAATCACGATGCGCTGGCCCGCGAATTCCATGTTCCGGTCTCCTTTGATGTCACATCGCCGGCGGCGCCAGGCCGTGCTGGCGGCAGGCGAGGGTGACGGCGTTGCGCAACAGGCAGGCGATGGTCATGGGGCCGATGCCGCCCGGCACCGGCGTCACCCCCGCCGCCAACTTGAGTGCGGCCTCGAAGTCAACGTCGCCCACAAGCCGCGCCTTGCCGTCGGGTCCCTCGATGCGGTTGATGCCGACATCGAGCACGGTCGCACCCGGCTTGATCCAATCGCCACGCACCAGGCCCGGCCGCCCCGTCGCCGCCACCAAGATGTCGGCCCGCCGGCAAACGCCGGCGAGTTCGCGGGTGCGCGAATGGGCGATGGTCACGGTGCAGTGGGCACGCAGCAGTAGGGTCGCCAGCGGCTTGCCGACGATGTTGGAGCGGCCGAGCACCACCGCCTCGAGACCGGCCAGCGCGCCTCCCAGGCGATGTTCGAGGAGCAGCATGCAACCCAGAGGCGTGCAAGGCACGCTGCCCGCCGCACCCGTTACCAGGCGGCCCACATTGATCGGGTGAAAGCCGTCCACGTCCTTGGCCGGGTCGATCGCCATCAAGATCGCCTCGCTGTCGATCTGGGGCGGGAGGGGAAGTTGCACCAGGATGGCATGGACGCCCGGATCGCCATTGAGCCGGGCGATCAACGCCAAGAGGTCGCGCTCGGACGTTTCGGCCGGCAGGCGATGCTCAAACGACCGCATGCCGGCGGCAACGGTCTGGCGGGCCTTGTTGCGGACATAGATCTGGCTCGCTGTGTCCTCGCCCACCAGCACGACGGCAAGGCCCGGCACCAGGCCGAGCGGGACCAGGGTCGCCACCGCCGTCGCCACCCGGGCGGTAAGCTCGGCGGCGAACCCCTTGCCGTCGATGATGCGCGGATTGGCCATGGGGTCGGTCACTGGGTCCACCTCAGAGAATGGCGGCCACCAACTGCCCCAGCACGTCGCGCGCGAAATAGAGCACGAGGATAAGGATGATCGGCGAAATGTCGACGCCGCCCAGATTGGGCATGACGCGGCGGATCGGGCGCAGCGCCGGTTCGGTCACCCGCCACAGAAAGTCGCCCACCATGTAGACGAACTTGTTGCGCGTGTTGAGCATGTTGAAGGCCACCAGCCAGCTCAAGACGGCCGAGATGATCAGCACCCAGATATAGAGGCCGATCAGCGTCGCGACGAGGTTGAACAGCGGAACCAGTATGACTTCCATGCGCGTTGAAACGCTCCTCGGCCTGCCCGCGCCCAACCTAACGGGCTGTCTTGCGGGACGCAACGGCGGTGAGCCTTGACGGGGCCGCCCATGGCCAACATATTCGCGCCCACCAGGGCAAGGGGCCGTAGCTCAGCTGGGAGAGCGCCGCGTTCGCAATGCGGAGGTCAGGGGTTCGATCCCCCTCGGCTCCACCAATCCAACCATGGGAAACCCGAACCATCGGCGTTGGGCCGGGTTACCGACCGTGGACGACGCCCGTCCCCGAAGGGCGAAGAATGTTGCACTGGCCGTGTGTGTCCTTGAGGTCGAGGGCGCCCGATCAAGGTGGCGCTCGGCGTCCTAGCCGCGGGTGGCTAGCAGACTCCGATCCCCAGTCATACGCCGGTCCCCAGTGAGCGGCCGGTGATCCCCTCGCATTGTAAAATTGTAAACCAGTGTAAACCACGCTGACAGTGCGACCTGGCGCCGCCGATTCGTTGTGTGTTTAGGTAATTATCGGATAATAAACGAGTTTTTTGCGACATGCCGGCCTGAGCCCGTGCCCACGTCCGTTGCACTATGTCAAATAACTTTACAGAGAGCACCACGGCGAAACGGGCGTCAAACGCTATGGCATTGTCTTATATGTGTAATTTTTAAACGGCCCGGAACTTGCTCGTTAAACACCAGAGTGGCCATGTCCGCCGAGGGGTGAATGTCATGAACTTTACATCCAAAGCGATAGTTTTTGCCGGCGCGCTGCTGGTGACGAGCCAGGTCTTCGCGAATGAAATGCCTGGCACGGCCCGCTGTGGCCGAGTAGTCGAAGTATCGAAGGTGCCGGCTGACTTCATTGTCCATCTAACCGGAATAGATGGCAAGAACTTGCCGAAACCTCCCACATGGCCGAAGACGCTGACAGGCGTTCTACAACCCAACGGCACCTACGCGGCACAGACGGTCACGCCTTGCCTCAGCGATGTTTACGATGCGCGCAACGAGACGATACCCAGAATCCCGGGTGGCCCACCTCCTGCTGGTGGTGGCGGTGCCGGTGGCCTCGGGCCGGGTAATCCTGTCGGCGCCGGCCCCGGACCTGGGGGTCTGCCTTCGCCCGGAAACCCCGGCGGTGTGGGCGGAGGGGGTGAACTCCGCCAACGTGACAATGCCGGTTGGCTCATTCCAGCAGCGGCGAGTTTGTCGCGCCGCCCGCGAAACCAGTCGATCATTGTTGCCTACCGTTCCGGCTTGGGCTTCCACTCACGGGCCAGCTTCTGCGCCTCCGCGAT
>SHVR01000004.1 GCA_009694185.1 Alphaproteobacteria bacterium | reverse complement strand
CGACCAGCGCGAGGCATGATCCCCTTCGTGATCGAGAACCATCCGTACCGCGCGCCCACGAACCTCGGGAGAAAACTTGTTCGTCGTCTTGCTTGTCATGGCTCCATCCTCTCAAGAGTTGAAGCCTCCGGCAAACCCGGGGCGGTTCACTCTCCGGCTTGGCGGGGGCTGGAGTACTGGCACGGCGGCGGAAGCCTGACGCTCGACTTGGTGGCGCCAGCAGCGGCGCCGGCCTCCGTCGCCGTGACTGACCAAATCCGAGGAGTACACCCATGTTGCGATTTCTTGTTGTGAGCGTCGTTGCATTCGGCCTCGGCCTGTCCGCCGCCAAAGCCGACGACGGCGCCTGGCTGATCGGCACCTGGAAGGGTGAGTTGGTGCCAAACGACTGCTTGAATGACAATCCTGGGCGCACTTTGAACATCAAATCAGTCCAGCCCGATGGGACCGTCATTAACCTCAGAGGCGGAAAGGAGGAGTCGATGACGTCGAAGGACGGCGAGCTGACATTTTCGTGGAGCGGAAATAATCGATATGTCTTGCGCCGCAACTTGGCGGGCCATTTGATCCGCGCGGGCAGTACACGCAGGTGTCCCACGGGTTACTCGATCGAGTTCAAGAAATAGGGCCGGGCGCCGGAGATACTCAACTGAGGCGACGTTCAGCGCCCTCGCTGGAAATCCACTGGCGCCGTCAGAACCAGCCGCGCCAACTCAGCCTGGCGTGAGGTGCCGGTCTTGGCATAGATGGCCTTGAGCTGGAAGCGCACGGTCTCGCGGCTGACACCGCGCTCTTCGGCCACCCGATCCAGTGTCTTGCCCTCGGCCAGCGCCACGGCGACATCCGCCTCGGCCGGCGTCAGGCCGTAGAGCGCCCGGAGATCGCGGGCAATGCCGGACTTCTCCCGGTCGGGATCGCTGATGAGGATGAGGACGACGGCGGGCGTCCCCCCCCCCCGCCCGGTCGGCACCCCGGAACGGCACCACCAGCAGGCGCCAGGGGCGCCCGCCCGAGGGCCGGGAAATCGCCATGGCGCCACCCATGTCCGGGTTCGCATCGGCGAAGGGCAGGCCACTTGTCGCAATCAGATAGTCGAGGCGCCGCGCCTCGTCCGGCCGGCGGCGAGGCGGTCCCGGTTGAGCACCAAGCCGTCATGGCGGTCTAAGACGGCACGCGCGGCGGCGTTGACGAGGACCGGGCGTCCGCTCGCGTCCACCACCACGACCCCCACCCGCATCGCGTCGAGAGCGGCGAGGCTGTGGTCGTTCGTCTCCGGCATCACTCGGAGCCGCGCCCGGAGATTGAGCGCCCGATGGAGATGCGGCATGATCAGATTGAGCTTGGCTTCTTCGTCGGCACCGTAGCGCCCAACCGAACGGGTCCGATGCGCACCGAAGGTAACAAGCGTGCCATCGTCCAGGGCGAGCTGGAATCCCGCGCAATGGAAAATCGGCTCGCCCATAAAGGGGATCACGAAATCGTTGAAGAACTCGCTCCGCTCCCAGTCGGCTTCGCTCACATAAGTGTGGCTGAGCAGTACGCGGCCTAGCGGCATGTCGGCCGCCTCGGTGACCCATAAGTCGCGCTGTACGTAATATCTGGCATAGGCCGCGAGCGCCGCCTCACTCATCGCGAGATTGGCGATCACCTCGCTTTGGGATCGCGCCGGGTCGATGACCTGTAGCAGGACCGTCTCGGCGCCGACAGAGCAGGCGATCTCGCTCAAGACACTGTCCCAGGGGCCGCCGGCGCCGGTCGCGGCATCGTAGATGCGCCCGATCAAATCGGACAAAGCCGCGCGGTCGTCGTCAGAGCCTACCCCAAGCTGGGTGCTCCCCCATAATCGTTGGCGGCAGCGGCCGTCACGGACGGCCTATATCCATGCGGCAACCGGCCAATGGATGAACTCTATCGCGATTGGGCGGGACGTTGCACCAGAACAGTTGGTTTGCGCTGGCTAGAGCACTTTCACGTTGACCGGAATCATTCGCCCCTCACCCAACTTCGGGTAAGGCACGGCTGTCGCCGCGCCATCCCTACGCAACCCTCTCCCCATGTGGGGAGAGGGAAGGGTGAGGGGAGGGCCGTGTCTCCAGCCATGTTGAAACCGCTCTAATCACAACCGTTTCGAGTCGGAGCGGGCGGCAATCTCAGGCTGCCAGCGCCCGCTCGACGGTCGCGGCGTCGAGGGTGCGCTCACCCAGGACCGTGGTGCGGAAGAAGGTCCGCTCCTCGTCGAGGGGGTAGTCGAGGCGGACCGTGTGCCAGGCGGAGCGGTTCTCCCAGATGATGGTATCGCCCGGCCGCCAGACCTGTTCCCACTGGAACTCCGGCCGGGCGCACCATTCATAGGTCTCCGCCAAGAGGGCATCGCTTTCGGCGAGGCCCATGCCGGTGATGGCATAGGTGTGATAGGGGTTCGCATAGACCGATTTCCGGCCGGTTTCGGGATGGGTGCGGATCACGGGATGCACCACGTCGGGGCGCTCCTGGGCGGCCTTGGAAATGGCGCCGAGATTGACCTTGTGCCGGCCGCCATAGCGAAACCGCGCATAGCGGCCGTCGAGGCGGCTTTTGAGGGTTGCCGGCATGCGCTCATAGGCCATGTACATATTGGCGAAGGCGGTGTTGCCGCCCCGGCTCGGCAGCGCCACGCCATGCAAGAGGGTCGCCTTGGCGGGCGCCTGCTCATAGGCGAGGTCGGAATGCCAACCGAGGCCGCGCTTGGCGCCCACCTCGTCGAATTCGCCCTTGCCGTCGCGGTTGGTCATGAAGACGATCTCGTTCACGTCGGGGTGGCTGTAGCGCTTGGCGATATGCGGTTGCAGCGTGCCGAAATTAGCCGCGAAGTCGCGGAACTGCCGCGCCGTCAAAGGGGCGTCTCGGAAACGCAGCACCAGATGCTCGAGAAACGCCGCATGGATCGTGGCGGCGTCGGCGGGTGAAAGGGGCAGGCGCGGGTCGATGCCGCGCACCTCGGCGCCCAAGGGCGCGCCCAATTTCACGATCTCGGTCATGGCCGTCTCCCTCAGTTTCGATAATCCCGCATAGTCCCCGAAATTATACTAAGCCTCGATGAGCTTAACTCATTGAGGCTTGGCCGGCGCGACCGCGCCGCGCCGCCGATGCGGCGAAAGCCAAGCGCGCGGAGCGCTCGCCTGGCGTTTGAGGGCGTCTCGATGATCGGTTTCGATCATCGAGACCTGGTATTATGTGTCCCCCGAATTATGCGAGCCGATAGAATTTGACCGCCGTGTCGTGGAAGAGCGCCTGCTTCTCGCCTGGCGTGGCACCCGCCGCCAGCCGCTTGAAGGCGTTCCACAGCACCGCGTAACCGCAGCTCACCTTGTCGACCGGGAAGTTACTCTCGAACATGCAGCGATCGACGCCGAACGCCTCGATGCAGGTCTCGATATAGGGCCGCCAGGCGGTCGCCAGTTCTTCCGAAGAAGGCGGCCGAGCCAGCTTGTCGAAGTCGAAGCCGCATATTTTCATGCCCAAGCCGCCGAGCTTCATGTGCACGTTCGGCGAGCGCGCGAGTTCGCGAATATTGCGTTGCCAGACGGGAAAGATTTCGTCGCGCCGGCCCGCATAGGGGCCGAGGCCGATGGGGCCGCCGACATGGTCCATGACCATGGGCTGGTCGGGAAAGGCGCGGGCGAGGTCGATCACGTCGGGCAATTGCGGATGATAGAGCCAGGCATCGAAACTGAGGCCGAGCGGCCGCAAGCGGGCGAAGCCCTCGCGGAAGACCGGGTCGCGGTAACGCTCCGGGCCGGGCTGGGTGTGGCTGTTGTGGATATGCTCGCTCGCCTCCCAGCCGGCGGCATAACGAATGCCGCGAAAGCGGCCATTGCCGGCGGCGATATGGGCGGTCAGCACCTCTTCCACACGCGCGCCCAGGGTCAGATCGGCCAGGCCCACGATGCCGGCGCATGCCCGCGTCGGGCCATAGCGGCCGCTTGCCGCCATCGCCGCCTGGCCATTGACGAACTCTGTCTCGCCGACGGGCTTAAGCGCCTCCGGCCCGTCGGCGCGGTAGAAGGCGGTGCACTCGATGAACACCGTGCTCTCGATTTTGTGGCCGCTTCCCGTGTCGGCCACCAGGTCCGGCAGCAGATAGCAATGGCGACGAAAATCCCAGAGGTGATGATGCGGGTCGCAGATCGCGAGATCGGACTCGAGCGCCGGCTCTTGCGCGCTGGCGAGCCAGGCGTCGTCGATGCCGGTGACCCGGGTCTCGACAGTGCTGCTGCTCTTGGCCATGTCGCCGCCCCCCTATACTTGCGAATAGCCGCTGCCGGGCGTGTCGATGCCGCGGCCGACAGCTTTTTCGATCCAGCCATATTCTTTCAGGACCTGCTGGCTGTAGGTTACGCGGCCATTGACCTTGGCCGCCGGCTCGCTCGCCAACAAGAGCGCGGCGCGCGCCATCATGAGCGGCGGCTCGCCACGATCGTCGTCCATGCCGGTCACCAGCTTGTGGTAGACCGTGCCCGGTGTCGGCACCACCCGCGAGGGTGAAAGCGCCGTCACCGCGATGCCGTCATATTGCGCGACCTCTTGCGCCAAGCCCTGGGTGAAGCGTTCGAGTGCCGCCTTGGTCGACCCATAGAGCGTGCCGCCGCGCACTTTCTTGTCCTGATAGGGGCCGCGGCCGGGGCCGATCGCGGCACCCGAACTGATATTGATGATGGCGCCCGATTGGCGCGGGATCATGTCCGTCAGCACCATCTTCGAGAGCATGAAGGGGCCATGCACATTGACGGCGAAGGCGCGCATCCAGCGGTTGATGGGATAATCCTCGATGGGGATGTAATAGGTGAGGGCCGCGTTGTTCACCAGAATGTCGATCGGCCCATAGAGGGCGCGGGCGGCGTCCACCAGGTTCTGGCACTCGGCCTCCTGGGAAACCTCGGCGGCAACCGCTTTCGCCTCGCCGCCCGCCGCCTTGATCTTCTCGACCGTGCGGGCAAGCGAGCCCTCGAAGGCGTGATCGCCTTCCTTCAGCGTCCTGGCGGCGCAGACGACCTTCGCACCTTCGCCGGCGAACAGTACCGCGATCGTCTCGCCGATGCCGCGGCTCGCCCCGGTGACGATGGCGACTTTGCCGTCGAGCTTGCCCATCTCACCGCTCCCTCTTATCGCGCCTTGAATGTTAGCCTCACAGCACGTCGGCGAGCAAAGCAAGCGCGTTGAGGGCGCGCGGAAAGCCGCCATAGGGGCCGGTCTGGATGATCGCCTCGATCACCTCGCCCTTGGTCAGACCGACATTCAAGGCCGATTGGCCGAATTTCTTGACCTGGCCCTCGAGGCCAAGCGCCGTGAAGGCGGCAACGGACACCAGCATGCGCTGGCGCCGGTCGAGCCCCGGGCGAAACCAGAGCTCGCCATAGCCATATTGGATGGCGGTCGCATAGAGGGCGCCGGTGACCGCGTTGCCGGGTGCCGCATAGCCCTCGCGGCCGCGCGTGCCATGCAGTTCGCCCATCAGTTCGGCGCCCCGGCGATCGAGCTCGCTCAGCGATGCGGCACCGGACGGCTCTTCCGGCATGGCCAGCCCGCGCGCCTTGAACACCTCGCCGGCCAGTTCGGCCGCCGTCTCGGCGGTGGGGAAGCCGGCATAAAGACCGGCCTGGAGGAAGATCTCCAGGATGGACCTGGGCGTGAGACCGAGATCGAGCGCCGCCGCCACATGCAGGCGAAGCTGCGGCAGGCGTTCGAGGGGCGCCAACGCCGCCAGCGCCGAGATCATGCGCTCCGGCAACGCGAGGCCCGGCCGCGACCACACACCGCCATAGACCGCCTCGCTCATGAACCCGCGATAGGTGGGCGCGCCATCGTCCGGCATGGCCCCCGGGCCGAAGAGGCGCCGGCGCATCACCTCGCCCGCTTCGCGTAATGCCTCGCGTGTCGCCATTGGATTGCTCCGCTTTTTTCCGAGGCGAGGTTAGCCCGATCACGCCCTAGGCAATATGGCCTTCTTCGCCCGAGAGCCTATTCATTGCTGCCCGCTTCGGCTTCGCCTCGCGGTCGCAACGACGGATGGAGAATTCCCCCGAATCTCCCAAACCAGCCGGACCCAAAACCATGGCCTATGGCCTCCAACGCTTCGACGCCATCGGACTCGGCCAGCAAATCGCTCGCCATGGCGCTGAGGCCAAGAGCGTCGTCGAGTTCGCGGTAAGCCAGCAATCCAGCATCGGAAGTGATCCGAGAACCATGGAACTCCAGCTTCACGCGGTGGTCGAAATCGAGCCTCAGAGGACCATCGACTGAATTCACCCGTTGGGTTCTCCAGGATGGCCTCGCATGATCCCAACTAACTTGTTGATTATTATATACGAATCCCTGAAAAACCATATCAAATTGCTGCATCATCCGGCGAATGCGGGATTAGGCCTCAAAAATCGATGCAGCGCCCATTGACTTCCCAATCGCCATAGCGCGTCGGATCGGGGCGGGGGCCGGCATCCGGCTTGGCCGCACCCGGCTTAGGCGACTCGGCGGCAGGTCCCGCCGGCGGGACCACGCCAGGCGCTGGCTTGCTGGCCGGCCGGTGTTCGACGAAGGCCCCCGGCTGTCCGCTGGCCTGTCCTGTGCGCTCGTTCATGGCGGTCCTTGTAGCAGACCTTGACCCCGCCCTCTATCTCCCCCATTTGCCTATCTCATCATTCGTTAACGGCCAAGGACCGGCGGCGGCGCGATCATGTGGAATTACGGGCGGACATTTCTCCTGTTGGCGGGCCTGACCGCGCTCTTCATGGCCATCGGCTATCTGATCGGCGGCGAAGGGGGCATGACCATCGCCTTGCTGATGGCGGGCGCCATGAACCTGTTCGCCTGGTGGGGCTCGGATCGGATGGTCCTCTCCATGTATGGCGCCGAGGAAGTGGACGGGCGCTCGGCGCCGGCGCTCCATGGTCTGGTGGCGCAACTGGCCGAGCGCGCCGGGCTGCCCATGCCACGGGTCTACATCATTCGCAACGACCAGCCGAATGCGTTCGCCACCGGCCGCAATCCGGAGAATGCCGCGGTGGCGGCCAGTACCGGTCTCCTCGACCAACTGAGCCATGAAGAGATCGCCGGCGTGCTCGCCCATGAGCTGGCCCATATCCGCAACCGCGACACGCTGATCATGACGATCACCGCCACCATCGCCGGCGCCATCGGCATGCTCGTCAATCTTGCCTTCATGTTCGGTGGCGGCCAGCGCAACGGCGAGAACGGCCAGGGCGGCGGGATCGGTATCGTCGGGTCGATTCTGCTGATGATTGTGGCGCCCATTGCCGCCATGCTGGTGCAAATGGCGATCTCGCGGGCGCGTGAATATGAGGCCGACCGGCTCGGCGCGGAGATTTGCGGCCGCCCGCTCTGGCTCGCCTCGGCCTTGGGGCGCCTGGACGACGCGGCGTACCGGATCGCCAACCCCGAGGCCGAGCATAATCCGGCGACCGCGCACATGTTCATCGTCAATCCCTTGCATGGCGGCTCGATGGACAATCTGTTCTCGACCCACCCCGATACGGCGAACCGCATCCGCCGCTTGCGGGAGATGGCTGGCGCCGACGCGGCGCCCCCGGGCTGGCAGAGTGGGGGACCACCGCGCCCTTGGGGGCGTGGCCGCGCCGGCGCCCCCTCACACCGGTCGGGCGGCGGCGCGGGCGGGCCTTGGGGCTGAGGCCGACCCAAGGTGGCGACGCCAAGCTCGGGGAGGCCGCCGGTCTCCGGGCGCGCGGGGCGGCGCTCGAGGTGTTGCAAGCGGTCCTTCACCGCCGCCGCCCTCTCGACGAGGCGCTCGCCGACCATGCCGGCTTGGCGGCGCTGGCCACCCGGGATCGGGCCTTCGCCCGATTGGCCATCGCGACCGTCCTGCGCCGCCTCGGCCAGATCGACGCGCTGATCGCCTATTGTCTCGCCCGCCCCTTGCCCGAGAAGGCGGCGACGGCCCATGACCTGTTGCGGCTCGGCGTGGCGCAACGCCTGTTTCTCGACACGCCCGCCCATGCCGCCGTCGACACAACGGTCGCCTTGGCCGAGACGCGCGGCCAGTCCCCCTACAAGGGCCTGATCAATGCGGTGCTGCGCCGCCTCGATCGCGAAGGTGCCGGCCTCGTCGCCGCGCAGGACGCCGCCCGTCTCAATCTCCCGGATTGGCTCTGGCAGTCCTGGACGGCCGCCTATGGCGAGACGGTGACGCGCGCGATCGCCGATGCGCATCTGGCCGAGCCACCGCTCGATCTGTCGCTGAAGCTGCCGGGCGAAATCGCCCATTGGGCGACCCGTCTCCGGGCACGGATCTCGCCGCTCGGCACACTCAGATGCCCGGCGGCCGGCCCCATCTGGGAATTGCCGGGATACCATCAAGGTGCGTGGTGGGTGCAGGACATGGCCGCCACCTTGCCGGTCGGATTGCTGGGTTCGGTCGCGGGACTGCGTGTCGCCGACCTCGGGGCGGCGCCGGGCGGCAAGACCGCTCAGCTCGCGGCCGCCGGCGCCCGCGTGACGGCTGTGGATCAGTCGAGCGCGCGTCTCCAGCGGCTACACGGCAATCTGGCGCGCCTCGGGCTCACGGCCGAGAGCGTGGTGTCCGATCTGACGCTGGCGCCGCTGTCCGGAACTTTTGAGCGTGTGCTGCTCGACGCACCCTGTACGGCGACGGGAACCATCCGCCGCCACCCGGATGTGCCGCATCTGAAGCGGCCGGAGGACGTTACTCGCCTCGCCCGCTTGCAGGATCGCCTGCTCGGGGCCGCCGTCCAGGCAACCGAACCAGGTGGCCTCCTGGTCTACGCGACGTGTTCGTTGCAGCCCGAAGAAGGCCCCGAACGAATCGCGGCGTTGCTGGCGAGTGGCGCGCCAGTCGGCCGCGTGCCGATCGCGCCCGACGAGGTCGGCGGTTTCGCTATGTTTCTGACGCCGGCGGGCGATCTCAGAACCTTGCCGTGCCACCTGGCCGAGTGGGGCTGCATGGACGGCTTTTTTGCCGCCCGGCTCCGCCGCTTGGGTCCATAGCGATATATCCACAGGGTCCTCTACCCACAACGGCTTGCGGCCAGTTGGCCAAGCTGCTACCAGATTTGTATGCAGCGCCGTGTCCGGATTGCGCCGTCAATCCTTGCCGCCGACTTCGCCCGGCTTGGCGAAGAGGTGCGCGCGGTGACATCCGCCGGCGCGGATTACATTCATGTTGATATCATGGATGGGCATTTCGTACCGAATTTGAGCCTTGGTCCCGCCGTGGTGGCGGCGCTGCGTCCGCATAGCGGCCTGCCCTTCGACGTTCATCTCATGATCGCGCCGGTGGATCCCTTCATCGCGGCCTTTATCGACGCCGGTGCCAATATAGTGACGGTCCACGCCGAGGCCGGCCCGCATGTCCATCGCACCCTGCAACTTATCCGCCAGCTTGGCGGCAAGGCCGGGATTGCGCTCAATCCCGGCACACCCGCCGAGGCGGTCGATCCGGTGCTCGATCAAGTCGATCTGGTCCTGGTCATGAGCGTCAATCCCGGCTTCGGCGGCCAGACCTTCCTCGCTTCCCAACTCACCAAGATCCGGGCCTTGCGCCACCGCATCGACGCGTGCGGACGGCCGATCGAGCTTGAGGTGGACGGCGGCATCACGCCAGAGACGGCGGCCTCGGTCCGCGAGGCGGGCGCCGACGTGCTGGTGGCCGGGACCGCAGCCTTCCGGGGTGGCCCCACGGCCTATGGCGACAATATTCGCCGCTTGCGTGGAGACCCACCATAATGACAACAACGACCACGCTGGACCGACCGATGCGCACGCTCCGTCATGCCTGGTTCAACAGCCCGCTTTACGGCATGGTTCTCGCCGGCAAAACGCCCGCCTCGCTGCTGCTCTCGCTGCGCGATCTCTGGCCCGGCGACGCGTTGCGTGGCGAAGACCTGATCCGGGATGGGGCGCGGGTTGGCGACATCTTCGAGCCTAGCCTCGCCCTGAGTGGCGAGGTTGACCCGGCTTGGCTGGCCGCCCGGCACGGCTTTGCCTGGCTGCGTGATCTGAAGGCGCTCGGAGGTTACACCGCGCGCGACCAGGCGCGTGTGGCGGTCGCGGCTTGGCTCGACCGCAACGAGCAGTGGTCGGAACTTGCCTGGCGGCCGGACGTGATCGGCAACCGCCTCGTCGCGTGGCTCAGCCATTATGATCTGATCGCCAACGGCGACTCTGGCTTTCGGGCGCGCCTCCTCACCAGCCTGACGCGCCAGGCGCGTCACCTCGCGCGCGCTCTTCGCGCCGTCCCACCCGGCGCCGGACGCATGGCGGCGATCCACGGCTTGATCGCCGTTGGCGCCGCGCTGCCGGCGGGTCACCGATGGTTGACGCGAGGCATGGCCGAACTCGCTGGCGAGCTTGCGACGCAATTTTTGCCTGACGGCGGCCATGCGGCTCGGGGCCCGGCCCCGCATCTGGCGGCGCTGCGCCACTTGATCGACATGCGCACGATCATCCTCGGGACGGCGCGCGAATGTAGCGAGGCGCATCAGGCGGCCATCGCCGCCGGCGGCGCCTTGCGCCATGTGCGGCACGGCGACGGCGGTCTGGCGCTCTTCAACGACAGCGGCGAAGACGAAGGCTGGGCGATCGACCTGGTGCTGGCCCAGGCGGAGCCGAAGGGCAAGCCACCGGATATGGTGCCCGCCATGGGGTTCGAGCGCTTGGCGGCCGGCGACACGCTGGTGATCGTGGACGCGGCGCCGCCGCCAGCCGCCGGCTTCGATGGCCACGCCCACGCCGGGACCCTCGCATTCGAGATGAGCGTTGGACCGGACCGGTTAATCGTCAATTGCGGCGCCTATGCGGGTCCGAAAACGGGCTGGCGCGCGGCGCAGCGGGCAACCGCCGCCCACTCGACCATCTCGATCGAGGACCGCAACTCCTCGGAAGTGTTGCCCGGTGGCAACCTCGGGCGCCGGCCGGAATCGGTCGGCCGCGCGCGCAACGAGAACGAGCAGGGCGTGTGGCTCAATCTCGACCACGACGGTTATCTGGCGGCGTTCGGTATCACCCATCGCCGACGCCTGTTCCTCGCCCATGACGGCCGTGACCTGCGTGGCGAGGACACGCTCTCGGGCGGCGGTGGAGAGCGGCGCTTCGCGGTACGCTTCCATTTGCATCCCAAGGTTCGGGTAGGCTTGACCGAGGATGGTGCCGCCGTGTTGCTGCGGCTGGCGGGTGGCGCGGGCTGGTGCATGCGGGTGACCGGTGGGCGGATGTCGCTCGCCGAAAGCGTCTATCTTGGTGGCGGCGAGATGGCCGAGCGCAGCCGGCAGATTGTCGTCGAGGGAACGACCGGAGCCCTGGGCGCCACCGTCAAATGGGCGATACAGTCGGTCGGGAGGGGTCTTTAGCCAGAGGCGGCGCCGGCCATGCCGGCGGCAGGGTCGACTCGAATTCTGATCACCGGTGCCGCCGGGTTCATCGGCCGCGCCCTCGCGGCCGAGCTGGTCGACCGGGGTATCGATATCACCGCCGCCGTACGCGTTTCCCCTCCAGCCGGCCTACTGCCGACCGGGTCTCGGATCGTGGCCGTGGGCGATATCGAGCGCACCGGCGATTGGCGGCCGGCGCTCGTGGGCGTGACGCATGTCGTTCATCTCGCCGGCCGGGCGCATGTGGCGGGGGCCGAGGGCGCGGACCGGTCGGCACTCTTCCACCGCGTCAATCGCGATGCGACAGCCAGCCTCGCGGCGGCGGCGAGGGAGGCCGGCGTTCGTCGCTTCGTCTTCGTCTCCACCATCAAGGTGCATGGCGAGGCCGGCCATTTCAGCGAGGCCGACCCACCCCGGCCGGTGGATCCCTATGGCCGGTCGAAGTGGCAAGGCGAGCAGGCGCTGCTCGCGGCGGCGGGCGGGCGCATGGAGACGGTCATCCTCCGCCCGCCGCTCGTCTATGGCCCGCATGTGAAGGCGAACTTTCTGGCGCTCTTGCGGCTCGCCGCAACTGGCCTGCCGGTTCCAGTCGCCGCCGCCGACAACCGGCGCAGCCTGATCTATGTGGCCAATCTGGTGTCGGCGATCGGCCGCTGCCTCGACCATGGCGATGCCGCCGGCGGGACCTTTCTGGTCGGTGACGGCGAAGATCTGTCACCCCGCGACCTGGTGCGCCGCCTCGCGGTGGCGCTCGGCCGACGGCCCCGCATCCTGGCGCTCCCGCCCGCGTGGCTCCGGGCCGCCCTGGCGCTGGTCGGGAGACGCGGCGCGGCCGATCGCCTGTGCGACACCCTGACGCTCGACGATAGCCGCATCCGTCTGGCGCTCGCCTGGCAGCCGCCGCATACGCTGGATGATGGCCTTCGGGCGACGGCAAAATGGTATCGCGATCGCCGACTGTGAACGTATGGCGGCGCCCGGATGGAGCATGCTATACGGCCGGCACCCGCTTCCGGAGCCAGCCATGACCGACCTCGTGCCGATCCGCCGCGCGCTCGTTTCCGTTTCCGACAAGACAGGGCTCGTCGAGCTGGGCCGGGTGCTGGCGGAATTCGGCGTCGAGATTCTCTCGACCGGCGGCACCGCGCAAGCGCTCGGTCAGGCGGGCATCACCGTCAAGGACGTTGCCGCCCACACCGGCTTTCCCGAACTGCTGGATGGGCGGCTCAAGACATTGCACCCCGTCATCCATGGCGGGCTGCTCGGCCGGCGCGACGACGCGGGCCATGTTGCCGCCATGGCGGCCCATGGCATCCAGCCGATCGACCTGCTTGTGGTGAACCTCTATCCCTTCGAGGCAACGGTCGGGGCAGGCGGCGATTTCGCCGCCTGCATCGAGAACATCGACATCGGTGGTCCGGCACTCATTCGCGGCGCCGCCAAGAACCATGCTTTTGTCACGGTGGTGACCGAGCCCGGCGACTATGCGGCCCTCGTGGCGACCATGCGAGCGAACGCGGGTGCTACCGGAGCCGGCTTGCGCCGCCGCCTGGCGGCGGCGGCCTATGGGCGCACCGGCGCCTATGACGGTGCCATCGCGGCCTGGTTCGGGGCGCAAGTCGGCGAGCCGTTTCCCCGCCATTTAGCCATTGCCGGCCGCTTGAAGGAGGTTCTGCGCTACGGCGAAAACCCGCACCAGCAGGCCGCGTTCTATGTGGCGCCCGCGAGCCGCGCGAGGCCGCGTCCCGGCCTCGCCACAGCCACGCAAATCCAGGGCAAGGAGCTCTCCTACAACAATCTTAACGACACCGATGCGGCCTTCGAGTTGGTGAGTGAATTCGCCGAACCGGCGGTGGCCATCATCAAGCACGCCAATCCTTGCGGGGTGGCGCTTGGCGCCGATCTGGACACGGCATGGCGCCGGGCACTCGCCTGCGACACGGTCAGCGCCTATGGCAGCATTATCGCCGTCAACCGCCCGCTCGATGGCGCGATCGCCCAGGTAATCGGCCGGCCATTCGCCGAGGTGATCATCGCGCCCGATGCCGACGCGGCGGCGCGTCAGGCGCTTGCCGCGCGCCGGAACGTGCGTGTGCTGCTAACGGGTGGCATGCCGGATGCCGCGGCCAAGGGCATGAATTTCCGCTCGGTGGCGGGCGGCCTGCTTTTGCAAACGCGCGACAATGGTCGCATTGGTCCAGGCGATATCAAGGTCGTGACCAAGCGCCAGCCCAGCGACCGGGAGCTCGCCGATCTCCTGTTCGCGTTCACCGTCGCGAAGCATGTCAAATCCAACACCATCGTCTATGCGAAGGATGGTGCGACCGTCGGCATTGGCGCCGGCCAGATGAGCCGCGTCGATGCGGCGCGCATCGCGGCGCTGAAGGCCAGGGACGCGGCCGCCGCGGCCGGCCTCGAAGAGCCCGCGACCCACGGCGCGGTGGCGGCCTCGGACGCCTTCTTTCCCTTCGCCGACGGTCTCTTGGCGACCATCGAGGCGGGTGCGACGGCGGTCATTCAGCCGGGCGGCTCGACCCGCGATCGGGAAGTCATCGACGCCGCCGACCGGCATGGCATCGCCATGGTCTTCACCGGCATGCGCCATTTCCGGCACTGATTCGACGTTATACTAAGCCTCGATGAGCTTGACCCATCAAGGCTTAGCCGGCGCGACCGCGCCGCGCCGCCGATGCGGCGAAAGCCAAGCGCGCGGAGCGCGCGCCCGGCGTTTGAGGGCGTCTCGATGATCGGTTTCGATCATCGAGACCTGGTATTAGGCGTATCAGGGAAGTGGGTCCGGGACGAGTGTCCCGGACCCAGCGCCGTCAACCCATGGAGACCGGGCCGAGGAAGTCCCGCTTGCCGACCGGCACGCCGCGATGGCGCAGGATGTCGTAGGCGGTCGTGACGAAGAAGAAGAAGTTCGGCAGACCGAACTGTTGCAAATAGGCGGCACCCTTCATTTTGCGATTGTTGCCGCCGGCCGACCAGGCGATGTCCTTGTCCTCGGTGCCTTCGATCTGCGCCCGTGTGAGGGTCTTGACGAACGCCAGCGAGTCCTCGACGCGCTTCTTTGCCTGGGCGAAGCTGGTGTCGTCGACGGCCGCGAAGTCGGGGCCCGCGACGCCGGCCAGACGGCCCGGCGTGTAACGGCCGAAATCCGCCGCCTGACGGATCTGCCGGGCGAGGCAGAACATATCCGGATAGAGCCGGTCGGAGAGCAGCGCCGATTCCTCGATCTTGTTGGCGGCGCAATGGGCGGCGGTCTTGTCGATGATGGTCGCCAGAGCCGCGAGCTGTTGCGCGCAGATCGGCACGGATGCGTCGTACATGGAAAATGCCATTGGTTTTTCCTTCTCCTTAATTGACGAGCTTGTAAAACTCTGCCGCGTTCTGGCAGGTGATCTTGTGGACGGTCTCGGCCGGCAGGTGAGCGAACTGTTCGGCGATGTATTTGTCCGACTGTGGCCACACGCCATCGCCATGGGGATAGTCGGAGCCCCACATCAGGCTCTCGACACCCATGTCGTCGATCAGCTTGCCGCCGATGCGGTCATATTGGAACGTCGCCTTGCATTGGCGGCGCCAATAATCGCTCGGCTTCATCTTCAGGCCGAGGTCGGTGAAGCGGTCCTCCCACTCATAGTCCATGCGGTCGAGCGCATAGGGGACCCAGCCGCAGCCGCTCTCGCCGAAGGCGATGCGCACATTCGGATAACGCTCGAGCACGTTCGCCGAAATGATCGCGCCGATGATGTCCACGAGGTGCATCTGGAAGCCCGAGACGGCGGTGAACATCGCCGAGCGCCGGGTGCGCGCGTCATAGGTCTCGCGCGATTTGGGGTCGACGGTCGGGAAGGTGTGGAAGTGCAGCGGCAGGTCGACGTCGTGGACCGCCTTCCAGAGCGGCTCCCACATGGGATGGAACATCGGCTCCATGTCCCATGAGCAGGAGAGTTCGAGACCCTTGAGGCCGAGTTTGGCGACCCGGTAGATCTCCTTCACCGCCGCGTCAACGTCGCCATAGGGGAGGCACGCGAGGCCGATCTCGCGCTCGGGATAATGGCTGCAAAAATCCTTCAGCCAGTTGTTGTAGATGCGAAACAGCTCGTTGCCCGCCTCCTTGTCGTTGAGGCGCGAGGCGGCGCCCAGGATGCCGTAGATCACTTCGGCATCGGTGCCGTCGCGGTCCATGTCCTTGATGCGCAGATGCGGATCGGAGACCCGGCGGATGCCCTTCTTGCCGTCGGCGTAGAGGCCGGTCTCGGCCATGATGTCGACCCGGTGATGGGCGCCGGGCACGAATTTGGCGCCGCTCGGGCCGACACCGTTGACGAGGCCGAAATTGGCGCCGTTCTTGGCGACCCATTGCGGCCCGTCGGGGCCGTCCACCACATAGGGCATGCGCTCCTTCATGTCCCTGGGCGCCTCGGAGACGAACAGCTCCGGCGGCAGCCAGCACATGTCCAGATGGCAATCGGCCGAGATGCGTTTATATTGCATGTTTAATTCCTCCGTCGGTTTTCACGGCCGGCGCGCCCCCGGCTGGCAGAGCCCGGGGGGTAGACTAGTCGCATTCCCCACGCCTCGGCAATCGGTGTCAGGGCGTATCGCCAATCAGAGGCATGGACATGACCCAGATCCCCCTTCGGCACGGTGTCTTCCTGCCCCCCTTCCATCCCATGGAGGAAAACCCGACCCAGTGCATCGAGCGCGACCTCGAACTGATGGTGTGGCTCGACCGGCTCGGCTACCAGGAGGCGTGGATCGGCGAGCATCATTCGGCCGGCTGGGAGATCATCAGTTCGCCCGAGCTTTTTATCGCGGTCGCGGCCGAGCGCACCCGCAACATCCGCTTCGGCACCGGGGTTATTTCGCTGCCCTATCACGGACCCCTGATGGTGGCGAACCGCATCATCCAGCTCGATCATATGACGCGCGGCCGGGTGATGTTCGGGGCGGGGCCGGGCCTCTTGGCCTCCGACGCGCTGATGCTCGGCATCGACCCCGACACCCAGCGCGACCGCATGGCCGAGTCGCTCGATGTGATCCTGCGCCTGTTTCGCGGCGAGACCGTCACCGA
The DNA here is from genome assembly GCA_009694185.1 of Alphaproteobacteria bacterium. GTDB lineage: Bacteria > Pseudomonadota > Alphaproteobacteria > SHVR01 > SHVR01 > SHVR01. Next base: position 69,280 of record SHVR01000004.1, on the reverse strand, counting down.
GAAGACCGACTGGTACACCCTGGTGGGGGCGCGCGCCCATCTCTTGCCCTACACCAAGCCCTATCCGGAAGTGGCGGTGGTGAGTGCCGTCACGCCCTCGGGCGGGCGGCTCGCCGGCAAATACGGCCTCAGCATGATCTGTGTTGCGGCCACCAACCCGTTCGGCTATGACGCGCTCGCCGCCAATTGGAAGATCGCCAATGACATGGCGGCCGAGCGCGGCCACGTCATGAACCCGGCCAATCTGCGTCTCGTCGGCCCGATACACATCGCCGAGACCCGCGCGAAGGCGTTCGAGAATTGCCGCTTCGGCTTCGAGCGCTATCTCGATTACCTCAACAACAACCAGCCGCGCTTCATTCCACCGGCCGGCAAGGACGCGGCCGAATGGTTCGTCGAGAACAATTTCGGCGTCATCGGCACGCCCGACGACGCCATCGCCCTCATCGAGCGCCTCTACGCCAAGCAGGGCGAGTTCGGCGCCTTCCTGCATCAAGTGCATAACTGGGCCGATTGGGAGGCGACCAAGCGGTCCTATGAGCTCTACGCCCGCTATGTCATGCCGCATTTCTCGCGTGACAATGTGCCGCGCGTCGAGAGCTTCGACTGGTGCGCCGATAATCGGGCGCTGCTGACCGAGAAGCGCGTGTCGGCGGCGAAACTCATGTTCGACAAGCACGAGGCCGAAGAGCGCGCCCGCCAGGCGCCGGTGGCCATGGTCCGCCCCAAGGCCGGCAAGGAGGCGTCGTGAGGGCTAAGCGCCGACCGGCCAGCCGCGCCGCTGGTAGGCGCCGTCCCAAAACAGCCACTCATACTGGCTGGAGCGAATGAAGGCCGCGAGCATGCGGGCGCGGGTGGCTGCGCTGGCGCCCGCCGCCGCCTTGTCGACGGCGATCTTGACCGCCTCGACGGCGGCGCCGAACGCCGGGTCGGCATAGGTCTCGATCCAGGCGCGATAGGGATTGTCGTGGGCGGCGCGTGTCTTGATCGCTCGGCCCACGTCCCAATAGATCCAGAAGCAGGGGAGGAGGGCCGCCACCAGCACCTCCCAGCCTTCGTGATAGGCGGTCGCCAAGAGGAAGCTCGTATAGGCGAGACAGTCGGGCGCGGGCTCGGCCTGGGCGAGGGTGCTGGGCGCGAGCCCGAACTCGGCAAAATAGCGCTCATGCAGCGCCTGCTCCACACTCAGGGCGCCGAGTGCGTAATGGGCGAACGCGCCGAGGGTGTCCGCGTCGGGTGCCTTGGATGCGGCGATGGCGAGGCAACGCGCATATTGGCCGAGATAGAGCGCGTCCTGGGTGATGTAGCCCTGGAAGCGCTCGGGGGCGAGGGTGCCGGCGGCGAGTTCGCGGTTGAAGGGGAGGTCGTGGATGGCGTGGCGCAAGCCCGTGATGCGGGCCCAGGCCGCGTCCGAGAAGCCCGTCATCACATGAACATCAGCGAGTCGGGCGCGAGCCCCATCATATGGCGGCCGACGGTCTGGTAGTGGGTCGCCCGCGCCTGGGCCTGCTGCGAGACCGCGAGCGAGTCGCGCAAGCGCCGCTCAAAGGGATTGACCTCGAAGATGGCGGTGGAGCCCGCCGCCCGGTAGACCCGGGTCACCACGTCGACCGACTGATTGCTGACATAGGTCGCGGCGAGGCGCAGTTCCGCCCGGTCGTCCAAGGTGAGCTTCCGCGCCACCTCGGCCCGCCGCCACACATCGGCGTAACTTTGCTGGAGATAGGCGCGGGCGGCGCGATACTGGCCCTCGAGTTCCGCCAGCACCGTATGAAACACGGGACTCTCCCGCAGGCTCGATGGCGCGCCGCGCGCCGTCTTGTGCTGGGCAAGCGCGTGCAAATCGTCGAGCGCGCCCCGGGCGATGCCGAGCGCCACGCCCGCGAAGGCGGCCGCGTAAACCAGTGTCGTCGTGAAGATATAGGCCGTGGAATCGACCCGCCGCTCGTTGTCCATATCGCGATTGAGGGTCAGACGGTCGGGCACGAAGAACTCTTTGACGCCGTAGCTGTCGCTGCCGGTGCCGCGCAGGCCCATCACCCGCCAATCGTCCTCGATGGCCACCTGTTCGCGCAGAAACAGCATGGTCCGATCGGCATGCTGCCCGCCGGGCCAGAGCCGCGGGCTGCCGTCCCGCTCATAGACCAGCGAATGACCGCCGATCCAGGTGGCGTGGCGGCTGCCGCTCGAAAAGCTCCAGCGGCCGGTGACGATATAGCCGCCATCGGTCACCACCGCCTTGCCCGCCGTGCCGGCGCCCCAGGAGAGCACGGCGTTCTTGGGCCCGAACACCTGGCGGGCGATGGGCTCGTCCAGATAGGCGGCCGACATGGCGCAGCCCGATCCCTGGCCGAGGCACCAGCCGGTGCTGCCGTCGGCGGATGCGATGATCTCGGTGACTTCGGCCAGATACATGGGCGGCAGTTCGGCGCCGCCGAGGAAACGCGGCAGCATCAGGCGAAACAGCCCGGCATCGTGCATAGCCGCCAAAAGGTCGCTCGGCAATTCGCGCGCCGCCTCGATGCGCGGGCCGGCGGCCCGGATGATGGGCGCCAGCGCCTTGGCTCGGGCAATGGCGTCCGCTCCTTGGGCTTCTCTTGGCGCCAGCTCGGCGGTGTGTCGGGCGGATGGCATGGCCGCTCCTCGGGTTATTTTCTAGTCAACCGTGATGTTAGCGGCACGGATCACCTTGCCCCACTGGTCGAGGTCGGCGCGCATGATCCGGGCGAGTTCGGCCGGCGTGCCGGCAATCACGTTCAGGCCATGCTGATCGTGGCGTTCGCGCACGTCCGGCATGGCGGCGATCTTCACGACGGCCCGATGCACCGCCGCCACGATGTCGGCCGAAAGGCCGGCCGGCCCCCAGAGGGCGAACCATGTGCCGACATCGAAGCCGGTATAGCCGAGTTCGTCCAGCGTCGGCAGATCGGGCGCCTGGGGCATGCGGGTAAGGCCAGTGACCGCTAGGCCGCGCAGCTTGCCGGCTTTCAAGTGCGGCAGCGACTGGGTCGGGTTGTTGAACATCAGCATGACATGCCCGGCCAAGAGGTCGTTGGTGGCCGGTGCCCCGCCCGCATAAGGTACATGCAGAAGGTCGATGCCGGCGATCTGTTTGAACATTTCGACCGAGAGATGGGTGGGCGCTCCCGCGCCCCCCGCCGAGGCGAAGGTCACGGCGCCGGGTTTGGCGCGCGCCGTCTCGACGAGATCCTTGACGCTCCGGATCGGTACGTCCGGATGGACCACCACCACCAGCTTGTAGTCGAAGACTTGGCTGATGGGCGTGAAGTCCTTGAGCGCGTCATAGCCGATGTTCTTATAGAGCAGGGTATTGATGACCAGCGACGAGGCGTGCAGCAAGAGGGTGCCGCCATCCGCCGACGACTTGGCCACCAGTTGCGCGGCGATATTGCCGTTGGCGCCCGAGCGGTTTTCCACCACCACCGGCTGGCCCCATAGCTCGCCGAGCTTTGCCGCGTAGAGGCGGCCGACCAGGTCGGTCGGCCCGCCCGGCGGATAGGGGACCACCAGGCGGACCGGCCGGGTCGGCCAAGTGTCGGCGGAAGCCGGTAGTGCCAGGGCGACCGCGACTAGCGCCGCCAAGAGTGCGACCCATCGGGTCATGATGCCTCCACCCCTCGGATGGTTAGTCGGTTCGCTCATGCCTCGCCGAAATGGGTGCGCCGGTAGCTCCGCGAGGGGATCAAATCGTCGGTATGCACATCCCAGAGGCCGGCGATGTTGGACGACTGATGCTCCTGGAACAGGCTGTCGAAGCGGCCAAGCTGGGAGACCGTCGATCCCTTGAGGCCGAAACCGGTGGCGACACCCGCCAAATCGCCGCGGCCATGCATGGCTTCCTTGGCATCGAGGCCGCGGGCACGGAACTTGTGCACTTCGGCGCCATAGCCGCCATCGTTGATGATGGTCAGCAGCATCTTGATGCCCTGGCGGCGGATGGTCTCCAGTTCCTGGACATGCATCAGCAAGCTGCCGTCGCCCTCGATCAACGCCACCTTGCCGTCGCCGCGCGCGGTCGCGACGCCGATCGCCGCCGGCAGGCCCGAGCCGATGGCGCCGAAATCATTGACGACGTGATAGCGCTCGGCCGCGCGGCCCCGCATATGGGTCATGGCGATGCTGAAGTAATGGCCGCCGCCCACCACGATGTCCCAGTCCTTCGGGATGGCGCGGTCGAGTTCGATGATCGCATGCCGGGGATCGACCGTGTTCGATTGGACGGGAAATTCCTTGGCGTCGGGGACGTCGGCCGCGATCTGCTTGGCTATCTCGGCGCCGCGAAAGCCGGCGCGCTTGACGCCGCGCTCGCCGAGCTTGGCGACAATGGCCTCGGCGGCGCTTCTGGCGTCGGCGCGCACATGCAGGTCGGCCGTGCGCAAGCCCTGCCAGAGACCGCGCGGGTTGACGTCGATCTGCACCACCTTGGCGCCCGGATAGAGATAGCCGCCCTCGGTCGTATAGTGGCCGAGGCCGGCGCCGACGCCGATAACGAGGTCGGCCTCGGCGAAGCGCTCGCGGGAGAAGTCGCTCGCGAACGCGCCGGCGATGTCGAGGGCATAGGGGTTGCCATCGAAGAAACCCTTGGCGAGCAGCGAGGTTGCGAGAAGTGCCCCCGACCGCTCGGCCAGCGCCTCGAGTGCCGGCCCCGCGCCGGAGCGGACGGCGCCGCGTCCGGCGACGATGATCGGCCGTTGGGCTTCGCCGATCATGTCGGCCACCCGATCGACCATCGCCGGGTCCGCCATCGGCCGCTGCGCCGCCGGCACCAAGTCGGCGGACGGGCTGTAGTCGAGCATGTGTGGATAGACCTGTTTCTGGAGGTCCATCGGCACGCTCAAGACCACCGGCCGGCGTTCCACTTGGGCGATCAGGAAGGCTTCGCGCACATTGTCGAGGAGGCGGTCCACATGGCGCACCGCGATGTAATGCGCGCCGGTGCCGAGCGCCAAGGGCGCCATGTCGATCTGCTGGAGATACCAGGCGGAGCCCATTGGCGCGTCGCCCGCGAACACCACCAGCGGCACGTTGGCCCTGGCCGAGATGGTGAGCGCCGTCATGATCTGGGTAAAGCCCGGCCCGCAGGTCGTGGACGCGACACCGACCTTGCCGGTCGCGCGCGCATAGCCGTCGGCCATGGCAACCGCGCAATGCTCATGCCGGGCATGGATCACGCGCATACCCGGCATTTCCGCCATGGTCGCCGACCAATACATATTGGCGTCGCCCATCAGGGTGAACAGCACCTCGACCCCTTCGGCGACGAAGGCGCGGGCGAGGACGTCCGAAACTTGCAGCTTGCTCATCGCTGTGTTCCTTGCTTGTGAATGTGGTGGCGAAGCCATGACAGGAAAGCCTGCCACAATAGTTTGAAGGCGCTGAGCTCGGTTGCTCTCGCGGGGCTTGGTGTCGGGGCCGGCGCGGCGGCGGATGGGGGACTTTCGGTCGCGAGGTCCGTTGGCGCTTCGGCGGCGCGGCGCGGCGCCGCAGGATCCGCCGCGCCCGAGAGACTGGCCGCGCCGGATCCTTCGGCGGCGCGGCGCTCTTCGACCATGCGCGCCATGTTGGCCGAAAATTCGCCGAGGAGTGCCCGCGCCACATGCACGCCGCCGGTGTTGGCGAACATTTCGAGCGGTCCCGTGACCGAGTAAGTGCCGTCGACGGCGAGCGTCGTCGTCTCGGCCCCGCTGGCCGTAACACTGCCGGAGGCAAGCGCCCGGGAGGCGCCCCGTTGGTCGATGCCGCGCCCCTCGATGGTGCAGCGCCTAGCCGCGTGATCGTAGCTGAGGGTTACCTCGCCACGGAAGGTCGCCACGGTCGGCCCGAACTTGATCCGGATGCTGCCGCGCCATAGCCCGTCCGTTTGCTCGGCCGCGAGTTCCGCGCCCGGAATACAGGCCGCCACCAGCCCCGGGTCGCTCAAGAGCGGCCAGACTTCTTCCAGAGGCGACGGGATGACCGTCTGCTCGCTAATCGACGCCATGGTCCGTGGGGGTAAACCTAGCCAATAACCGGCGCACCATAGACCAAGGCAACCGTGACCGCCATCAGGCTTGCTTACCCTCGATGACGACCTCGATCAGGTGCGGTTTGCCGGAGGCGAAGGCGCGCCGGACGGCGTCGGCGAGCGCGCCGGCCTTGGTCACCAGGCTGCCCCCGACACCCATGCCGCGCGCCATGTCGACGAAGCCGAGCACCGGGCCACCCAAATCCATCTGCGGATAACCTTGGTTGGAAAGTGCCCCGAAACGCTGGCGATAGATATCGAGATTATGCTTGAGCACCCGGTATTCCCGGTTCGCCATGATGACGAACACGATGGGCAGATCGTGATGGGCGGCCGTCCAGAGCGCCTGGATGCTGTACATGGCCGAGCCGTCGCCCGAGATGCAGAGCACCGGTCGGCCGGGATAGGCAATTTGGGCGCCGAGCGCGCCGGCCAGGCCCTGGCCGATGCCGCCACCGCGCCCACTCAGATAATCGCCCGGCTGCTTGAGGTCGAAGCTCCGGGCGAGGTCCAGATTGGCGGTAATGGACTCGTCGACGACGACGGCGCCATCGGGCAGGCCACGGGCCATCTCCGCCATGGCCCGCGCCATGGACATGGGCTCGCGTTCGGCGCTCTTGGCGATGCGCGCTGCTTGCGCCGCGCTGTCGGCGTCCTTCTGGGCGCGGAGTGCGAGATTGCGCGCCTGGGCCTGGATGCCCTGTTCTGGGGTGAGGCCGGCCCGGACCGCCGACAGCGTCGCGTCGAGGGTCAAAGCGAGGTCGCCCACGACGCCGAGCGCCAGCGGGAAGTTATAGGCGAGCTGCTGGTGGTTGGCTTCGATCTGGGCGACGACCGTACCATCGGGGAAGGGCGAGCCCGGCGCGAACCAGATTTCCTCGAAGAACGGCCCACCGATCAAGAGGACGACATCGTGATCGGCAAAGGCCTTGCGCATCAAGGCGGTATCGAAGGGCAGCGAGCCCCTGAGATTGGGGTGCTGGGTCGGCACACTCAGGTGGCCGCGCAGGGTCTCGACCCAGAGCGACGCGCCCACCGCCTCGGCGAGGGCGAGAAACGGCCGGATGGCACCCCCGCGCGCGATATCGTCGCCGGCAACGAACAGCGGTCGCTTGGCGGCCACGAGCCGTTCGGCCAGTGCCGCCACACCCGCCGGGTCGGGCTTCGGCGCCCCGAACATCCGGCCGGGGGCGACGGCACCGATGTCGGTCTCCTGCTCCATGACGTCGATGGGCAGCGCCACGAACACCGGGCCCGCCGGCGGATCGTTGGCGATCTTGAAGGCACGGCGGATGATGGGCGCCATTTCATCGGCCCGTTCCACCTGCACGCTCCACTTGGTGACGGGCTTGGCCATGGCGACGAGATCGTGGCTGAGCAGCGGCTCGCGCAGACGCAGTCGCGTGTCCTGCTGGCCGGCCGTCACGATCATGGGAGAATTGGCCTTGAGTGCCCCGTAGATCATGCCGATGGCGTTGCCGAGGCCGGGTGCGACATGCAGATTGACGATCGCCGTCCGGCCGCTCGCTTGCGCGTAGAAGCTTGCCGCGCCGAGCGCCACACCTTCATGCAGCGCCATGATGTAGCGCACATTCGTATAGTCGAGCAGGCTATCGAGAAACGGGCTTTCCGTGGTGCCGGGATTGCCGAAGATGACGTCGGCGCCGTGCGCCAGCAGGCTTTCCATCAACACTTGCCGTCCGCGCAATTTTGCCTCCATTGCCGTATTCAGAAGCCGAATGGACCCTTCGGCAGGGAGAGATCGGCGACCCAGACGAAAACGATCCAGAAAATTCCCGTGGTGACAAGCGCGCTCGCCGCAACGCCCTGCCATGTCCAACGGTTGAGGGTGGCGTAGAGCGCCAGGAAAAACGCCAGGCAAGCCAGTGTGAAGCCCGCCAGCGGCATCAGGATGACGGCACCAACGAGGCCGCCGGTCGCGAGTGCCGGCTTCGATGGCGGCCACAGCCGGCCGGACCGTTGCATGGGCGCCGCCGGCGGCGGCCAAATGGCCATCGCCAGGCCCGTCAGGATCATCAGGCAACCGACCAGCAGCAGATAGCGATCCGGTCCCACGGCATCGAAATTGCCCGATTCGCGCGCGTCGCGTGTGATCCGCCAGCTATCCCAGCCCGAGAGCAATCCCAGTAGCGCCAATGCAAGACCCAGAATCCGCTGACCCACGACCGCTTCCTTGGTTGCACCGGCGCGCCCGGCGTTCGCGCTAGCCCTCGCCGGTCTAATCGTCGATATTGCCCAGAGTTTCCCGAAAACGGAATGCCCCATGGATGCCGGCATCATCGGCGGCCTGCTCAATGCGCTGACGCTTGCCAATCTCGGCTTTGCGTTGATCGGCTGCCTCTTGGGCACGCTGGTTGGCATCCTGCCCGGACTTGGGCCCGCCTCGGCCATGGCGATCCTCTTACCCATGGTCCTCTATCTGCCGCCCGAGGGCGCCATCATCATCATGGCGGGCATCTATTACGGCGCCATGTATGGCGGCTCCACCACCGCCATTCTCATGAACGTGCCGGGCGAGGTGTCGTCGGTGATCACGGCCGTCGACGGCTTCGCCATGACCAAGGCGGGGCGCGCGGGCGAGGCCTTGGCCATCGCGGCGATCGGGTCGTTCATGGCGGGTATCCTCGGCACGCTGGTGATCGCCGTCATCGGCCCGAAGGTTGCCGACCTCGCCTTGCATTTCGGGCCGGCCGAATATTTCGCCCTGGTGTTGTTCAGCATGACGGCGTTGGTGAGCTTCGCCGGTCCGTCGCTCTTGGCGGGCGTGGCGGTCGCGCTGTTCGGCATGTGGCTGGCGTGCGTCGGCACCGATCCGCTGACCGGGACCCAACGCCTGAATTTCGGCACCATGACGCTGATGCGCGGCTTCGATATCGTGCCGGTGCTGGTCGGCGTCTTCGGCATCGCCGAGGTGCTGACGAGCTTGCGCGAGAATGTGCACCAGATCTATGGCGGCAAGCTCGGCCGCTGGTACGCCATGATTCCGCGCGGCGTCGAATTGACGCGCGGGCTTGCCGCCTCGGTGCGCGGCACCGTGCTCGGCTTCGTGCTCGGCCTCTTGCCGGGCATGCTGCCGGCGCTCACCGCCTATCTCGCCTATGACGTGGAGAAGCGCCTGTCGAAGACGCCGGAACGCTTCGGCAGCGGCATGATCGAGGGCGTGGCGGCGCCCGAGGCCGCCAATAACGCGACCGCCATGGCGGGCTTCATTCCGCTGTTGGCGCTCGGCATTCCGACCAGCCCGGCGCTGGCCATCCTGCTTGGCACGCTGCTGATCAACGGGCTCACACCCGGCCCGATGCTCTTTCAGCAGCAGGCGGTGCTGACCTGGACCGTGATCGGCAGCATGCTGACCGCCAACACCGCGCTCCTCGTCCTCAATTTGCCGCTGGTGGGCTTCTGGGCGCGCATCAGCCGGGTGCCCTATGGGGTGCTCGGGCCCGTGGTGCTCGCGATCTGCCTGGTCGGCGCCTACGCGCCGCGCAACACGCTGTTCGATGTCTGGATCGCAATCCTGTTCGGCCTGATCGGCTATGCCATGCGCCGTCTCTCGCTGCCGCTCGCACCCCTGGTGCTCGGGCTTCTGCTCGGGCCCCTCTTCGAGCAGTCGCTCCGCCAGTCGATCGCGCTCGCGGGCACGCCGCTTATCTTCCTGCAACGGCCGATCGCGCTGGCGCTCATTGTGGCGGCGATCCTGGTGCTCGCCCTGACCTGGGTCTTGAAGCGGCGCTCCAGCGCCGTGGGCGCCCTCATCAAGGAGAGCACGAAAGAGACTTGACCCTCGCCCACGGAGGGGGAAGCCTGACCGGCAAATGCGATCAACGACGGAGGAAGCACCCATGATACGGCTGTGGATCGGCATGATCGGCCTGTTAGCCGGTGTGGCGCCGGCGTTGACCGCGAGTGCCCAGGAGAAATATCCAACCAAGCCCATCGAACTCATCGTGCCGTTCGTCGCCGGCGCCTCGACGGACACCGGTGCCCGGGTGGTGGCGCAGGCGCTGGAGGCGCGTTGGGGGGTGCCGGTCAAAATCATTAATAAGCCCGGCGGCAACACGGTGCCGGCGGTGACCGACGTCATGACCGCGAAGCCCGACGGCACCATTTTCCTCGTGGACGCCCCGCCCCAGAGCGCCATGCTGGATACGGTGGTGAAGAACCTGCCGTTCAAGGTGACCGATCGGACCTTCATCGGGGTGATGGCCTATACGCCCTTGAAATTCATCGTGCATGTGGACTCGCCGTTCAAGTCGCTCGGCGACGCGGCCCAGGCGCTCAAGGCCAATCCGGAGACCTTCAGTTGGACCTCGCTCGGCGGCGCGGGCTTCCAGGACATGGCGTTCCGGATGTTCTGCCTGGCGGCCGGCGTCGACGTGAAGAAGACCCGCGCCGTCGCCCTCAAGGGCGGCGCCGAGGCGGTGACGCTGACGGCCGGCGGCCATGTGACCATGGGTGTGGGCACCTACAGTGCCATCGCGGCACCGCTGAGTGCCGGCAAGCTGCGCGTCCTGGCGTCGGCTTCGCCGGAGCGCTGGCCCAATCTGCCCGACGTGATGACGACCGGCGAGGCCGGTTTCCCCTCGGTGCAGGTGCTCTTCTGGATTGGCATTTCCGGCCCGCCGGGCCTGCCCGCGCCGATCCGCGCGCAATGGGAGGCGGCCTTGAAGGCCATCACCGCCGATCCCGCCGTCATCGCGAAGATGGCGAATGTCGGCTTGAAGGTGCTGTACGAAGACGCGAGCACCATGGTCGCGCGTGTCGAGCGGGAACGCAAGCTGACCCAAGAGATATTTGCCAATTGACCGGCGGCCCGAGGAGACAGCCATGCGCCAAGAAAATAATGCCGAGGCGATCTGGGTTCGCCCGACGGGTGGTGCTTGCGGCGCCGACGTGCACGGCGTCGATCTCGCCGCACCCATGGACGAGGCCGCCTTCAAGGTGATCGCCGACGCCTGGTCGGCGCATCTGGTGCTCCGCTTCTCCGGTCAGCGTCTCGATGACGATGGGTTGATCGCCTTCAGCCGGCGTTTTGGCGAGCTCGACCGGGTGCCGATCGGCACCGGCGACCTCGAGCGCAAGGATAACGGCGTCGCCGAGCATGCCCGGCCTTGGGTGGTGGTCATTTCCAACGTCAAGGTAGGGGGCAAGGCGATCGGCGGCCTCGGCTCTTATGAACTCGCTTGGCACACCGACATGTCCTACAACCCGATCCCGCCCCGGGCGAGCCTCCTTTACGCGCTCGAATGTCCGGCAATGGGCGGCGATACGGGCTTCACCAACATGTACCGGGCCTATGAGACCCTGCCCGAGGACCTGAAGCGGCGCATCCAGGGGCTCGACTGCATTCACGATGCAAGCCTGAATTCGGCGGGCGAGCGGCGGCTGGGCTTCCAGGCCATCACCGATGTGCGCCAAACGCCGGGTGCCGTACACCCCATCGTGCGGCTCCATCCGGTGACGCGGCGGCAATGCCTCTTCCTCGGCCGCCGCGCCAACGCCTATATCCCCGGCCTCTCGCTCGCCGACAGCGAAGCGCTCCTGGACCGGCTCTGGGCGCATGCCGCCAAGCCCGAATTCGCCTGGTATCAGCGCTGGCGCGTCGGCGACCTCATGCTCTGGGACAATCGTTGCGCCATGCACCGGCGCGATTCCCTGGACGAGACGGGGCGGCGCCTGATGCACCGCACCCAGATCGTCGGCGAGGCCGTGGAAGCGGCCTGAGTCTCGCTCGCCTCAAGCGATGCCGCAAAGGAGCTTGCGGGCTTCGGTGTCGGGATCGCGCACCAGCCGGCTCTCGCTGTTGAGCACCATGACCGCGCGGTCGGCGGCACTGTAGGCGGGCCAGACCGAGAGCTTGGGTGCCGCCGGCACGCCGGTGCGGGCGAAATTGGCCCAAGCGGTGGAGACGGTGGCGGCGAGTTCGGCGGCGAGCCGGCCGCTGGTGGCGGCGCCGATGGCGCCCACCGTGTCGAAGACGAAGGCCGTGTCGACCGAGTGGGAGGCTTTCAGCCGGCGCCCGTGAATGGGCGTCTCCCAGGCGAAATTATACATATAGACCGGCGCCTTGCCGCGCGCCGCCTGGCGCTCGGCGAGGAGGATCGAGCGCACCCAGAAATTGCTGCCGGTCAAGGCGGCGATCAAGAGTTCCGCCGGGTCGGCCTTGGGCGCGCGGCGGCGATAGATCTCGATCAGCTCGTCCGCCGCCGGCCCCGCCACCTTGGCGACCTCGGCCCGTAGCTCCGCTTCGGTTAGCTGCCGGCTCCAAATACGGTCGTCGGGGGCGAGGAAGATGGCGGCTTCGTCCTTGGTGTCGCCAATGAGGATCGGCACATGATCGGATAGCGTCGGCGCTTCGGGATCGAACGGCTGACAGGGCAGGTCATGGCCATCCACCACGGGTCCGAAGGGATAACGGTCGAGGAGGGGATGGGCCGGCTTCGGCAGGGTTGCAATGGCGGGCTCGATCGCCGCCACCAACTTGGCGATGGGAAGCGTCTGCAACTTGGCGAGATCGCCCTTGGCGAGGCCGAGCGCCTTGAGGATCGCCTCGCTCAGCATGTGGGCGCGCTCGGCCGAGCGCACCCGGATCGTGGCCCCGCTCTGGATGATGGCGCGATGGAAAAGGCCCGCCGCCGCCGGCATGGCCAAGAGCGTGCTGATCTTGCCGCCGCCGCCCGACTGGCCGAATACGGTCACGGACGCCGGATCGCCACCAAAGGCCGCGACATTATCGCGCACCCATTCGAGAGCGGCCACCAGATCGAGCACGCCCGCGTTGCCCGACGATTTGAAATCGGGTCCGGCGATTTGGGAGAGATCCAGATGGCCGAAGATGTTGAGCCGGTGATTGACCGCCACCACCACCACGTCGCCGCGCCGGGCGAGGTTGGCGCCATCGAAGCGCGGCACGTTGGCGGAGCCATAAGAGAAGGCGCCGCCATGCAGCCAGACCATGACCGGGCGATTGGCCTGGGGCTCGAGGCCGGGTGTCCAGAGGTGCAGCGTCAGGCAATCCTCGCCGACCGGCAGTTCGTCGATGGGACCCCAGACGGTCGCGAGTTCCGGGCGCTGGGCCGTGAACTTCGCCTGGGGCGAGCGGCCGGCGAGCTTGAGTGCCTCGCGCACGCCCGCCCACTCCGCCGGTGGCCGCGGCGCCATGAAGCGGTTCGCCCCGCTCGTTGGTGCGCCATAAGGGATGCCCTTGAAGCCATGGATGCCGTCTGTCGTGGCACCCCCCACCTTGCCCGAAACCGTCTCGACGATCGGGGCCTCGGTCTGGCCGGACTTCCGGGCGGTCTGGATGTCGTCGGGTGTCATGGCGTTCCCCCTCGGATATGTTTGGTCATTTTAGCTCGCCCCGTGGGCGGCATCGGGCGGCTCGATCTCGAACGAGGCAAAACCGTCGCGGACATGGACCGCATAGATGGCGGCGATTGCCGGCACATCCGCCGGCCGCGACGGCCGTATGGTGACTTGCGACATGCGGCCTATTCGGCGGCGCGGCTCCGTCGCTTGGCTTCGTAGTCTTCCAGGCTCTCGTCCGGCCGGTCCATGGTGAACACATTGTCGAGCACGGTGTAGTCCATATAGCCAAGACGCGCGACCGGGCGGTATTTCAGCATGTCGATGCGCCCGTCGACGATCAGCTCGTCGGCGATATGCACGCCCACCACCCGGCCGAAGACGGCGTTGTTCTCGATCTTCGGATTGTTGCTCGGGAGCCGCACTCGGAACATGAAGGTGCATTCCAGCGCCACGGGTGCTTCCCTAACGCGCGGCACCCGGATATTGACCGAGTCCATGGGTGTGAGGCCCGCGAGCTTGAACTCGTCGACGTCCGGCGGGACATGGGCGGACGACTGGTTCATTTGCTCGCGCAGGTTCCAATTGCAGAAATTGACCACGAACTCGCCCACCTGCTCGATGTTGGCGAGGGTGTCCTTGCTGCCGCCGCTGGGGCGTGGGTTGTTGGGCGCAAAGACGATGGTGGGCGGCGATTCCGCCATGGCGTTGAAGAAGCTGAAGGGCGCCAGATTGAGGGTGCCGGCCACGTCCATGCTGCTCACCCAGGCGATCGGACGGGGGGCGACCAGCGCCTTGAACGGGCTGAATTTCAGGCCGTGTGCCTTTTTATCGTCATAAAACATGATCTTGTCCTGCCGGCCTCGGATGGGAGGCGGCCAGTCTGCCGGATTATCGTCCCGAATCCCATAGCGAACGCGCGGCGCGCCCTTCAACTCGCCGGGTGTTGGCGGTACTATTCGCCGACAGGGCGGGTCCGGCGCGGAGAGGCAGCATGAGCGACACCAAACTCGACAAGGTGGTCAAGAGCGAGGCCGAGTGGAAGGCGCAACTAACGCCCGAGCAATATGCGGTGACCCGCCGCCATGGCACCGAGCGCGCCTTCACCGGCCCCTACTGGAATGCCAAGACGCCCGGCACCTATGTCTGCATCTGCTGTGGCCAAGCCTTGTTCAGTTCCGAAACCAAATTCGACTCCGGCACCGGCTGGCCGAGCTTCTGGGACCCGCTGGCGCCCGAGAGTGTCGCCATCAAGCAAGACCGGAGCTGGTTCATGGTCCGCACCGAAGTGCTATGCAGCCGCTGCGACGCCCATCTCGGCCATGTGTTCGAGGATGGGCCGCAACCGACGGGGCTGCGCTATTGCATGAACTCGGCTTCGCTCAAGCTCGACCCCAAGGGGTGACGCCGCCGGGCTACTTGCGGAACTTGGTGAAGTCCGGCGCCCGCTTCTCGTCGAACGCGCGCCGGCCCTCCCAGCCCTCGTCGGTCTGGGTGTAGAGCGAGAGGCCGGCGTCGTGCATTTGGGCCAGGCCATCCACATAGGCCGAGCCCGCATTGTAGGAGGCCTTCAGGAAACGCAGCGCCGTCGGGCTCAAGATCGCCGCCTCGCGCCCCCAGCTCCGGGCTTCCTCCAAGAGCTTCTCCTTGGCCACCACCTTATTGACCAGGCCCCAGCGCTCCATTTCCGTGGCGGTGTAGCGGCGGCAGAACATCCAGATCTCGCGGGCGCGCTTCTGGCCGACGAGATGGGTCAAGTAAGCGGCACCCCAGCCGGCATCGAACGAACCGACGCGCGGCCCCACTTGCCCGAACTGCGCGTGCTCGGCGGCGATGGTGACGTCGCACAGGAGATGCAGCACATGGCCGCCGCCGATGGCAAAGCCGTTGACCGCGGCGATCACCGGCTTCGGCACGTCGCGGATCACCCGATGCAGGGCCTCGACTTCCCAGAGCCCGTTGGCGCTGGTGCCGTAGCTGCCCGTTTCGACGAATTCCTTCTGGTCGCCGCCGACGCAGAAGGCGCGCTCGCCGACGCCCGTAAAGACCACCGCGGCGACGTTCTTGTCGGCCCAGCAGCGCTTGAAGGCGTGCAGCAGCTCTTCGATGGTGCGGCCGCGAAAGGCGTTGAGCCGGTCGGCGCGGTTGATGGTGATGGTGGCAACGCTATCCGCCGTCTCGAACAGGATGTCGGTATAATCCATGGCTGGGTTTCTCCTGGGGGCTTGGGTGCATCAGCTAACGCAGGGCCACCGGCTTGGCAACCGGGTTCGGCGCATGTGGTTGTGGTGCCGAGTTCGCCTGTGGTATAGAGGCGCTCATGTTGGGACCACGCAAAACCATGACCAAGGGCGGGGTACGACGGCTTCTTTTTACCGCCCTCGCGCTCTGGTTTGCCCTGTTGCCGGCCCTGGGTCACATGGCTTCCGGCAGGGCGATGGCCAGCTCGCTCGATGGCAAGCCGGCGGCGGTGGCCCCTGCCGGCGATCGCGCCGGCCATTGCGCGGGTGGGGCAGAGGGCGACACCGCCCGTCCGGTTTGCGGCGTTTGCCTTGCCTGCGCCATGTGTGTCGCCATATGCGCCGCCGAAGCCGGCGACCCGTTGCGGACCATGTCCCGGCCGGGGTTGGTGGCTTGGTCTGACGCCGTCCTGGCCCAGGGGCCCGCACTTCCCTTCGAGCCGCCTCGCGCCTAGCCCTCAACGGATCTCTCCGTCGATTGCGGCAATCCCTACCTCGCGAGGCGTGGCATGTTCCCAAAACGTTTGCTGGGTTTATGCGCCGGCATTCTGGCCCTGGCGCCGGCCGCTCTCATGGCCGAACCGGCGGCGCTATCCGAGGCGGCCGATCCGGCTCAGCCGGTACCGGCGATCGCCTACCAGTCGCCTTTCACGGGCTTCCAGTCGTTTCGGGCCGAGCCGCCCCAGCCCTGGGTGCGGTCGAACGAGCGCGTCCGCGCGGTCGGCGGCCATGGCGGCGCCCTCCAGGAGGACGGCAAGGCGAGTGAGCCGGCGGGTCACGGCCATCCCAGCCACGGGAGGCGCTGACGATGGTCGCCATGGGAAGACGGCGGCCAGCGCTAGCGCTAGCGCTGGCGGTGGCGCTGCTCCTGGCCGGTTGCGCCGGGCCGGTCGCCGAGCGCGCTTTCACGGAGGTGGCCGGCACCGCCAAGGAACGCACGGGACAGGCGCCGCGCTGGATCAAGACCGATGAAGATGCGAAAGACGTGCGCCAAGCGCTCGACCGGCTGCTGGCGGCGCCGCTCGGCGCCGACGGCGCCGTCGAAGCGGCGCTTCTGAACAATCGCCGCCTGCAAGGCTCGTTCGCCGAACTCGGCATCGCCGCCGCCGATCTTACCCGATCCTGGCGGCCGCCCAATCCGGGCTTCACCTACAGCCGCATCGACGGCCATGACCGGGAAATCGAGCGCACCTTCTCGATGAACGTCTTGGCTCTGTTGACCCTGCCGATCGCGGCCGAGATCGAGGGGCGCCGTTTCGAGCGGGCGAAGCTGCAAGTGGTGCAGCAAGTGATGGCGGTGGCGGCGCAAACCCGGCGCGCCTGGTTCAACGCCGTCGCTGCCCAGCAAATGGCCGACTATGCGGCCCAGGTGCGCGATGCGACGCAAGCCCAGGCGGAGCTTGGCCGCCGCGCCCAGCAGGTGGGCAATCTCAGCGTGCTGGATTATGCCCGTGAGCAGGTGTTCTATGGCGAGGCAACGGCGCGGCTCGCCCAGGCGCGGCTCCGGGCGGGTGCCGAGCGCGAGCGCCTGGCCCGGCTGATGGGCCTCTGGGGCAAGGATCTCGCCTTCCCGCTGCCGGCGCGCCTCCCCGATCTTCCCGACGCGACCCTGACGGCCGAGGGCATCGAGGCGAAGGCGATTACGGAGCGGCTGGACATCCGCATGGCCCGGGCCGAACTGGATGGCATGTCGACCGCCTTGGGGCTGACCCACGCCACCCGGTTCGTCAACGTCTTGGAGTACGGCTATATCCGTAACCGCGAGGAGGGCCTCGGGCGGCGAACCGGCTATGAGATCGGCATCGAGATCCCGATCTTCGATTTCGGCGACGCCAAGGTCACCAAGGCGGAGAGCCTCTACATGCAGTCGGTCAACAATCTGGCCGAGACCGCGATCAACGCCCGCTCCGCCGTGCGCGAGGCCTATGCCACCTATCGGACCGCCTACGACATCGCCCGCCATTACCGGCAAGAGATCGTGCCGACTCGCAAGCGCATCTCGGACGAGATGTTGCTGCGCTATAACGGCATGCTAGTCAGCGTCTTCGAGCTTTTGAGCGACGCGCGCGACCAGATCCAGAGTGTCATGGCGGCCATCGAGGCCGAGCGCGACTTTTGGCTCGCCGAGACCGACCTGCAATTCGTCACCATCGCCGATGTCGGCGAGACGGGCGCCGCTCCACCCATGCGCATTGATGCAGGCGCCGCCAAACCCGCCGCCCACTGAGTCGAGGAGCCGGAACCCATGCCGACATTCAGCCGCCGAAATCTACTCGCCGGTGCCGCCTTGCTCGGCGCCGGCCTGGCAAACCGTGGCGCCTTCGCGGCCGTGCCCGAGGCGCCCTATCCGGCGCGGGGACCTGCCACCGAGGTGCCGCCGCCGCCCACCGGCGGGCGCGCTTACAACCCGGTCGTTACCCTCAACGGCTGGTCGGCGCCCTGGCGGTGGAAGAACGGCTGGAAGGAATTCCACCTGGTGGCGGAGCCCGTCTTGCGCGAGATCGCGCCCGGCATGACGGCCCATCTCTGGGGCTATAACGGCCAGAGCCCGGGGCCGACCATCGAGGCGGTCGAAGGCGACAAGCTTCGCATGTTCGTCACCAACAAGCTGCCCGAGCACACCACCATCCATTGGCACGGCATACTGCTTCCGAGCGGCATGGACGGGGTGGGTGGCCTGACCCAGCCGCAAATCCCCCCGGGCAAGACCTATGTCTACGAGTTCGAGATGAAGAAGAGCGGCACCTTCATGTACCACCCCCATGCCGACGAGATGGTGCAGATGGCCATGGGCATGATGGGCTTCTTCGTCGTCCATCCGCGCGACCCGGGCCAGCACCGCGTCGACCGCGACTTCGTCTTCCTCATCAACGCCTACGACATCGATCCGGGCAGCTATACGCCCAAGATCGCCACCATGCTGGACTTCAATCTCTGGAGCTGGAACAGCCGGGTCTTTCCCGGCATCGACCATCTGGTGGCGCGCCAGGGCGACCGGGTGCGCATCCGCATGGGCAATCTCACCATGACCAATCACCCGATCCATCTGCACGGCTATGACTTCCGGGTGACGGGCACCGACGGCGGCTGGGTGGCGCCGGGCGCTCAATGGCCCGAAGTCACCGTGGACATCCCCGTCGGCTCCATGCGGGCGGTCGAATTCACGGCCGACACGCCCGGCGACTGGGCCTTCCATTGCCACAAGTCGCACCACACCATGAACGCCATGGGGCACAAGGTGCCGACCATGATCGGCGTCGACCATCACGGGCTTGCCGGGCGCCTCGTGTCGCTGGTGCCCGACTATATGGTGATGGGCGAGCGCGGCATGGCGGACATGGGCGAGATGGAGATGCCCTTGCCGGAGAACACGCTCCCCATGATGACCGGCACCGGCCCGTTCGGCCCCATCGAGATGGGCGGTATGTTCAGCGTCCTCAAGGTACGACGCGGGATCGCCCGCGGCGATTACACCGACCCGGGCTGGTACCAGCACCCGCCCGGTACCGTCGCTTATGAGTGGAAGGGCGCCTGAGACCGATTGGAACCGGACGACGACAAGGAGCGGGAACGATGGGTTTTTTTCTTTCGATAGCGGCGGCAATTGCGCTGACGACCGTGGCGTCGACGGCCCAAGCGCATGGCGACGAGAAGCACAATGACGCCGTCTATGACGGCCACGCGGCGGCGCTCGGCGAACCCGGCAACCCCAAATCGGTCAATCGCACGGTTCAGGTCACCATGACCGACCAGATGCGCTTCAGCCCGGCGCGGATCGCGGTGAAACGCGGCGAGACCGTCCGCTTCACCGTGAAGAACACCGGCCAGCTCAAGCATGAGATGCAACTCGGCACCATCGAGGAGCTAACCGAACATGCCAAGGTGATGTTGCTGCACCCCGAGATGGAGCATGACGACCCGAACGGTATCTCGGTCCCGCCGAGCAAGGCCGGGAACTTGGTCTGGAAGTTCACCAAGCCGGGCGAGTTCGAATTCGGCTGCCTCGTTCCCGGGCATTTCGAGGGCGGCATGCGCGGCAAGATCGTCGTGCGGTGAACGGCCCAAGGAGGGGTTCGATGACAAAACTCCTATTCGCGGCGCTGTTGTTGTGGGCTGGTTTGGCAGTGGCCCAGGAGACCGGCTCGGGCTCGGGCGAGGTGCGTAAGGTCGACAAGGCGGCTGGGCGAATCACGCTCCGGCACGGGCCGATCGAGGCCATGAACATGCCGCCCATGACCATGCTGTTCCGGGCCAAAGACCCGGCCTTCTTCGACAAGGTGAAGGAGGGCGACAAGGTGCGCTTTACGGTCGCCAAGGAGGGCGGCGCCTTCGTGCTGCAGACGTTGGAGGTCGAGCCATGAGTGGATGTGGAGAGACGCGCCGACGGATTTTCAGCACCGGTGCCGCGCTTGCCGTCATGGCTGCCGGCGGGGCGTACGCGGCGCCGGGGGTGGAGCAAGGCGGCCGGAAAGACCCCTACGCGACGATCCGGTTCGGCAACGATGGGCGCACCGTGTTCGCCCGCCATTGAGGGCTAGCCGGGTGGGCGAAGACCGCCGCGATCAGCCAGTGTTATGGCGCAACAAACGGAGCCCGTTGCCGACCACCACCAGCGAGGCGCCGACCTCGCGCGCGATCGCTTCCGCCGTCACCCGGTTGTCGCCGGTCAGCATGACGATGCGCCCGACGCCAGCGGCATGGAGGTGTTTGACGACCGCCCGAGCTTCCGGCCGGATGGTATCGGCGACGGCAATCAGGCCGCCGCCGCCTTGGTCGCCTCGACGTTGAGCGTCTCGTCGCCATTGATGGTGCCGGCGAAGACATCGTCGCCGGGGCCGTGTTCGGCGGGGGCTCCGTGGGTAGGGGTCTCGGTGTTGGCCATGAACGGCTCCAGGGCGTGGACGTCTTGGCTTGTGTGCCGGGGATCGTTCGGCCCCGCCAGCCGATGAATCGGGGATCCCGCGGGCACGAGTCCCGGTCGGTTCACTCGGCGAGGAACGCCCGCGCGTGCGCGAGGAACGCCACGAGCTGATCGTGATGCACCCAATGGCCGGCGCCGTCGATGCGCAGGATGCGGGCATTGCGAAAATGCGCGGCGCGGCCGTCCTTGACCGGATCGCTCGCCCGGCTCTCATTGCCATAGACCAGGAGCGTGGGACAGGTGATGCGCGCCCAGAGTGCCTGGGTTTCCGCGACGTCCATGCCGAATGGCCGATCGACGCGGACATTATTGTCGAACTTCCAGCTATAGGTGCCGTCCTCGTTCTGGTGCATGCCGTGCAGGGTGAGATGGTGCGCCTGAGCATGGGAGAGATGCGGGTTCTCCCCCCGCATGCGCTGGACCGCCTCGGCCAGTGTGGCATAGCGCCTGGGCGCGCGGCCGGCGAGGCGGCGCATTTCGGCGATCCAGGCTTGCATGCGTTCGTGGGGCGCGAGACTGGCCCGCTCCGCGATCATGCGCGGCGATTGGCCGAGCCCTTCGATCGCCAACAGCTTGTAGACATTCTCGGGATAGATGCCGGCATAGCGGAGCGTGATCGATCCGCCCAAGGAATGGGCCAGGATGCGGATCGGCGTCAACGCGGTCTGGTGCAGGAGCTGGGCCAGGTCGTAGGTATATTCCGACATGCCATAGAGGCCGCCCCGCATCCACTCGGAATCGCCATGGCCGCGCAGATCCGGCGCGAAGATGTGATAGTCGTGCCGGAGTGCCTCCGCCACCCAATCCCAATTGCGGCAATGGTCGCGCCCGCCATGCAGCAGCAAGAGGGGTGGTGCTCCATGGTTGCCCCAATCGACATAATGCAGGCGCAGGCGCTGGGAGAAAAAAGTGTGCGAGGTCGGGCCGCCCGGCCGCCTGGGTGGGATCGTGTCGGGTGCGGCGCTCAAGCCCGGCTCGCCTTTGGTTGGGCGGCAGTCGCCGCCTGGGGTCGGGCGCGCGCTTCCATCAGACCGCCCAATATGCCTTTCGGCAAGAAGATGATGAAGAGGACCAGCAACACGCCATACACCAGATTGTCATAGCCGACGGCGGCGGTACCGAAGGAAATGCGCAGCACCTCGGCCAGCAGAATGGTGATGATCGCGCCGATCGTCGGCCCGAGCGAGACATAGATGCCGCCGACCACGACGGCGAACACCATTTGCAGCGAGATCGAGATGCCGCTCACCGTGTCGGGCGAAATGAACATCTGATATTGGCAATAGAGGGCGCCCGCGAGCGCCGTCATCATGGCGCTCAGCACCGTGACCTTGAGCTTCTCCCAGGTGACATGGACGCCGGCCGCCGCCGCCGCGTCCTCGTCCTCGGAAATGGCCTCGAGGGCGTAGCGCATCATGGAGCGCTCCACCCGGTACCAGATGACGATCCCCGCCGCCCACACACCGAGCGCGATCAGATACCAGGTCTCCTTGTCGATGAATTGCAGCGCATAGATCGAACTGCCGCCTTGATGGCGCTCGGGCGTGTAGCCGAGCGAGCCGCCGGTATGGTCGCGGGTCGCCGTGATGACTTGGAGGACGATGCCGCTCAACGCCAGGGTGACGAGGGCAAAATAATGCCCGGTGATCCGAAAACGGAAGCAGGGATAGGCCACCAGGATGGCGATGGTGGCGGATGCGAGGAGAGCCATGGGAATGGAGAGCCAGGGCGACATGCCGGCATGATTCCACAGCAGCGCCGTCACATAGGCGCCGATGCCCATGAACCCGCCATGGCCGAGGGAGACTAGGCCGAAGCGGCCCATGATCGACCAGGAGGTGTAGGCAAACGACCAGATCAGGATCACCACCATGATATGCAGCGGGTAGGGCGCGTTATAGACGAAGGGCAGCGCCACCAAGAGGGCGCCGGCGATGGTCCAGGGCAGCCAGCGCTTCATGCCCGCCTCGCGAGCAGGCCCTCGGGCCTGATGAACATCATGACGACGAAGAAGACGAAGGCGAACACATAGCCCCATTCGAGGTCGAGATAGAGCCCGCCGACGGTGATGATCTCGGCGAAGATGAACGCCGCGACGAAGCCGCCGACGATGTTGCCGAGCCCACCGAGGACGCAAATCATGAAAATGATCGGCCCGAACGAGAGGCCGACGAAGGGATGCACGTCATATTGCAGCACCAGGAGACAGGCGGCGAGGCCGGCGAGAGCGCCGCCCACGGCCGAGGTGATGAGGTAGATCCGGCGGGTGTCGACCCCCATCAGCCCCATGATCTGGCGATCCTGGGCAATCGCGCGAATGGCGATCCCGGTATAGGTTTTGGCGAGGAATAGATAGACCAGCACCATGCCGATGAGGGCCGCGCCAAAGGCGAGCAGGCGCGCGTAGCTGACGAACATGCCGGAGAGTTCGATGACCGGCAGGCGCAGGCCCAGATTCTTGAACTCGATCCCGAACAGCACGGTCGCGGCACTCTGCAAGAAGAACAGCACGCCGCCGGTGGCGAGAAGCTGGTTGATCGGCGCGGTGCCCAGGAGCGGCTGGATCACCACAAGATGCAGGACGACGCCAAGCGCGCCGACGATCGCGATCGAGAGCGCCCCCGCCACGACGAGCGGCAGGTGATAGACGCTGTGCAAATAATACATGCCGTACATGCCGAGCATGATGAGCTCGGCATAGCAGATCCAGACCACGTCGATGACGCCGAAAACCAGGTTGAGGCCGAGCCCCAGCAAGGCCAGCACGCCGCCCAGGAGGATGCCGTTCAAGAGGGCCTCGAGCAGGTAGATGTCGAAGATGGAGTCCATCCGTCGGGGTCCTCAAATTCCGAGATAGGCTTGGCGGATTTCGTCGCTGGCGAGCAACGTCGCCGCGGCGCCGGAGGCGCGAATGCTGCCGGCTTCGAGAAGATAGGCGCGGTCGACGACCCGCAGCACTTGCTGCACATTCTGCTCGACGATCAAGACGGTCAGCCCATTGGCGCGGATGCGGCCGACCAGCTCGAAGACCTGTTGCACGATCACCGGTGCCAGGCCCGCCGAGGGCTCGTCCATCAAGAGCAGCTTGGGGTCGGACATCAGCGCCCGGCCGATGGCGCACATCTGCTGCTCACCGCCCGAAAGCGTGCCGGCGACTTGGCGCCGGCGTTCCTTGAGGCGCGGAAAGAGGCCATAGACGAATTCGATCCGTTCGGCAAATTTGGGCCTGGCCGCCTTCATGAAGGCGCCCATGCGCAGATTGTCCTCGACGGTCATGCGCGGGAAGAGGCGCCGGTTCTCGGGCGCGTGCGCGATGCCCAATTCCACGATCGCGTGGGCGGGCGTCGCCACCAGGTCGATGCCGTCCATGGCGATCGAACCGGCACGCGGCCGGATCAGGCCGGAGATGACGCGCATCAAGGTGGTCTTGCCGGCGCCGTTCGGGCCGATCACGCCCACGGCCTCGCCCGCCTTGACGTTGAGCGAGACGCCGAACAGCGCCTGGAAACTGCCATAACCGGCGTCGACGGATTTCAGTTCGAGCATGAGCGCGTTGTGGCCATGGGGTGAGGGCGCGCGGGCGGCATGACGGGTCAGGCGATCCGGGTCTGGGCGGCGTCGGCGGCCTGGGTGTCGGTGCCCAAATAGACTTCGATCACGCGCGGATCCCTGGCGACATGGCTCGGCGGACCCTCGGCGATCTTCTCGCCATGATCCAACACCATCACCCGGTCGACGACGCGCATCAGCACACCCATGATGTGTTCCACCCAGATGATGGTGATGCCGGTCTCGCGCCGGATGCGCTTCAGCATGTCCGCCGCCTGGTTCATCTCATGCTCGTCGAGACCGCCCAGGCTCTCGTCGGCCAAGAGCAGCTTGGGCGCGGTCGCCAGTGCTTTTGCGAGTTCGAGCTTCTTCAGTCCGGCGGCGCCGAGACCGTCCACCTTGGCATGCGGATCATGGGGCAGGCCCACCAGGTCGAGCGCCTGTTCGGCCGCCGCCTGGGCCGCCTTCTTCGAGTGCCGGCCCTGACCGTAGAAGCCGGCGAGGATCACATTGTCGAGGATCGAGAGCCGCCGGAAGGGACGTGGGATCTGGAAGGTGCGGCCGATGCCGCGATTGGTGACGCGGTGCGGCGCCAGACCGCCGATCTCCCTGCCCTCGAAGGCGATCGCCCCGCCGCTCGGCGTCAGCGTGCCGGAGATCATGTTGAAGATGGTGCTCTTGCCCGACCCGTTCGGGCCAATGAGGCCCAGGATTTCGCCCTTCCCGACCGTGAACGACACCCGATCGACAGCGGTGAAGCCGCCGAACTGCTTCGACAAATCGGTGACGGCCAGCATGGGCCCCTCTCCTATGCCGGCCGTCCGTCCCGGCTATTTCTTGGCATAGGGCGAGGCAGCGGGCAGCGGCATGATGGGATCTAGAAGTTGCAGGCTCTTCGGCCACACCACATGGGCCTTGTCGTCGACATATTGCACGATGACCGGGAATGCCCGGTCGTTCTGGCCGGCCATCGCCGAGCCCTCGCCCTCGAACTTGACGCCGAAGCCGAGCATGGTACCGCCCTCGGGCAGGTCGACCTCGAGCGCCGCCTTGCGGAGTGCCTCGGCGTCGATGCCGCCATGCTTCTTGATGGCGCGCGGCAGGACCTCGGTCATGAAGACATAGGTATTGCTCGCGGCCATGCCGACATGCGCCGACTTGATGCCAATGCCCGGGCGCGCCTTCTCATATTCGTCGCCGATCAACTTGATCATCGCCGGCAGATCGGCCTTGAGCGCCTTCTGGTTGGTCAGCCAGATCGAGATCGGATCGACATTGAAGAAATGGTTCACATCGGTGCCCAGGGATTCCTTGAGCTTGTCGTAGACGCCATAGCCGGCGCCATGGCCGATGAGGGCGTTGAACCGGAGGCCAAGCTCGCGCGCCTGGCGGAGGAAGAGGGTGATGTCCGGATTGTAGCCCGTATGGAAGATGACATCCGGGTTGCCCCGCTTCAGCTTGGTGACCATGGACGAGAGATCGGGCGCGGACGCGGAATAACCTTCCTTGAGCACGATGTTGAAGCCCGCCTTCTTGGCGCCTTCCTCATTGCCGCGCGAGACGTCGGCGCCATAGGCCCCGTCCTCATGGATAATGGCAACGCGCAAATCCTTGGCTTCCTTGCCGAACTTCGCCTTGGTGTTCTGCGCGACGAAGTCCGCGGACATCAGGCCGAACTGGCGGCCGCTCGGCTGCGAGCGGAAGACGTATTTCAGGTTGCGATTCTCCAGAACCGCCGAGGAGATGCAGGTGGTGATCCACATGAATTTCTTGAGCTGCTCGACCCTGGCCGCCACCGGCACGCAATGGGCCGAGGAGTAGAAGCCCAGCACCATGTCGACCTTTTCCTGCTCGATCAGGCGGACCGCCTCGTTGATGGCGATCTCGGGCTTCGACTGGGCGTCGGCGTAGATGGCTTCGATCTTGTAGCCTTCGACGCCGCCCTGCTTGATGAAGTGGTCGATCATGATCTTGGCGCCGAGCGCTTGCAGCTCCGAGCCACCGCCGGCCATCGGGCCGGTATAGTCATAGACCACGCCAATCTTGAGTTTCTTTTCCTGGGCGTCGGCCGCGAACGGCGCGCCAACCAGCAAGGCCGCGGCCAGCAAGGCCGATCCGAGGCGATAGCGACGGTCCGAGATCATGCGAAACCTCCCAAAAAATCCGGTTCGAGACTTATTGGCTTGATTGGCGCCATTTCGACCCGCCCGCCCGCACATTGTCAAGGGTTGAGGCGGGCGTGCGGATCCCACCCGGAGCCTGCTAGCCTTGTTGACACCGCGGCCCGTGGAGGCGTGCCGCCTTGCCGAACCAATTTCCCCTTCCTTTCGAACCGCCGGGCGATGCCGACGCGTGGAAGGAGCGGCTGTCGCTGGCTTTCGACGACGCGGATCGTGACTCCGGATTCCTCGTGCTTGGCGAGTCGGCGGTTGCTACCTGCCCCGGCGATCCGATCGTCCTCATGCTCGCCGCCACGGCGGCGCTCTTGGACGGGCGACCCGAGCGGGCGCGCGTATTCCTCAAGCGGTTCGCCAAGCGGTACGCCGCGACGCCGACCGATCACCTGCTGCACGCACTGGTGCTGACGCAGGAGAAAACGCGCTCGGCGGCCCGGTCGCTCCTTGAATGCCATGGTTTGACCGAGTGGCGCGCGGTGCTTCAATACTTCCCAGGCGGACGGCAACGCGTGCGCTGGCTGGTGGCGCAGCTCGACGCTGTCATGGACCGCGACCCGCTGTTCTCCCGGCGGCGCGCGGTGGCCGCAAGAAGCAAAATCAAGCCTGTCCCCGATTCTCGCCCGGCCGGTCCGCCGCGGGGGGCCGCGTTGCCCGTTGCCGAGATCGCGCCAGACCCGCCACGGCCACTGCCGAGAATCGACATCGATATCTCTTTTGCGGCCGAGGCTAACCTTGCGCCCCTCCTGCACGCCGTTGTGCGTGCGCCCGAACGGTGGGCCCCTGGTGGGATTTGCGCGAGCGCTTCACCCATCTCGGCCTGGCGCAAGGCTTCGACGAGCTTCTCTGCCTGCCGCACCTCACCGGCGTTGAACCACACCGGCATCAGATCGAGACCGTGCGGAAGGTGTTGAAGCAGTTCCGCGGCCGTGTGTTGCTCGCCGACGAGGTCGGCCTCGGCAAGACCATCGAGGCGGGAATGGTCCTCAAGGAGTATGCGTTGCGCGGCATGGCGGAGCGCGTGCTGGTGCTGACGCCGGCTTCACTGGTTGGGCAATGGCGGGAGGAACTGGAGACTAAATTCCGCCTTTCCTTCGCGACCACCCACGACCCGCTGCTCCGCGACGACCCGCGGGCGTTCTGGCAACAGAAGCGCATCGTCGCGTCGATCGCGGCGGCTCGCCGACGCGAGCATGCCGAGCATCTGCTCGGGGGCATCTTCGACCTCGTCATCATCGACGAGGCGCATCATCTGCGCGACCGGTCGAGCCAAAGTTGGAAGCTCGTCGACGCGCTCAACAAGCGTTTCCTCCTGCTGCTCTCGGCGACGCCGGTGCAGAACGACCTTGTCGAATTATACAATCTGATGACGCTCTTGAAGCCCGGCATCTTCAAGACGCTCAAGGAGTTCCGCGCTCTCTGTATGACGCCCGGCAAGCCGAGACAGCCGGCGAATCCCGAGCACCTGCGCGAATTGTTGCGGGGCGCGATGATCGGCAACACCCGCGCCGTCGTCGCCCTGAAGCTGCCGCGCCGCCACGCGGTGACGATGAGTGTCGATGGCCGACCGGGCGAGGTCGAGGCCTATGCCGATCTGGCCGCGGCGGCGCGCCGCCTCGCGGCCGAGGCCGGCCGCCACCAGCTGGCGCTGCACCACCTGCTCGGCGCGGCCGGATCGTCGCCCACCGCGACGGCGGCGGCCGTGGCGCGTTTCGCGGCACGCCGTCCCGGCGACCTGGAGTGGCGGGGTCTGGCCGAACGCTGGGCCGCGATTGAAACCGGTGGCAAGGAAGGGGCGCTCCTCGACCTGCTTCGGCGCAACCCGGCCGAGAAGAAGCTGGTCTTCGCCCATTCCCGCGCGACGCTGGCGCGCCTGGGTGATTTGCTCTCGCGCACCGGAATCTCCTTCACCAGCTTCGATGGCAGTCTCAGCGGGCCGCTGAAGGATGCGGCGATTGCCGACTTTCGAGACCAAGCGTCCGTGCTGCTCTGCACGGAATCCGGCGGCGAGGGCCGCAACATTCAGTTCTGCAACACGCTCATCAACTTCGATCTGCCTTGGAACCCCATGGCGATCGAGCAACGTATCGGCCGCATCGACCGTATCGGCCAGAACCGGGAGGTCTTCGTTTTCAACCTCGTGACGCGCGGCACGCTGGAAGAGCGGATGTTGGCGCTGCTCGAGGAGAAGATATCCATGTTCGAGCTGGCCGTCGGTGAGGTCGGCGCGATCCTCGGCGGCCTGGAGGAGGAGCGCGACTTCCCGGATCTCGCGCTCGATGCCTGGCTCGAAGCGACCGAGACCGGTCGGGCCGATGCCTTCGATGCGCTGGGCCGACGGCTCGACCAGGCGCGGCGGCAGCATGAGGGTGCCAAGGCACTCGATGAGGCACTGTTCGGCGAAGATTTCGAAACGGCGTGAGGGAGCTGGCGATGGGGGCGCTGCGCGATTTCGTCGCCGACGTGCTGGAGATCGAAGGGTCGGCCGTCGAGGCGGTGGAGCCGGACGGCCTGGAAGTGCTCGCGCCCGAAGCGCTCCGCTTGGCCATGGGTTGGCCGGAACTGGCGCGGCTCGGCTTCGGGGCCGAGCTTCCGAGCGGCGCGACACCGGTTGGATTCGAAGGCGACTGGCTTGATCGCTTCGGCACCCTTCTCGGTGACCGAGGTCGTTGGGCCGCGCGCCAGGTCGTACTCGCGGGCCCGTTGCCCAGCCCCACGGATCCCGAAACGCCTGCTCGACCACGTCCTCGACCTGCCCAATGCCACATGGCGCTTGCAGGGTGTCTCGGCGGCCTGGGCGCGATGTCTGCTGCTGGCTTTCCGTTACACCGCCGTCTCCGACGAGAAGCGCGAAGGGCTCATCTGGCTCGGGTTCAACCAAGGAACCGGCGCGGTCATCGACGACGTATTGGCGCGGCTGCGGTGGTCGTTGGCGGGAGGCTCGCAATGGCAAGCGCCGGACCAAGACGTCCGCCGCCAGTGGGAACCGGGCTGGGACGCGCCAAGGCTTGAAGCGAGGGTTCGGCCACTGCTCGAACACCATGTGCGGCTCGAAATGGCGCCGTTTCTGCGCACCATGCGACGCCGTCTCGACCGCGATTGCAGTCGAGTCCATGCCTACCACAATGACCAGCGGCTCACGGCTCAAAAGAAGCTCGCCACCCTTGCCGGCGCCGCGGGCGAAAAGGCGGACGCCGACCGCAAGCGCGAGACATTGCGGATCGCCGCGGTGGAGCGGGAATACGCCGCCAAGCTCGACGATCTGCGCCACAATTACGCGCTGCGCGTGACGGTCGAGTGGGTGCAGGGGCTGGAGTTGCTTGTTCCAGTACAACGCTTCGATGTGTTGGTCAAACGCCGCAAGGGTGAGAGGCTCATGCGAATCGACTGGCACGCGGCGGTGCGTCTTATGGAGCCGCCGGCGAGCGAGTGGGGCCTGGGTCTGGGGCGATCGCGTCTCGTTTGCGACGATCGTCTCCACATCACCGACCCCGCCGGCCAGGCGCCGTGCCCGTCCTGTGGCAAAGCTTGGTGCCGCGCCTGCCACCCGACCGCATGCCCACGTTGCGGGCAGGCCATCGAGGGCCCGAATTAATCCTAATCTTGCCCGAACGGTTTTGCGTCGGAGCGAACGGGTTCTTCGGCACTCAAAGCCGTGCTATGGGTCCGCCCCATGTTGCAAATCAAGGACCTCATCTTCCGGATCGGCGGCCGCGTCTTGTTCGGCGGTGCCTCGGTGACGATTCCCGACCGCCACAAAGTCGGCCTCGTGGGGCGCAATGGTACCGGCAAGTCCACCCTGCTGCGCCTCATTACCGGCGAGTACGCGCCGGATGGGGGTAGCGTCTCGTGCGGTTCGCGCACCCGGCTCGCCAGTGTCGCCCAGTCGATGCCCGGCGGCAGCCGATCGCCGCTCGACTTCGTGCTGGCGAGCGACGTGGAACGGACGCGCCTGCTCGCCGAGTCGGACGCGACGAGTGACGGGGCCAGGCTGGCGGAACTGCATGCGCGCCTGGCCGATATCGATGCCGCCGCGGCACCCGCCCGGGCCGCGTCGGTGCTGGCCGGCCTGGGTTTCGACGCGGCGGCCCAGGGCCGCCCGCTCGACTCCTTCTCGGGCGGCTGGCGCATGCGCGTGGCGCTCGCCGCCACGCTTTTCCTCGATTCCGACTTGCTGCTGCTGGACGAGCCCAGCAACCATCTCGACCTGGAGGCGCGCCTCTGGCTCGAAAGCCATTTGGCGAGCTATGCCGGCACCATGCTGCTGGTCAGCCATGACCGGGCGCTCTTGAATACCGCCGTCGACGCGATCCTCAATCTCGAGCATGGCAAGCTCACGCTTTACAGCGGCGGCTACGACCGTTTCGAGGCGACCTATGCCGCCCAGCGCGAGACCCAGGCCGCCCACCATGCGAGCCAGGAAGCCCAACGCAAGCACATCCAGGCCTTTGTCGACCGGTTCCGCTACAAGGCGAGCAAGGCGCGCCAAGCCCAGTCTCGTCTAAAGGCGCTGGCGCGTCTCGACGCGGCACCGCCACCACCACCGGCCCCCGACATGCGCTTCGATTTCCCGGCGCCCGAGGCCGTGGCGCCGCCGATGATCACGCTCGACCATGCGAGCGTCGGCTACAGCCCCGGCCAGCCGGTGCTCAGGGGGCTGGGCTTGCGCATCGACATGGAAGACCGCATCGCCCTCATGGGCGCCAACGGCAACGGTAAGACGACGCTCTTGCGGCTGTTCCAGGGCGCGCTCGCGGCCGAAGGCGGGCATGTTTTCCGCTCGCCCCGGCTCCGGGTCGGCTATTTCGCGCAAGAGGAGACCGAGGTCTTCGATCTCGACCGGACCGCCCTCTCCCACATGGCGGCGCTGATGGGCAAGGTGACCGAGACGGCGGTCCGCGCCCATCTCGGCCGCTTCGGGCTCGGCCAAGAGAAGTCCGATTTGGCGATCGGCTCGCTCTCGGGCGGCGAGAAGGCTCGCCTGCTGCTCGCCAGCGTCATGCGCGCCAAGCCGCAATTGCTGCTGCTCGACGAACCGACCAACCATCTCGACCTCGCTTCGCGCGAGGCGCTGATCGACGCTCTCAACGAATATACGGGCGCGGTCATCCTGGTGACCCACGATCTGCATTTGATCGAACTCTGCGCCGAGCGGCTCTGGCTCGTGGCCAATGGCACTTGCCGGCCCTTCGACGGCGATATCGAGGATTACCGGCGCCTGCTGTTGGAGGAGCGGCGGGGCAACGGGCGGGCCGAGCGACCGGCCGCGCGGGGCAATCGGCGCGAGGCACGGCGCGCGGGCGCCGAGGCGCGCGCCGCCCGGGGGCCGCTCCTGGATGCGGCGAGCCGAGCGGAGAGGCGAGTCGAGAAGCTGATCCAGGAGCGGCGCCGGGCGCATGCCGAGCTTGCCGACCCCGCCCTCTATCGACAGGCCGGCGATGCGGTCGTGGCGATCCAGAAACGCGTGGCCGAGCTCGATCGCGCACTCACCGAGGCGGAAGCGGCCTGGCTTGCCGCCCAGGAGGCCCTGGAGGCGGCCAAGGGCGAGACGGCGTTTCGGGGACACAAAACTTAATTAACGTGGCGCCACGCGACGTCAATTAAGTTTTGTGTCCCCGAAACCCGAAACTCCCCGTAACGCCATGCCGGCTTACTTCTCCTTCATCCGCCACACGCCGTCCCATGGGCCGTCCGGCGGCCCGGCCTGTAGTTGGCCACAGCGGTCGATATAAGTCAGCGAAAGCTGGTCGTGGGGATTGAAGTCGAGCGCGCGCGTGAATTTCTCGATTGCCGGAGCCCATTTCCCCAAGCGGTAGTGCCGAATGCCGTCATTGAAGTAGTTCACGACGTCCATCAGGTTGGGAAATGTCTCCTCGGTATGATAGTCGAGGATCTCGAAGACGCCGACCGGCTGGGTCTTTCCCTTGACGACGACAAGATCGATGTCGCGCATCCGGTAGGTGCCTTTCAGCTTGGCGACAGTCGTCTCGCTGATGAGGATTCGCGCCGAGTAAGCCTTGCAGGCGCTTTCCAGGCGCGAGGCCAGGTTCACGCCGTCGCCGATCAGCGTGTAGTCCATGCGCTTTGGCGAGCCGATGTTGCCGGAAACCACGATGTCCGTGTTCATGCCGACGCCCATGTCAACAGTTTTCAGGCCGGTGCGGCGGCGCTCGTCGTTCCAGCGCCACAACTCTCGGATCATGGAGATGCCGGCACGCACGGCGCGATCCGCGTCGTCGTCCTTGGGCACCGGCAAACCGAAGCAAGCCATGATGGCGTCGCCGATGAACTTATCCAGCATGCCGCCCTCGCGGGAGATGCACTCGACCATCAGCTCGAAATACTGGTTCAAGAATGAAACGGTGCCCTGCGCCCCGTACTCCTCGGTGATGGTCGTGAATCCGCGGATGTCGGTGAACATGATCGTCGCCTCGGCGGCGGCACCCCCCATAATCTCCGAGCCGCGGCTTTCCAGCATCTGCTCGACGATGGTTGGGTCCATGTATCGGGACATCGTCGATTTCATGCGTTTCTCGGAGCTGATGTCCTCGAACATCACCATGGAACCGAGCTTGCCCTCGCCCTCGCCCTCGCCCTCGCCACTCAGCAGCGGCAAAACGGTCATGTTGACCGAGGTCGGTTCGCCGCCGATCGTCAGTTGCGCGTCCATGGTCACGTTGTTCTGTTGCTCTTCCTTCACCTTGGCGATCCGTTCGATCACCCAGGCATTGTCGTCCTTGAACACGTCTGCAATCGCATGCCCGACGATGCCGCGCGAATCGAACTCGAGGATCCTGAGCCCCGCCTTGTTGCAGGTCACCACATTGCCCGATTCGTCGATGGTGATGACGCCGTTCGACATGCTCTCGAGCATGCTTTCGTTGTAGTTCTTCATCCGCTGAACGTCGTCGAACAGCTTGGTATTCTCGAGTGCGATGGCAACCTGGGCGGTGAAGGCCTTCAGGCGGGCCTCGTCTTCGTCGGTGAAGGGCCCGGCCACCTTGTTAAGGACTTGCGTGACCCCGATCACTTTGCCTGCCTTGTTGACGATGGGGACACAGAGAATGGAACGTGTGAAGTAGCCGGTCTGCTTGTCGAACAGTGTATTGAAGCGCAGATCGGCATAGGCGTAAGGAATGTGGACGCTGGTGCCGGTCTGAAAGACGGTGCCGGCGATCCCCAGATGATTGGGAAAACGGATCTCGCCGATCTTCGACCCCTGGGCGACGCGCGCGAACAGAGTTGCTGTTTTCTCGTCGTTGAGAAAAAGCGTGGAGCGGTCGGCGCCCAGCATGCGGGTCGCCTCGGTCATCACCCGCTGCAATAGTTTCGATAGGTCGAATTCCGAGGTGATGTCCGCCACCAGGTCGAGAAAGGACATCTCCTTGGCCCGGTTCTCGGCCAGGCGTTCGACGAATTGCACGCTCTGCAAGGCCACCGCCGCCTGCGTCGTCATTTCGGCCACGAGCGAGAGATCGTCCGGCGTGAAGCGGCCTTCGATCTTGTTCAGGCACTGCATCACGCCGATCAGTTCGCCGCGCACGGTGTGCACCGGAACGCACGCGATGGAGCGGGTGACGAACCCGGTCTGCTGATCGACCAGACTGTTGAAACGGGCATCGGTATAGACGTCGTCGACGATGGCGCCTTCCCCGGATTGAAAAACATGCCCGGCGATGCCGCTGTTATTCAGGATGCGAATTTCCCGGTTGAGGTCGCCAAGTGCCATGCGCGAGTAGAGCTCGCCGGACCCAAGATCGGCGAGGAACAGGGTCGCGCGTTCGCAACCAAGCTCGCGGGTCGCGATTTCGACGATGGTATGCAGCACGTTGTCGAGGGTGGTGCCGAGCGCACAGCGGCGCGCGACATCCAAAAGCACCTTCGCGCGGCGCAGTTCTTCCCTCGGCGCACTTTTCGCGGCGGCCGCCCCTCGGCGCTTGGCCGGCGCCACCGGCGCCACGAGGGGACGCCTTGGCTGTTCCGCCCGCTCAGACAATCGATCGGTCACGCTGGCTCTCCATCTGATCCCGCAACACGTGGATCGTTGCTTGCAGTTGCCGCACCTCGTCGCGGCGCAGCCGCTCCTGTCGTTGGGCCTGCTCAGGAAGCTCGATTTCCTTGACCTGTAGGGCGTCGCGCAGGCGACGCGCCGTCTCGCGCAGTTGATCGGCTTCCGCGGCGGCGATTTGCGCGGCTGCCTGGAGGAGGCGGTGCCGCTCGAGATGGGCATCGTCCAGTTCGTTGCGGAGTGTCTGAGCCGTACCCTGGAGCTGCTGTGCCTCCGCCCGCCCGGCGGCGACGGCCTCCTGCAAGGTCCGTTGCGCTTCG
This sequence comes from Alphaproteobacteria bacterium, assembly GCA_009694185.1. Taxonomy (GTDB): domain Bacteria; phylum Pseudomonadota; class Alphaproteobacteria; order SHVR01; family SHVR01; genus SHVR01. Next base: position 34,720 of record SHVR01000004.1, on the reverse strand, counting down.
TGCCGCTGGTGATCCAGCGCGTCGCGCATCTGCCGCACCGTGTTCTGCAACTGTTGCAGTTCGTGCTGCCCTTCCGTCCTGGCCGCCCGCATAGCCTCGACGTGCAGTCTCAGGTTCTCGTCCAGCTCGTCGCGGAGCGCCTGAGCCGTGCCCTGAAGCTGCTGTGCCTCCGAGCGCCCGGCGGCGATGGCCTCCTGCAAGGCCCGTTGCGCTTCGTGACGCTGGTGATCCAGCGTGTCGCGCATCTGCCGCACCGTGTTCTGCAACTGTTGCAGTTCGTGCTGCCCCGCTACCTTGGCGGCCTGCACGGCGTCGACGTGCAATCCACGGCGCTCATCCATCTCGTCACGCATCGCCTGGATGGTCTGGCGCAATTGCCGGATCTCGGCTTCGCCAGCGGCTCTTGCAAGCTGCACCGCCTCCTCACGGGCCTGTTCCAGCCGATTGAGGGTCTCGCGCTGGGCAATCAGGGCCCGTTTCAACTGTTCGCTCTCGCTCCGCGCCTCGGCGAGGACCGCGACAGCCTCGGCGTCGGACGCGACCGGCCATCCGACCTCGGCCATGGCACCTGATGGTTGGCTTCCTGTCACCGATCGGTCCCCTTTGGGTCGTCCGGGTGGCATGGTAACGCATGCCTCGCTTCGGCTCCAGCGGCAGTGTCGGCGCCGGCGCGCCCGAGGCCGGCTCAGCCGCGCATGCGCCAGATGGTGGTCGCTTTCATGACGCGATCCTCGAGTTCGAGCGAGGTCGGCACGTCGTAGTTTGCCAGCGCCTCCAGCCGGTCCTTGGGAAGATAGGTTCGACCCGGATCGCCGAGCAGTACCACCATGCCGCTGGCCGTGAGGCCAGCGAGCCATTCGCTTAAACGCGCCGCCGCGCCGCGCTCATAGCAAATGTCGCCCGCCAGCACCGTGTCGACAGGCGCGGGTGCCTGGGCCGTCGCGTCGCCCGCTACGATCTCGATGTCGACCCCGTTGAGCGCCGCGTTGAGGAGAACGGCGCGGCGCGCGTTGGCATCCATGTCGGCGGCGATCACGTACTTGGCGCCGGCGAGCGCCGCCGCGATGGCGACGAGGCCGCTGCCGGCGCCCACATCGAGCACCCGACGGCCCTCGACCCAGGCGGGATTGTCGAGGACGAAACGGGCGAGCGCCTGACCGCCCGGCCAGGCGAAGGCCCAGAAGGGCGGCGGTAGATGCGCTTCCCGCAAGAACCGCTCGGTCGCCTCCCAGAGCGGCGTCACTTCGGTCGCGAGATGCAGGCGAATTTCCGGGACGAGCGGCGGCGTGGCGATGACCGTGTTGGCTTCTATGAGAAGAACCGGAGCGGGGATGTCGTTCACCCCAGACGCTCGACGATCCCGGCAACAAACAGGCCGAGGACCACGCCCCAGCCGGCCCAGCGGTTGGAGCGGAACTTGGCGAGGCAATCGGCCGGATCGTCGAGTTGCCAATCGTGCGCTTGCCAAGCGAGTTGCAGGGCCATGCCCGCCAGCGCGATGTAGAAGGGCCAGGCAACGCCCGCCCACCAGCCGGCGGCGGCGAGCAAGACGATCGTCAAGCCGTAAAAGTGCCACAGCCATAATGGGCTCGCCTCGCCAAACAGCAGTGCCGTCGAGCGGACACCGATCAGCGCGTCGTCCTCCTTGTCCTGGTGGGCGTAGATGGTGTCGTAGCCGAGGGTCCAGGCGATGCCCGCCAAATAGAGAATGAGCGGCGCCAGCCCGAGGCCGTCCATGGCCGCCGCCCAGCCGACCAGCGCGCCCCAATTGAAAGTGAGGCCAAGCCAAGCCTGGGGCCAATAGGTGATGCGCTTCATATAAGGGTAGAGCGCGATCAGCGGGAGCGAGGCCAGACCGATCAAGATGGCGGGCCAGGCCAAGGCGAACAGCACCAGCGCGCCGACGGCCGCGAGGAGAGCCGCGAAGATCCAGGCGCTGGCGACCGTCACGGCGCCGCTCGGGATCGGCCGTTCGGCGGTGCGTGCCACCCGGGCATCGACATCGCGGTCGACAATGTCGTTATAGGTGCACCCAGCCCCGCGCATGGCGAGCGCACCCAAGGCGAACAGCAGCCCGTACCAGAGGACGATCGGCACCGACACCGATGCCTCGCTCGCCCAGGCGAGCCCGAGGCCCCACCAGCACGGGATCAGCAATAGCCAGGTGCCGATCGGCCGGTCGAGGCGGGCCAGCCGCGCATAGGGCAAGAATTCGGCCGGCACAAACCGGTCGACCCAGCCCTCCTTGTCGATGTCGCTTGCATTCATCGCCATGGACCGATCATAGGTCATGGCGATCCGATGGCGGAGCGGGAAAGTCGCGCATGAGTGGTGCCCGGTTATATGTCGAGCAGGACCTGGCGGCGGGCGCGACAGTGGCGCTTGCCGCCGAGCGCGCCCATTATCTGTTGCATGTACTCCGACTCGCCGGCGGCGATGGCGTGCTCCTCTTCAACGGCCGCGACGGCGAATGGCGAGCCCGGGTCGCCAGCGCCCGCAAGGGTCGTTGCACTCTCGTCACAGATGATTTGCGGCGCCCGCAAACCCCGGGCCCCGATCTCTGGTTGCTGTTCGCGCCGCTCAAGCGTCACGCCATCGACCTTCTGGCCCAGAAGGCAACCGAGCTGGGTGTCAGCCGGCTCGTGCCGGTCGGAACCGAGCGGACCAATGCGGGTCGCGTCAATGGGGATCGCCTGAAGCTGATCGCGATCGAGGCGGCGGAACAATGCGCACGCCTGGACGTGCCGGATGTGGCACCGCTTCGGGCGCTGGATGCCGTTCTCGGCACATGGCCGGGCGAGCGGCAATTGATTGCGTGCGTCGAGCCGGGCGAGGGGCGCGAGGCCGTCCGGCCGATCGGCCAGGCGCTCGCCGGCCTCACATCCGGGCCGGCGGCATTGCTGGTCGGTCCCGAGGGCGGCTTCACGCCGCGTGAGCTTGACGGGTTGGGTAAACTGCCTTCTGTTACGCCCGTTCGTCTCGGCCCACGGTTCCTGCGGGCCGAGACGGCGGCGTTGGCGGCGCTTGCCGTCTGGCAGGCCTCGCTCGGCGACTGGCGAGACCCGCCGCGCAACTGACCGAATATGATCCGAAGCCGAAATCAGCAGGGCCGAATTGATGTCTGTTCCCTCCAAGGCCGGCGAGCCGGTGACCAGCAAGCGGCAGCTTGTCGACTATCTGGCGGCCGGCTCCAAGCCGCCGCCGGCTTGGCGCATGGGCACCGAACATGAGAAGTTCGTCTTCCGGCGGGACGATCGGCGCCGCGTTCCCTACGAGGGGCCGGGCGGCATTCGCGCGCTGCTCGAGGCCATGCGGCAATTCGGTTGGCAGCCGGTCATCGAGAAGGGCAACCCGGTCGCGCTGACCCAAGGCATGGCCAGCATCACGCTGGAACCCGGTGGCCAGTTCGAGCTGTCGGGCGCCACCCTCGAGACCATGCACGAGACGCGCGACGAGCTCGATCGGCATTTCGCCCAATTGCGTCAGGTAATGCCCGAGCTTGGCATCGCCATGCACGGCCTCGGCTTCGATCCGAAATGGCGGCGCGACGATATCGGCTGGATGCCCAAGGGCCGCTACAAGATCATGCGCGAATATATGCCCAAGAAGGGCAAGCTCGGCCTCGACATGATGCTGCGCACGGCGACCGTGCAGGTGAACCTGGATTTCCAGAGCGAAGCCGACATGGTGAAAAAGTTCCAGGTCTCGCTCGCCCTCCAGCCACTCGCGACCGCGCTGTTCGCCAACTCGCCCTTCACCGAGGGCAAGCCCAACGGCTATTTGAGCTATCGGAGCCATGTCTGGACCGACACCGATCCGGACCGCTGCGGCATGCTGGGATTCGTCTTCGATGCGGGCTTCGGCTTCGAGCGCTATGTCGACTATCTCTTGGACGTGCCCATGTACTTCGTCTATCGCGACGGCAATTATCTGGACGCGAGCGGCGAATCCTTCCGCGACTATATGCAGGGACGCCTCTCGGCCATGCCGGGCCAGGTGCCGCTCATCACCGACTGGGCCGACCATGTGACGACGGCGTTTCCCGAAGTGCGCCTGAAGCGTTACCTCGAATTGCGCGGCGCCGATGCGGGCGGCCTGGACATGTTGTGCGCGCTGCCGGCCCTTTGGGTTGGCCTCCTCTACGACACGACGGCACTCGACGCGGCCCACGACTTGATCCGGGATTGGAGCGTCGAGGAAATGACGGTGCTGCGCCGGGACGTGCCGCGCTTGGGGCTGCGCGCGCCGCACCGCGGACGGCCGTTGCGGGACGTGGCTGGCCGAGTGCTGGCGATCGCCCGGGCCGGGCTCAAGGCGCGCGCGCGCCAGGATGGCGGCCAGAGTGACGAGACCGCGTACTTGGCGCCTATCGAGGTCATCGCCGAGTCGGGCGAGACCAATGCCGACCGCCTGCTTGCCGCCTATCGCGGGCGCTGGCGCGAGTCGGTCGACCCGATCTTCGCCGAGGAGGCGTATCGCTGAGGCTAGCGTCGGAACGGGAGGACGGGCATGGCGGCGGCGGACGGCAGTCATGGCGTGGTGTGGCCGGGTGAAGGCCTCGCCCGCGTTCCCTACGACCTCTACACCGATCCAAGCATCTACGCGGGCGAGCAGGCGCGTATCTTTCGCGGGCCGGTCTGGAACTTCCTCTGCCTGGCGGCGGAAATTCCGGTGCCCGGCGACTACAAGACGACCTTCATTGGCGATACCCCGGTCATCGTCGTCCGCGATTTGGATGGCGCCATCAACGCGCTCGAAAATCGCTGCGCGCACCGGGGCGCGCTCGTCTGTTACAAGGCGCGCGGCAACGCCCGGATGCTTACCTGCGCCTATCATTCCTGGGTTTATGACCTGAAGGGCGGCCTTCGTTCGGTCGCCTTCGAGAGGGGCATCAACGGCCAAGGCGGTATGCCGGACTCGTTCGCCAAGTCGGCGCATGGGCTGAAGCGCCTCCGGGTCGCGGAATATGCGGGCCTGGTGTTCGCGAGCTTCTCGGACGCGGCACCCGCCATCGACGCCTATCTCGGTCCCGAGATAGCGGCCAGGGTCGAGCGCGTGCTGCCGCGGCCGATCAAGGTCACGGGTTATAACCGCCAGCTTCTGGCGAATAATTGGAAGCTCTATGTGGAGAACAACAAGGACTCCTACCATGCAAGCCTGTTGCACACCTTCTTCACGACCTTCCGCCTGAATCGCCTCTCCCAGAAGGGCGGCATCATCGTCGACGCGAGCGGCGGCCACCATGTCAGCTACTCGATCATGGCGAGCGAGCAGACCGACCGCGCCTATGAAGATGCTGCCATCCGGTCCGCCAAGCAGGATTATCGCCTCGCCGATGCCTCGCTCGTTGCCGGCCGTGACGAGTTCGGCGACGGCATCAGCCTGCAAATCCTCTCGATCTTTCCGGCCTTCGTCATGCAACAGGTGCAGAACAGCCTGGCGGTGCGCCAGATCCTGCCCAAGGGCACCGGCCAAACCGAACTGATCTGGACCTATTACGGCTTCGCCGACGACGATGCCGCCATGGACATGATCCGCCTGAAACAGTCGAACCTGGTGGGGCCGGCGGGCTATGTCTCGCTCGAGGATGGCGCCATCGGCGGCTTCGTGCAGCGTGCCATCGCCGGCGCCACGGGCCAGGCGTCGGTCCTGGAGATGGGCGGCCGTGGCGTCGAGAGCCAGGCGACACGGGCGACCGAGACCTCGGTGCGCGGCTTCTGGCGGGCCTATCGCCAAGCGATGGGAATCTGAGGGTGGATGTCGCGACCCAGTTCGCGGTCGAAAACCTGCTTGCCCGCTATGTCCATGCCCTCGACGACGACCGGCTCGAGGAATGGCCCGGCTTTTTCACCGACCCTTGCGTCTACAAGATCGTCTCGGCCGAGAATTATGGCCGTGGCCTGCCGATCGGCGTCATCTATGCCGATTCCCAGGGCATGTTGCGCGATCGGGTCTCCGCCTTGCGCGAGGCCAATGTCTTCGAGCCGCACCGCTATCGCCATCTGGTGACCTCGACCCTGATCGCGGCCGGCGACGGCGGCCTGGCGACCGCGCGCTCCAACTATCAAGTGGTGCGTATCATGCAGGATGGCCGCGCCAGCCTCTTCAGCACCGGGCTCTATATCGACCGCATCAGCTTTGCCGGGCCGGCGCCGCTGTTCGCCGAAAAGCTGGTGGTGTTCGACAACGGGCTGATCGACACGCTGCTCGCGATACCGCTTTGAACGCAATCGCCAATAGGCTGTCGATTGGATATTTGTCCGCAAGCCAGAACCAATTGAGTATGATCTTGCTATGAATTTGGCGACGAAAATCGAGCGAGCCGACGACGAAGCCGTCCAGGTGATCGAACGGATCGTCCAGGACCGGCTAGGGCCGTTCGACATCAAGGGCGTACGCGTGGAGCCCGGACTGGATCACTGTGGCGACCCGATCCTGTTTATCGAAGTACGGTACAGGAAAAGCAGGAAGCCGGTCGACGCCAGCGTCACGTTCGGTCTGGTTACAGAGGTACGCGAGGCGTTGGAGGCGGTCGGCGAGACGCGTTTCCCGCATGTACGCCATCGCTTCGACCATCGCCGCCGGATCGTCAACGCGTCTTGAGCGACGCCCTGCTCGAAACGGCGCGGCGGCTCGCATGTTCCAGCCGTTTGCTGAAAAACCCTCCTGATCATCATCGCGAGGCTGCGAAGCAGCCGTGGCGATCCAGGCAAACGGCATGAATCTTTGGATTTCTGGATTGCCGCGTCGGCCTGCCGGCCGCCTCGCAAAGACAAAAAGGCGCCTTTCAGCGGACCGCACTTTCACGTTTGCTGGAATCGTCCTCCCCTTGTATCTCATCGAAACGCCCTTGGCGGTATAATGCCGCCGGCGGTAGCGGGCTGGAGACCGGCCACGACAGCGGCCGCATCGGCCCGAGCGCGAGCCCCGGCAGTGGCGCATTTACGAGTGATTGCCCGCAAGCCGCGCGAGGCCAGGGACGCGCTGGCCCTCTAGGAACCCAAAAGGGCTACGTCCCGCTCGCCTTCCACCGCTTCGAACTATACCGCCGCCGTGCCGCCGCTCAGGCCGCCGTGCCGCCGACGGTCAGATTGTCGATCAAGAGGCTCGGTTGGCCGACGCCCACGGGCACGCTCTGGCCATCCTTGCCGCAGGTGCCGATGCCGTCGTCGAGCTTCATGTCGTTGGCGATCATGCGCACCTTGGTCAGCGCGTCGGCGCCATTGCCGACCAGGGTGGCGCCCTTGACCGGGGCACCCACCTTGCCGTCTTCGATCAGATAGGCTTCCGAGGCCGAGAAGACGAATTTGCCGCTGGTGATGTCGACCTGACCACCGCCGAAATTGACCGCGTAGAGCCCACGCTTCACCCCGGCGATCAGCTCTTCCGGCGCGTGGCCGCCATTCAGCATGTAGGTGTTGGTCATGCGCGGCATGGGCGCGTGAGCAAAGCTCTGCCGCCGGCCATTGCCGGTCGCGCGCTCACCCATCAGCCGGGCGTTCAGGCGATCCTGCATGAAGCCAACCAGCCTGCCGTCCTCGATCAAGACGGTGCGGCCCGAGGGCGTGCCCTCATCGTCGATGGTGAGCGAGCCGCGCCGGTCGGGGAGCGTGCCGTCATCGACGACCGTCACACCCGGGGCCGCGATCCGCTGGCCCATGAGCCCTGAAAAAGCCGAGGTCTTCTTGCGGTTGAAATCGCCTTCGAGGCCATGACCCACCGCCTCGTGCAACAGGACACCGGGCCAGCCGGGTCCGAGCACCACTTGCATCTCGCCGGCCGGTGCCGGTACCGCGGCGAGCTTGACCAGGGCCTGGCGCAACGCCTCGTCCACTTGCGCCCGCCAAGCGGCCGGGTCGAGATACATATCGAAGGCGCGCCTGCCACCGGCGCCGTGGCCGCCGCTTTCCATCTTGTCGCCGTCGGCGACGACAATCTGGACGTTGACACGCACGAGCGGGCGCACGTCGCCCATGCGCTCGCCGCCGGCGCGCAGGATCTGCACCGCCTGCCATTCGCCATAGAGCGAGGCCGAGACCTGGCGCACGCGCGGGTCGCGGCCGCGGGCATAGGCGTCGATAGCCTCCAGGAGCTTGACCTTCTCGGCAAATTCCTGGCCGCGTAGCGGGTTGAGGTCGCTGTAGAGGCCGCGGTTGGTGGCGGCGGGCGCGGCGGCGATGCCGCCGCCATGGCCGGCGCGCACCGCCTTGACCGTGGCGACGGCACGTTGGATGGCAGCGTCCGACAAGTCGGAGGCGTGGGCGTAGCCGGTCACTTCGCCCGAGACGGCCCGGAGTCCGAACCCCTGGGTCACATCGTAGCTAGCGCTCTTCAGCCGGCCATCGTCGAAAACCAGGCTCTCCGATTCACGATATTCCAGGAATAGTTCGCCATCGTCGGCGCCATGCAGCGCCTCGTCCACCCGGCTCTGGACGCGGCTCCGGTCGAGGCCCGCTTGCTCGAAGAATAGCGCATCCGTGGCGCCAAGAGTTCTCATCCGACTCTCCCGATGCGGCAACGGCCGCCAGACCGTCAATATAGGCGCAACCGGATCAGGCGCCAAACACCACCTTGGACATGATCCGACCGGGCAGCAGCGTGAACAATCCGGCGATGACGAGTGCCCCCGCGAACAGGCTGATCATGGCACACTGGTGCCGGCGGACGTTGCCCCGGCGTGCCGCCAGCACCGCCAAGGGAACCAAGGCGAGGGTGGCGATCGACAAGAGATGAATGGCGCTCCAGGGGCCGACGTTCTTGATGCTCTGAATCCAGAATGAGCTGAGGGCGACCACGGTTATCATCGCCACCCACGACCAGCCGAGGATGCGGTGGCGCGTCGTGCCCTTGCCGCCCGCAAGCTGGATGGCGCCCACCAGGAACGCGCCGAGTGCCGCCGCCACATGGTTTTGGACGACGAACGGAGCCGCCGCCAGGGGTTCCAGGGTCATTGCATGCCTCCCTTCGGATTGCCGGCCGACCGTCGCTGTCGACGCCGGTCACCGGTGCTGGTACTGTTGGGTACCAGCATGGTACTTACTAGTACCAATCTCGCCCGTCAAGGAGATCCAGCCAACATGGCAGCCGCCCTCGATGCCCGTAAAGGTGGGTCGCGGCGTGGCGCGATCATGGCCGCCGCCAGCCGGCTGCTCTCGAACAAGGGTTTCACGGCAACGACGACGCTTGCCATTGCGCGCGCGGCCGGCATCTCCAAACGCGATCTCTATAGCGAGTTTCCAAGCAAGGCCCGGCTGCTGGAGGCCATGATCGACCATGGCGTCCGGGAGATGGCCCGCTCGTTGACGATGGCGGCGCCAACCACCCGGGCCGCCTTCTTCGAGATGCTCGAGGCGTTTGGCGGGGCCTTTCTGACAGCCATGCTCGGCGCCGACCGGATCGGCCTTTATCGCGCGGCGATCGCCGAATCGGCCACGGTGCCGGCGCTGGGGCGGGCACTTCTTGACACGGGCGCCGGTTACACACTTGCGATTGTCAGAGACTTCTTCCGTGCCGCATCGGTGGGCGGCCTGGTCGATTTCCCCGCGGTCGATGCCGCGACGGCGATCTATTTTCGCATGCTCCTCGGGGACCTCATGCTGACGGCGCTGCTCGATCCGACTCGGCGGCCCGATCAGGCCGGTATCGAGGTCCGGGCACGCTGCGCCGTCGAGGTCATGGCCCGCCTGGAGGGCGTGACCTGGCAGGGTGTGCCGCGACAACTGGTCGCACCTTGACACCGGCGCTCGTCCGTATGCTGATTCGGTTGGGTATTCAGGGGCAGGGGCCATACCGCTGGGGGGTCCGGGCTCTCCGTATCCGTGTATCCGCGCAGTTTCACAGCGATGGTGGGTCGTCCATGCAGTTCGCCAAGTATGTCCTCGCCGTGGCCGGTGGCCTCATCGCGATCGCGTCCTCGGTCGAGGCCGCGGTACCGTTGCCCTGGCAGATGAATTTCCAGCCGGCCGCCTCGCCGGTCATGGAGCGCATCGAGCAGTTCCACAACATGCTGCTCGTCGTTACCGTCTTGATCACGTTGTTCGTCATGGGCCTGCTGCTCTATGTGATGGTCCGTTTCCGGGCGAGCCGGAACCCGGTGCCGTCCAAGACCACCCACCACACGCTGATCGAGGTGCTGTGGACGGTGCTGCCGATCGTGATCCTGGTCGGCATCGCAATTCCGTCCTTCCGGCTGCTCTATTACACCGACCGGACGGCCGAGGCGGAGATGACGCTGAAGATCATCGGTAGCCAGTGGTACTGGTCCTACGAATATCCCGACCACGGCAATTTGAGCTTCGACAGCGTCATGATCCCGGACAAGGATATCAAGCCGGGCCAGCATCGCCTGTTGGAGGTCGACAACCGCATCGTGCTGCCCGTCGATACCAATATCCGCCTGTTGATGACCGCGACCGACGTGCTGCATGCCTGGGCGGTGCCCGCCTTCGGCGTCAAGCTCGACACGGTGCCCGGGCGGATCAACGAGACCTGGGTGCGCATCACGCGAGAGGGTGTCTATTACGGCCAGTGCTCCGAGCTTTGCGGCGTTGGCCACGCCTATATGCCAATCGCCGTCGAGGCGGTCTCCAAGGAGAAATTCGAGGCCTGGGCCAAGAAGGCCAAGGCCGAGTTCGGTTCCGACGCGGACCGGCAACTTGCCGATGCCGGTCGGGCGAACTGAACGACAGCGGGAAAGGAAGCGAGCATGGCTTATGGCGGACACCAGGCGCATGGCGCCGGCCACGGCGATCAGACGCCCGGCTTCTTCGTGCGCTGGTTCTATTCGACCAACCACAAGGACATCGGCACCCTCTATTTGATATTCGCGATCCTGGCGGGCCTGATCGGCGGCGGCATATCGGTCCTGATGCGCATGGAGCTGCAGGACCCGGGCGTGCAGTATCTAACCACCCAGGACGGTTCGCCGAACGGCCAGCTCTGGAACGTGTTTATCACGGCGCACGGCCTGATCATGGTGTTCTTCGTGGTCATGCCGGCGCTCATTGGCGGCTTCGGCAACTGGATCGTGCCGCTGATGATCGGCTCGCCCGATATGGCGTTCCCGCGCATGAACAACATCAGCTTCTGGCTGATCGTGCCGGCCTTCCTGCTGCTGATGGGCTCGGCGGTGGTGGACGTGGGCGCCGGCACCGGGTGGACGGTCTATCCGCCGCTTTCGGCCAAGGCGGCGCATCCCGGACCCGCGGTCGACATGGCGATCTTCGCGCTGCATCTGGCCGGCGCCTCGTCGATCATGGGCGCGATTAACTTCATCACCACGATCCTGAATATGCGGGCACCGGGCATGACGCTGCACCGCATGCCGCTGTTCGTCTGGTCGATCCTGGTGACCGCCTTCCTGCTGCTGCTCGCGATGCCCGTGCTGGCCGGCGCCATCACCATGCTGCTGACCGACCGCAATTTCGGCACTCACTTCTTCGAGGCGGCCGGCGGCGGCGATCCGATTCTGTTCCAGCATCTCTTTTGGTTCTTCGGCCACCCCGAGGTCTACATCATGATCCTGCCGGCCTTCGGGATCGTCAGCCAGATCGTGTCGACCTTCTCGCGCAAGCCTGTGTTCGGCTATCTGGGCATGGCCTACGCCATGGTGGCGATCGGCTTCATCGGCTTCGTCGTCTGGGCGCATCACATGTACACCGTCGGCATGGATGTCGACACGCGCGCCTACTTTACCGCCGCGACCATGGTCATCGCGGTGCCGACCGGCGTGAAGATCTTCAGTTGGATCGCCACCATGTGGGGCGGCTCGATCGAGTTCAAGACGCCGATGCTGTGGGCGATCGGGTTCATCTTCCTGTTCACGGTCGGCGGCGTGACGGGCGTCGTGCTGGCCAATGCCGGCATGGATAACGCGCTGCACGACACCTATTACGTGGTGGCGCATTTCCACTATGTGCTCTCTCTGGGCGCGGTGTTCGGCATTTTCGCCGGCTTCTATTACTGGTTCGGCAAGATGTGCGGGCGGCAATATTCGGAAACCCTCGGTCATTGGCATTTCTGGATCACCTTCATCGGCGTGAACATCACGTTCTTCCCGATGCACTTCGCGGGCCTCGCCGGCATGCCGCGCCGCTATATCGACTATCCGGATGCCTACCATGGCTGGAACTTGGTGGCGTCGTTGGGCTCTTACGTCTCGTTCGCGGGCGCCATCCTGTTCGTCTATATCGTCTTTCATACCTTCATCAAAGGCCGGCGCATTGCCGAGAACCCTTGGGGCGAGGGCGCGACGACCCTGGAGTGGACGGTGAGTTCGCCGCCACCCTTCCACAGCTATGACGAGCTGCCGCGCATCACCGCCGCCAGCCAGCATCACTGAGCCGACGGATGGACCGAGGAGGCGCGCGCGTGGCGGGGGCCGGGCTTGGCATGGCGGAACTGGTTCCGGTCGCCGGCGGGGCCGCGGTCGAAGACTATGTGGCGTTGCTCAAGCCCCGGGTCATGTCGCTAGTGGTGTTCACCGGCATCACCGGCCTGTTGCTGGCGCCGGGTGCGTTGCATCCCGTGTTGGCCGTGATTGCCGTGCTGTGCATCGCGGTCGGCGCGGGGGCGTCGGGTGCCATCAACATGTGGTACGACCGCGATATCGACGCGCTGATGACCCGCACCCGCGATCGGCCGATTCCCGCCGGCCGGATGACGGCCGCCGAAGCCCTCGGCTTCGGGACGACGCTGGCCGTCGGGTCCGTCACCCTGATGGGCCTCGCCCTCAACTGGGCGGCCGCCGCGCTGCTCCTGCTCACCATTGCCTTCTATGTCGGCGTTTACACCATGTGGCTCAAGCGGCGCACGCCCCAGAACATCGTCATTGGCGGTGCCGCCGGCGCGTTCCCGCCGATGATCGGTTGGGCCGCCGTCACGGGCGACGTTAGCCTGGAGTCGCTGGCGCTGTTCGCCATCATCTTCATGTGGACGCCGCCGCATTTCTGGGCGCTCGCCTTGTACCGTTCGGCTGACTATGCCCGCGCCGGGGTGCCGATGCTGCCGGTGGTGGCCGGGCTCACGGAAACCCGCCGCCAGATCCTGATCTACAGCCTGTTGCTGGTGCCGCTCACACTGGTGCCCGTCTGGTTGGATGTGGTGGGCTGGACCTATGGCGCCGTGGCGCTGGTACTCGGCGCCTTGTTCCTGCTGGCCGCGTGGCGCGTCTGGCGCGAGGCAAGCGAGCGGAGTGCCCGGCATCTTTTCGCTTTTTCGATTCTCTATCTCTTCCTGTTATTCGGCGCGTTGCTGGTCGATGGCGTCGGGGGGATCTGAGACGCGCATGACGGATGGCCCTGGCACGGACAGCGGGAAGGCGGAATTCGCGCGCAAACAGCGCGCCCGGAACTGGGCGATCGGCGCGGTGCTGGTGGCCCTTACGGTGCTCTTCTACGCGCTGACCATCGTGCGCATGGGGGGGCACTAAAGTCATGGCCACGGTTGACGCCCGCCACCGCAAGATTGCCCTGCCGTTGCTCGCCATCGCGGCTGGCATGGCGATGCTCTCTTATGCCTCGGTGCCGCTCTATCGCCTGTTTTGCCAGGTAACCGGCTATGGCGGCACGACCCGGGTGGCGGTGGCCCCGCCGGCGGCGGGCGTCGTCGACCGCGATATCACTATTCGATTCGACGCCAATATCAGTCGCGAACTCGCCTGGTCGTTCGTGCCGGCGCAACCCTCGCTCACTCTCAAGGTGGGCGAGGAAGGCTTGGCTTTCTATCGGGCGACCAATCTTGGTACCGGGCCGCTGGTCGGCACCGCGACCTTCAATGTCACACCGGATAAAGCGGGCCGCTACTTCAACAAGATCCAGTGTTTCTGCTTCACCGAGCAGCGCCTGGAGCCGGGCGAGACCGTGGACATGCCGGTGCTGTTCTTCGTCGACCCCGAGATCGTGAAGGACCGGCATGCCGGGGATGTCAAGATCATCACGCTTTCCTATACGTTTTTCCCCGCGACGGGCGACGGCAAGGGGACAGCGGGCCGGACCGTGACCGGCGCGCTCGCGGTGCCGTCCCGCTGAGCAGCGGATAGGCAGAATTCGGGATACGCAGGATCACAGCAGGATCGAGGGTAGCAATCATGGCTGACGCGCACGCAGCCCCGCATGGCGGGCACAAGCATCCCTTCCACCTGGTCGACCCGAGCCCGTGGCCGCTCGTGGGCGCGATCGCGGCCGGCTGCCTCGCGGTCGGCGCCATTTTCTACATGCACTACGGTACGCCGTGGTTGATGATCCTGGCCTTCCTCGCGGTCCTGGCCACCATGTTTGCCTGGTGGCGGGACGTCGTGCGCGAGGCCGAGCATGAGGGCCATCACAACCCGGTGGTTGTCTTCGGCCTGCGCTATGGCATGGCGCTCTTTATCACCTCCGAGGTGATGTTCTTCGTTGCCTTCTTCTGGGCGTTCTTCAATGCGAGCCTGTTTCCGACGGAAGGGATCGGCGGCATCTGGCCGCCGGCCGACGTGGTGCCTTTCAAAGCCTTCGAACTGCCCTTCCTCAACACCTTGATCCTGCTGCTGTCGGGCGTCACGGTGACCTGGGCCCACCATGCCTTGCTGCATGGCGACCGCAAGCAGTTGATCCAGGGTCTGACCTGCACGGTGGCGCTGGGCGTGGCGTTTACGTCGCTCCAAGCCTTCGAATACGCCCATGCCGGCTTCAAGTTCACCCAGAACGTCTATTCCTCCGCGTTCTTCATGGCGACGGGATTCCACGGATTCCATGTCATCATCGGGACGATATTTCTGACGGTTTGCCTGGGCCGCGCCATCAAGGGCCACTTCACGCCCGATCATCATTTCGGATTCGAGGCGGCGGCCTGGTACTGGCATTTCGTCGACGTGGTGTGGCTGTTCCTGTTCTGCGTCGTCTATTGGTGGGGCGGCTGAGCCCAGGTTCGGGGGCGCGGCGGGGCCTGCTGCCGCTGACGCTGGCCGGTCTGCTGGCTTTCGTGACGCTCCTCGGCCTCGGTGGCTGGCAATTGGAGCGGCGAGCCGAGAAGCATGCGTTGCTGGACCGCATCGAGCGGAACCTGGCGGCGCCGGTTCTGGGCCAAGGGGATCTTGGCGGTTCGCGGCGCGCCGACGAAGTGTCCGGCGCGGCTATCTTGCCTGGGCGCGGCGGGCTCTTCGACGCCGCACCCGCCGGCCTCGACTACCGCCGCGTCCGGCTCGAAGGGCGGTTCCTGCACCAGCACGAGATGCATCTGGTGGGTCGCGCGCGCAAGCGTGGCGTCGGCGTCGGCATCGTGACACCACTCGGTTATGATGGCGGCGCCGTGCTGGTCGACCGGGGCTGGGTCCCGATGGACCGGCGCGACCCGGCGTCGCGGCCGACCGGCAATCCCGAAGGCATTGTCATCGTCGAAGGCACGCTCCGCTCGCCGTCCCGTCCCGGTGGGTTCACGCCGGACAACCGGCCCGCAAGGAATGAGTGGTTTTGGCCGGACCCCCAGGCGATGGGGCGCCAGGCGGGCCTCGGTCCGGCCCTGGTCTTGGGCCTGGTGGTGGTGGCCGGGCCGGCGGCCAACCCAGGCGGCTTGCCGGTGGGTGCCGCGACGCGACCGGAACTCACCGACAATCATCTGCAATATGCGCTCACCTGGTTTGCCCTCGCCCTCATTCTCGCGATCATCTGGGGGCTGCTGGTTCGCCGCCGACGGCATCCATGAGGAGGTCTGCCTTGTCCGCCTACAGGGAACTCGAACGCCGTTTCGCGCGCATCGCTAAGCTGCGGGACGCGGCCGGCGTGTTGCACTGGGATCAGTCGGTGATGATGCCGCTGGGTGGCGTGGCGGCTCGGGCGGAACAGCTTGCAACCCTGCAAGGCATCATCCATGAGCTGCTGACGGCCGCCGACATGCCTGCCTTGCTGGCGGACGCGGCGGCACCCGAACTCGATGATTGGCAGGCAGCCAATCTGGCGCTCATGCGCCGCGCCCATGGCCACGCCGCCGCCGTGCCGGGAGATCTGGTGGAAGCCTTCAGCCGGGCCGTCACCGGTTGCGAGGCGGTCTGGCGCACGGCCCGCCAGAACGCCGATTTTGCCATGCTGCTGCCGTCATTCGCGGAAGTCCTCAGACTGGTGCGCGAGATCGCCGCCGCCAAGGGCGCCGCCCTTGGGCTCACGCCCTATGACGCGCTCCTCGACCAGCATGATCCGGGTCGGCGGAGCGAGGAGGTAGACCGGCTATTCGCGACCCTGGAAGCCTTCCTGCCGGACTTGCTCCAGCGCGTCATGGAGCGTCAAAGGCGCCGGCCGCCGCCGCTTGGCCTGACCGGCCGCTTTGGGGAGGCGGC
The DNA here is from genome assembly GCA_009694185.1 of Alphaproteobacteria bacterium. Classification (GTDB taxonomy): domain Bacteria; phylum Pseudomonadota; class Alphaproteobacteria; order SHVR01; family SHVR01; genus SHVR01. The sequence goes on along the minus strand of SHVR01000004.1, from coordinate 18,414 downwards.
GCAACGCACCCTCGGCGAACAATTGATGCGCGCCCTCGGCTTTGATTTCCACCATGGCCGCCTCGATTCGAGCCAGCACCCCTTCACCGGCGGCGTGCCGGAGGATGTACGTATCACCACCCGCTATGCCGAGGACGATTTCACCACCGGCCTGATGGCGGTGCTGCACGAGACCGGCCACGCGCTCTACGAGCGGGGCCTGCCCGCGGCGTGGCGATATCAACCGGTCGGCAATCATGCCGGAATGACGGCCCATGAAAGCCAATCTTTGATTGTCGAGATGCAGGCCTGCCGCGGCCGGGCCTTCGTCGATTTCCTGGCCCCGCTCGCCCAACGGACTTTCGGCGGCGAGGGGCCGGCCTGGCGGGCGGAAAATCTCTACCGCCTCTATACAAAGGTCGAGCCGGGCTACATCCGGGTCGACGCCGACGAGGTGACGTATCCGGCCCACGTCATATTGCGCTATCAACTTGAAAAAGCGATGATTTTCGGGGATCTCCAGGCGCCGGACCTACCCGGCGCCTGGAACGAGGGTATGGTTCGCCTACTCGCCATCCGGCCGCCGAACGACCGGGAAGGCTGCCTTCAGGACATCCACTGGCCGGATGGCGGGTTCGGTTATTTCCCGACCTACACGCTGGGTGCCATGAGTGCCGCCCAGTTATTCGAAGCCGCCGAGCGGGCGGCGCCGGAGCTGGAGGGGTCGATCGGCCGGGGCGACTTCGGCCCCTTGACCGGCTGGTTGCGTGCTAATGTCCACGCCCAGGGAGCCCGCCTGGACAGCCGCGCCCTCATCGCGAGGGCGACGGGCCGACCGCTTGATCCGGCGGTCTTCCGGCGCCATCTGGAAAGGCGCTACCTCGCGGAGTAGCCGAGAATTCATCTGGGAGAGTTTCGATTGCACTATGTGAGCACGCGGGGGGCCGCCCCGACGCTCGATTTTGCCGGAGTCTTGCTCGCGGGCCTCGCCCGCGACGGCGGCCTTTATGTACCCGCGACCTGGCCAAACCTGTCGGCCGAGGCGCTCCGGGCCTTGCGCGGCCGGCCCTATGCCGACGTGGCGGTCGCGGTCATGACACCCTTCATGGGGGAAACCGTCTCGGCCGCGAGTTTCCGCCGCATGGTGATCGAGGCCTATGCGGGCTTCCGTCATCAGGCGGTGGCGCCGCTCGTCCAGCTCGACAGCGATCTCTGGCTGATGGAGCTCTTCCACGGGCCGACGCTCGCGTTCAAGGACGTGGCGCTACAGCTTGTCGGCCGTCTCTTCGACCATGTGCTGGGTGAGCGTGGGGAGCGGGTGACGATCGTGGGCGCCACGTCCGGCGATACCGGCTCGGCGGCCATCGAAGCCTGCCGCGACCGGGCGGCCGTCGATATCTTCATGCTGCATCCGAAGGGCCGGGTCTCGGATGTCCAGCGCCGCCAGATGACCACGATCCACGCCGACAACGTCTACAATCTGGCGATCGAAGGCACGTTCGACGACTGCCAGGACCTCGTGAAGGCCATGTTTGGCGATGTGGCTTTCCGAGACCAGCTCCGCCTCTCGGCGGTCAATTCCATCAACTGGGCCCGGATCGTGGCACAGCTCGTCTATTATGTTTACGCCGCCGTGCAACTGGGTGCCCCCGATCGAGCGGTCGGGTTCGCGGTGCCGAGCGGCAATTTCGGCAATGTCTATGCGGGCTATGTGGCCAGCCGGATGGGCGTGCCCATCGACCGGCTGATCGTGGCATCCAACCGGAACGACATATTGGCGCGCTTTTTCGAGACGGGCGATATGAGCATGGCGCCGGTCGTGCCCACCCTTTCGCCCAGTATGGACATCCAAATATCGAGCAATTTCGAGCGCCTGCTGTTCGAGCTCCTCGACCGGGACGGGGCGGCGGTCGAGGAGGCGCTCCGGGGCTTCCGGGCGAGCGGGCGATTGGCTCTCGGGCCCAACCGGTGGCAAGCGGCGCGGGAGATCTTTTGCGGGCATCGCCTGGACGACGCGGGGACACTCGACGAGATTCGGCGCGTCCATGGTGCCACGGGCGAGCTGGTCGATCCCCACACCGCCATCGGCATCGCGGCGGCCATGGCCAAGCGCAACAGCGGCGCGCTGCCCACCGTGGCGCTAGCGACGGCCCACCCCGCCAAATTTCCCGACGCGGTCGAACGCGCAACCGGGTGCCGCCCGGCGCTGCCGGCCCATCTCGCCGATCTCGACCGGCGCCCCGAACGCTATGCCACCCTTGCCCCCGATCTCGCCGCCGTCCAAGCCTTCGTGCGGGCGCACGCCAGGATCGCCAACCCGTGAGCCTGGAGCCATAATGACAGTCAAAATAAGCGAGCTTCCCGGCGGTCTCCGTGTCGTCACCGACCGCATGGAGGCGGTCGAAACCGTTTCCCTCGGCGTCTGGGTCGGCATCGGCACCCGCCACGAGGCGGCCGAGGTGAACGGCATCTCCCATCTCTTGGAGCATATGGCCTTCAAGGGCACCGGCCGGCGCTCCGCCCAGGCCATCGCCTCGGAGATCGACGCGGTCGGCGGCCATTTGAACGCCTATACCTCGCGCGAGAACACCGCCTATTACGCCAAGATGCTGAAAGACGACGCGGCGCTCGGCCTCGACATCATCGCCGATATTCTACAGAACTCGGTCTTCGACCCGGAGGAGCTGGAGCGCGAACGGGCGGTCGTCCTTCAGGAAATCGGCCAGTCGCACGACCAGCCGGAAGAGCGCGTGTTCGACAATTTCCAGTCGACGGCCTACCACGACCAGCCGGTCGGCCGGCCCGTTCTGGGCCGCCCGGAAGTCATCCGCGCGATCTCGCGCGATGCCGTCATCGACTATATGCGGACCGGCTATTTGGCGCCGCGCATGGTGGTCGCCGCCTCGGGCAAGATCGAGCATGACTGGTTCGTGGAACAGGCGGCCCGTCACTTCGACAAGCTGGTGTCGGGCGCGATGCCGGCGCCGATGCCGGGCCGCTATACCGGCGGCGACTTTCGCGAAGAGAGCGACCTCGAGCAGGCGCATCTGGTGCTCGGCTTCGAGGGGCTGAGTTACGCCGATCCCGACTATTATGCCGGCCAGGTGCTCTCGACCCTCTATGGCGGCGGCATGTCGTCGCGCCTCTTCCAGGAAGTGCGCGAAAAGCGCGGCCTGGTCTATTCGATCTATTCCTTCGCCTCGCCGATGACCGACGGCGGCATCTTCGGCATCTATGCCGGCACCAGCGGCTCCCAGGCCCAGGAAGTGATCGACATTTCCTGCCATGAGTTGAAGGCGCTCGGCCAATCGGTCGAGGCCGACGAATTGGCGCGCGCCCGGGCCCAGCTCAAGGCGAGCGTCCTGATGGCGCGCGAGAGCACGGGTGCGCGCGCCGAGCAGACCGCCCAACAGATGCTGGTCTTCGGCCGGCCCGTCACGCCGGGCGAGCTGGTGGCCAAGATCGACGCGGTGGACGCAGCGGCGGTCTCGCGCGTGGCGCGCCGGGTCGCGGCCTCGACGATCACTTTTTCGGCCGTTGGCCCGGTCGGCGGTATCGAGCCGATCGAGGCCATCGCCGCCCGCTTGCGGTAGGGCGGCGGCGGGGCGGTCAGCCCTCGCGCAGCTTCCGGGCGGCCTGGGCGGCGGGCCGCTCGAGACAGCGGGCTAGCCAATCCGCCACCTTGGGCGCGGCGGCGAGGCCGTACTTGAAGCGATAGGCCGTATAGAGACAGCCGGCCAAGATCAGATCGGCGACCATGAACTTATCGCCCAAGAGATAGGCCGATTTGGCGAAGGTCTGGTTGAGGACGGCGAGCGGGCGCACCAGGTTCGCTTCGGCTTCCTTGGCGAGGGCCTCGACGCGCTCCGCCTCGGGTTTCATATAACGGTTGAAGGCGATGGCGAGGATGGGCTTCTCGACCTCGGAATGGGCGAAGAACGACCATTGCCAGGTCTTCGCCTCACCCTCGAGTGTCTCCGGATAGAGACCCTTGCCGTATTTCTTGGCGAGATAGAGCCCGATGGCCGCCGATTCCCAGAGTGGGAAGTCGCCGTCTTTGATGGTCGGTATGGTGCCGTTCGGATTCAGCGCCAGATAGGCTGCGGACGCGATTTCCTCGGAACCGAAATCGACCGCCCTATGCTCATAGTCGAGGCCGAGTTCCTTGGCGATCCACAGTGAGCGCAGGGTGCGTGAGGCGGCAATGCCATAGATCGTGAGCGTGCTCATGGGCGTCGGTTTCCCTCAATTGTGTCGGATGGCGGCGGTGATCGGATTCAAGCGTGGCCGGCGTCGCTCGACAACATGCGGACATCGATGCCGAGCTTGCCGAGCGCCCGCTCCCATTTCGCGTCCAGGTTGCTGTCGAATACCAGTTTCTCGTCGGCATCGACCATCAGCCAGCCATTTTTCCGCATCTCGTTCTCGAGCTGGCCGGGCGCCCAGCCGGCATAACCGAGGGCGAGCAGCCGCCCGCGCGGGCCATCGCCGCCGGCAATCGCCCGCAAGATATCCACAGTGGCGGTCAAGGCGATGCCGCCATCCACCACCAGCGTGCCCTCGCGGACATAGTCGGCCGTGTGCAGCACGAACCCCCGGCCGCTCTCCACCGGCCCGCCGAAATGCACGGTTACCGGCGCCTGGGTCTTGTCATGCTCGACGCCGAGCTGCTCCAGAAGGTCGGCGAAGGTCAACGAGCCGAGCGCCCGGTTGATCACGAGCCCCATGGCGCCGTCGGCATTGTGGGCACACATGTAGATCACGGTCTTGATGAAACGCGGGTCCTGCATGCCAGGCATCGCCACCAGAAGCTGGCCGGTCATGAACCCGTCTGCGGTGCGATTCTCTACCATCGGCGTAAGGTAAGTTCGGGGCGGGTATCGTGCAAGTGCGGCGCGGCTGGGGCCTGTTCAAAACTGCGTGCGTCCCGGCCTTTGATTTTTGCCCGAGGGGTGCTTATGTTCGTTTCATTCGGCGTGATTCGCGCCAGAACGACAATGGAGGCACCCCATGACCATCAAGGTCGGAGACAAGATCCCATCGACCACCCTCAGGCACATGACCGCCGATGGACCCAAGGACATCAGCACGGACGAACTCTTTTCCGGCAAGAAGGTTGTGCTGTTCGCCGTGCCGGGGGCCTTTACGCCCACCTGTTCGGCGAAGCACCTGCCGGGCTTCGTCGACAAGGCCGGGGCCATCAAGGCCAAGGGTGTCGATACGGTCGCATGCATTTCCGTCAATGACGCCTTCGTCATGGATGCCTGGGGCAAGGCCCAGAATGTGGGTGACAAGGTGGCGATGATCGCCGACGGCAATGCCGCCTTCGCGGATGCCATCGGCCTGCCGCTCGATGCCAGCCGCAACGGCCTCGGCAAGCGCTCGCAGCGCTATGCCATGGTCGTCGACAAGGGCGTCGTGACCAAGCTCTATGTCGAGAAGCCGGGCGCCTTCGAGGTATCGACCGCCGAGAATGTGCTGGGCGAACTGTAGGCACCCCCCCTTTGCCCGTAACCCTCCCGCCTGACCGCGGGAGGGTTATTCAGTGCCGGCCGGCTGCTTGATGGCGCGGCGGGCGAGCTGGTCGGCCCGCTCGTTCTCGGCGTGTCCGGCATGGCCCCGCACCCAGCGCCACTCGACTTGGTGGTGGCCGAGTGCCGCGTCGAGCCGCTGCCAGAGGTCGACGTTCTTCACGGGCTTGCGGTCGGCCGTCTGCCAGCCGTTCCGCCGCCAACGATGAATCCATTTGGTAATTCCGTCATGCAGATAGCGGCTGTCGGTGTGGAGCCTGACATGGGCCGGCCGTTGCAACGCCTCAAGGGCCTGGATCGCCGCCATCATTTCCATGCGGTTGTTGGTGGTGTGCGCCTCGCCGCCGGAAAGTTCGCGCTCCCGATCGCCGAAGCGCAGCAGCGTGCCCCAGCCGCCCGGGCCCGGATTGCCGCTGCAGGCCCCATCCGTGAAGGCCTCGACGATCCCGGAGGTCGGCCGGGAGGCTGGATCCATCACCCGGCGAGCCCATAGGCGGCGGGACTCCGGACCGTGCGGTGAAAGCGGAGCTTGTTTAGATACTCGATGGGGTCCTTGGGCGTCACGAGCGCGCCCGCCGGTTGATTGAACCAGTCATAAAGCCGCGTGAGGAGAAAGCGGAGCGCGCTGCCGCGGGCCAGTAACGGCAATGCTTCAAGCTCGTCCGGCTCCAGCCGCCGGACGCGCTGGTAGCTCGACAGCAACTGGCGTGCCTTGGTCGCGTTGAAGCTGTTGTCGCGCTCGAAGCACCAGGCGTTCAGGCAGATGGCGATGTCGTAGGCGAACAGGTCGTTGCATGCGAAATAGAAGTCGATGAGACCGGAGAGCCGCTCGCCGATGAAGAACACATTGTCGGGAAAAAGATCGGCATGGATAACACCTTGCGGCAGGGCGGTCGGCCAGTGGGCGGCGATTTCGGCGATCTCGGCCGCGATCTCGCCGGCGAGGCCGGGTCGCACCTCGTCGGCGCGGGTAGCGGTCGCCCCGGCCAAACCGCGCCAGCCCGCGACAGACAAATTGTTCGCCCGAACCATGGCGAAATCGCCGCCCGCCATGTGCAGGCGCGCCAGCGCCTCGCCCACGCCGGCTGCATGGTGCGGCTGACTGCGCTTCACCGAGAGGCCGGGGAGGAACGAGATGAGCGCCGCCGGCCGGCCGGATAGCTCGTGCAGCGTCTTGCCGTCGAGCGCCTGGATGGGGGTGGGGCATGGCACGCCCTTGGCCGCCAGATGCTCCATCAGGCCGAGGAAGAACGGCAGGTCGGCCGGCGCCACCCGTTTCTCGTAGAGGGTGAGGATGTAAACCGCTGTCGTCGTCTGCAGCAGGTAGTTGGAGTTCTCGACGCCTTCGGCGATGCCCTTGAACGACATCACGCCGCCGATGTCGTAGAGGTTGGCGAAGGCGCTCACCTCGTCGTCGGTGACTTCCGTGTAGACCGCCACCTTAGAGCATATTCCGGCTAAGTCGACCCGGCCCCATGGGTTGCGCCCTGGCGGGCGCTGGCGTCGCTGCGACGCTCGGGCGGTGCTCCGCATCGACCCGTCGCTGGGCGCCATGGCGTTCGATCGCCTTTGCCACGATCCGGATGGCGCGATCTACGCCGGCCGAAGACCGGCGCGGTCCGGCCAGGTAGATAAACAGCGATCGTCGAGCCATGGTCTTACCTGTGCCTGTCGCGAGTCGGCGCTTGTGCGCCCGAGGGCGGTTCAACTAGAGTGCGTCGGCGCCCGGGCCAGCCCGCGCCGGCAAGTCCGGGTGGACGGCGTTACAAATAGTACAGGTCCAGTTGAGAGGGAAGGGGCAGATGGCCGAGCCGATTGTCGCGCAAAAAGCGCCCTATGCGATCGAGGTCGTGACGGGGCGGAAATATTTTTGGTGCGCCTGCGGGCGCAGCCAGAAGCAACCCTTCTGCGACGGCTCGCACAAGGACACGGGTATGACGCCCATGGCGTTCGAGGCGAATGAAGCGAAGAAGCTGTTCTTCTGCGGTTGCAAGCAGTCCGCCAAGAAGCCGTTCTGCGACGGCACCCACAACGCGCTCTGATCCGCCGCCATGGGGCGGAGGGCGCGCGCCACAGCCGTTGCGGCGAGCGCGTTGCTGCTTGCCGGTTGCGGTCTCATGGATCGCAAGGAGCCCGGCCGCGATTGCCCCAGGACGGGTGTGATCGGTAGCGCCAACCGCGTCGTCAAATTCACCGGTCCCGGCCGCGACTTGACCGACATCCTGTTCGAGGTGGAGATCCTGGAGGCGACCGGCACGTGCAGCTACCGGCGCGCGCAGGTCACGGGCGACACGACGGTGCGGTTCCTCGCCAGCGCCGGACCGGCGCTCCGCAACAGCCGGGCGGCCGTGCAATATTTCGTTGCCATCGTCGACGCCGCCGGTGCCGTCGCCGCCAAGCAGGAGTTTTCCCTCAACCTCCCCTTCGAGGCAGGCCAGCCCGCCGTCCAGTTTGCCGACGAGCTGCGCCAGACCATCCCGATCATCCCCGATGGTAATCTCGGCGGCTATCAGATCCTGGTCGGCTTCCAGCTCAGCGCCGATGAGCTCGCCTATAACCGCCGCTTGATCGGCCGTTGACATTCCACCGCGACCGGCTAGCGTGAGTGGATGGGCCGCAGGCAGCGGCCTCCGCCACTGATCCCTGCGGGAGAGACTGGTCGCGATCAGCCGCGCGCCCGGCGCCGAAGGAGCAACGAGCCCCGGAAACTCTCAGGCAAAAGGACCGTAGGGGAAGGCAACTCTGGAAAGTAGGCGTGGTTCGCGCGAGCGGCCCGCCTCACCGAAGATGTAAGCCGACCGGTTTTCTGGTTCCGGCGGCGAATCTTTCAGGTCCCAGGACAGAGGGGGCTCGACCGGATGCCGCTGGCCAAGCGGGGTTCGGGCTCTGTTCGATGGAGGACCGATGCCAGAGAGTCCGTATACGCCCAGTCAGCGAACACCGCTATACGCGCTGCACCTCGAGCTCGGCGGCAAGATGGTGCCGTTCGCGGGCTACGACATGCCGGTGCAATATTCGGGCATCATCGACGAACACAGCCACACGCGGACATCCGCGTCGCTGTTCGACGTATCCCATATGGGACAAATCCGCGTGGCCGGCGACGCGGTCGCCCTGGAAACGCTGGTGCCGGGCGACATTCAGGGTCTTGCCGCCGGCCGCATGCGCTACAGCCTCTTCACCGATGCTTCCGGCGGCATTCTGGATGATCTGATGATCACGCGTCTCGGCGAGGCGGAGTTCTTCGTGGTCGTCAACGCCGGGTGCAAGGTTGACGACTTTCGCCATATGCAGAGCGGTCTCGCGGGTCGGGCCGGCGTGACGCTCTTGCCCGAGCGCGCCCTGCTGGCGCTCCAGGGACCGGCGGCGGCCGGCGTACTCCGGCGACTGGCGCCGGGCTCGGGCGCGCTCGCCTTCCTCGCCGCGGCGGCAATGGATGTGGCCGGCATTCCCTGCTTCGTCAGCCGCTCCGGCTATACGGGCGAGGATGGCTTCGAAATATCGCTCGCGGGCGACCAAGCGGAGCGCCTCGCCCGCCGGCTCCTGAGCGAACCCGGCGTGAAGCCGGCGGGCCTCGGTGCCCGCGATTCGCTCCGGCTTGAAGCCGGGCTCTGCCTCTACGGCCATGACATCGATCGGACCACGTCGCCCATCGAAGCGGGCCTCGCTTGGACCATCGCCAAACGCCGCCGGGTGGCGGGTGGCTTTCCCGGCGCCGCCGTCATTCTTGAGCAGCTTGCTAACGGGCCGGCGCGCCGGCGCGTGGGCATCCGGCCGGAGGGGCGGGTCGTTACCCGCGAGGGCACGGCGATCCTGGACAGTGCCGGGGTCGCGATCGGCACCATCACCAGCGGCGGCTTCGGCCCGACGGTCGGTGGGCCCGTGGCCATGGGCTATGTGGCGGCGGACCAAGCGAAGGTGGGCACGCCGGTTCGGCTTGCCGTGCGTGGCACGCCGCGCCCGGGGGTTGTGGTGGCGCTGCCCTTCGTGGCGACGCGTTACTACCGGGCGACGTGAGCGGGGCCGGCGGCAAATCGGGCAAGGAGGGGACAATGAGCGACCTCAAATTCACCGAAGAACATGAATGGGTCCGCGTCGAGGGCGACGTCGCCGTTTGCGGCATCAGCGACTATGCACAGGACCAACTGGGCGACGTGGTCTATGTGGAACTGCCGGCGGTCGGCAGCAAGGTCGTCAAGCTGACGGAAATTGCCGTCGTCGAATCGGTCAAGGCCGCGAGCGACATCTATGCGCCGGTGAGCGGCGAGGTGATCGCGGTCAACGAGACTCTGACCGAGCAGCCCAATGTGGTGAACGCCGACCCGACCGGCGAGGGCTGGTTCTTCCAGATCCAGTTGTCCGATCCGGCGGAACTCGACGACCTCATGGATGAGGACGCCTATCGAACCTATGTCGAGGAGCTGTCCTGATGCGCTATCTGCCGCTGACCGAGGTGGACCGGCGAGGCATGCTGGCGGCGATCGGCGTGCCGTCGATGGATAACCTCTATCAGGATGTGCCGGAATCGGCGCGCCTCAAGCGGCCCCTCGCTCTCCCGGACCATCAGGGCGAGCTCGCCGTGGAGCGGGCGCTTAGCGAACTCGCGGCCCGCAATCTGCCGGCGAGCGCGGTGCCGAGTTTCCTTGGCGCCGGCGCCTATCGTCATCATGTGCCGGCCGCCGTCGACCATCTCATACAGCGCGGCGAGTTTCTCACGTCCTACACGCCCTATCAGCCGGAGATCAGCCAGGGAACGCTGCAATATCTCTTCGAGTTCCAGACCCAGGTGGCGCTCTTGACCGGCATGGAGGTGGCAAACGCCTCGATGTATGACGGCGCCACCGCTTGTGTCGAAGCGGTGATGATGGCGATCCGCTTGACCAAGCGAAAGAAGGCCGTGCTGTCGGGCGGCTTGCACCCGCATTACCGAGATGTGGCGGCGACGCTTGCCCGCTATACGGGCTTCGAGCTCGATATGGCGGCACCCGATCCGACCGGAGCCGAGGATCTCGCGACCCGCATCGACGGCGAGACCGCCTGCGTCGTGGTGCAATATCCGGCGGTCTTCGGCCATATTCGCGATCTCACCGGTCTCGCCCAGGCTTGTCATGCCAAAGGCGCGCTCCTGATCGTGGCCGTGACCGAGATCGTAAGCCTCGGCGCCATCCGGGCGCCGGGCGACATGGGCGCCGACATCGTGGCGGCCGAGGGCCAGGCGCTCGGCAACGGCCTCAATTTCGGCGGCCCCTATCTCGGCCTCTTTGCCACGCGCGAGAAGTTCGTGCGCCAAATGCCGGGGCGCCTCTGCGGCCAGACGGTCGATGCCGAAGGCCGGCGCGGCTTCGTGCTCACCCTCTCGACCCGCGAGCAACATATCCGGCGCGAGAAGGCGACCAGCAACATCTGCACGAATTCGGGGCTCTGCGCGCTGGCTTTCACGATCCATCTGAGCTTGCTGGGCGAGGCGGGCCTCCGGCAATTGGCGGCGCTGAACCACGCGGCCGCCGTCACGCTTGCCGAAAGGCTGGCGCGCGTGCCCGGCGTCAGCTTGGTCAGCGATCAATTCTTCAATGAATTTACCCTGCGTCTTCCGAAACCCGCGGCGGCCGTCGTCGACGCGCTGGCCGAGCGGCGCATCCTGGGTGGTGTGCCGGCCAGGCGCCTTTGGCCCGAGCGGCCGGAGCTTGGCCATCTGCTGCTGGTGGCAGCGACCGAAGTCAACACGCCGACGGAGATGGCGGCCTTCGCCACCGCCCTCGAGGAGGTGCTGCGATGACCGGCATGGAAGGCCGCCCGACGCGGCCCGCGACGCCGAGCGCGTCGGCCACGGCCACGGTCAGCGGCCATCGCGGCTTGGCGATGGAACAGCCGCTTATCTTCGAGCTCGACGCGCCCGGGCGAACGGGCGTGGACCTGCCAGCACCGCCCCCCGTGGCTTCGCGCCTGGGGGCACTCGCCCGCCAGGGGCCGATCGGCCTGCCGGGCCTCGCCGAGCCCCAGGTGGTGCGCCACTACACCCGCCTCTCGCAGAAGAACTACGCCATCGACGCCGGGCTCTATCCGCTCGGCTCCTGCACCATGAAGCATAATCCCCGCCTCAATGAGCGCCTGGCGCGCTTGCCCGGTTTCGCCGATTTGCACCCGATGCAGCCGACCGGCACCACTCAGGGCGCGCTGGAGCTGATCGACATGGTGGCCCACTGGCTCAAGGTCCTGACCGGCATGCCGGCGGTGGCGCTCTCGCCTGGCGCTGGCGCCCATGGCGAGCTGTGCGGCATGGTGGCGATCCGGGCGGCGCTTGAGGACCGGGGCGACGCGCGCCGGCGCGTTCTTGTTCCGGCGTCGGCCCACGGCACCAATCCGGCGACCGCCGCCGCCATCGGCTATACGGTGGACGAGTTGCCGGCGGACGCGCGCGGCCGGGTCGACCTCGCGGCACTGACGGCCAAGCTCGGTCCCGATGTCGCGGCGATCATGCTGACCAATCCCAACACCTGTGGCGTGTTCGAGAACGACATCGTCGAGATCGCGCGGCGCGTCCATGCGGCGGGCGCCTTCTTCTATTGCGACGGCGCCAATTTCAACGCCATCGTCGGCCGGGTGCGGCCCGGCGATCTCGGCATCGACGCCATGCACATCAATCTGCACAAGACCTTCTCGACGCCGCACGGCGGCGGTGGGCCGGGCAGCGGCCCGGTGGTACTCTCGGCGGCCTTGGCACCCTTCGCGCCGGTGCCCTGGGTGGTGCACGGGGACAAGGGCTTCCGACTGGTGGAAACGGGCGAAGGCGATGCCAAGCCGTTCGGGCGCCTCAAGGGATTCCATGGCCAGATGGGCATGTTCGTGCGGGCACTCGCCTATATGCTGAGCCATGGCGGCGACGGGCTGTTGCAGGCATCGAGCGACGCGGTGCTGGCCGCCAATTATGTGCTGGCGCGGCTGTCGGACGTGATGAGCGCGCCCTATCCCGGCCCCTGCATGCATGAGTGCTTGTTCGACGACCGCTTCCTCAAGGACACAGGTGTCACCACTCTCGATTTTGCCAAGGCGATGATCGACGAGGGCTATCATCCGATGACGGTGTATTTCCCGCTGGTCGTACACGGCGCCATGCTGATTGAGCCGACCGAGAGCGAGAGCAAGGACTCGCTTGACCGGTTCGTCGAAACGATGCGGGCGCTGGCCAGCCGCGCCAAGGCGGGCGATGCCGCGTTCTTTCACGAGGCGCCGCGCCTCGCTCCCCGCCGCCGCCTCGACGAGACGCGTGCCGCTCGACAGCCGGTGCTGCGCTGGCGGCCAACCGCTCCACCCCAGGCGGCGGAGTAACCGACGTCAGGAGTGATGATTCAAGTCAACCTCGTCCGCATTTTGTTCTATCCTGATACCCGACCCCCGACACCCCGGAGCAATGCCATGGCCGCCATTCAGGTCGACCTCTACAGCGATACCTTGACCCGTCCCTCGCCCGCCATGCGTAAGGCCATGGCTGAAGCGGAAGTTGGTAACGAGCAGGCGAATGAAGACCCGACCGTCAACAAGCTCTGCGAGCGGGTGGCGGAATTGCTGGGTCACGAGGCGGGCGTCTTCGTGCCGTCCGGCACCATGTGCAACGCCATCTCCTACCGGGTCTATTGCCGCCAGGGCGACGAGGTGATCCTCGACAAGACGGCCCACCCCATCCATGCCGAGGCCGGCGGTCCGGCGGCGCTGTCGGGCGTCATGCTCTGCCCGGTCGACGGCAAGAGCGGCATCTTCACCGCCGAGCAATTGCAGGCGTCGATTCGGCCCTATCGGCGCAACCGGCCCAGGGCGCGCCTGGTGTCGCTCGAGCAGACCTCGAATTTCGGCGGCGGCACGATCTGGCCCCTGGAGACGCTGCGCGAGGTTTGCGACACCGCTCACAAAAACGAACTCAAGGTGCATATGGATGGCGCGCGCCTGATGAACGCGGTGATCGCGACCGGCGTCTCGGCCAAGGATTATGCGAGCCCCTGCGATTCCGCCTGGCTTGACCTCAGCAAGGGGCTTGGCTGCCCGGTGGGTGCCGTGCTCTGCGGCTCGGCCGACTTCATCGAGGACGCCTGGCGCTGGAAGCACCAGTTCGGCGGCGCCATGCGCCAGGCCGGCATCATCGCGGCCGCCGGGGTCTACGCCCTCGACCACAATATCGAGCGTCTGGCCGAGGACCACGCCAATGCCCGCCTCCTCGCCCAGGGCTTGGCGCAGATTCCGGGCATCGTACTGGACCCGGCCGAGATCGCGACCAATCTGGTGTTCTTCGATGTGACGGGCACGGGCCTCACCTCCGAGCAAGTTTACGAACGTCTGCTCGCCAAGGGTATTCGCGTCGGTTCGGGCGACGGCCATCGCATGCGCGCCGTCACGCACCTGGATGTGAGCCGCGCCGATATCGAACGGGTCGTCCGGGCCATGCGCGACGTCGTCGCCGGTCGCCATTGATACGGGATTGGGGGAGGTTGTCATGCCGGGTTGGACCGATCTTGTCGCATCCGCCACGCGTATCGGCGGACGCCTGAAGGACCGCCGCGAGACCGTGGCCGTCGCCGAAAGCTCGGCCGGCGGCCTCATTTCGGCGGCGCTCTTGGCCGTTCCCGGCGCCTCGGTCTATTTCATGGGCGGTGGCGTCGTCTACACCGCCGCCGCGCGCCAGGGACTGGTCGGAATTTCCCTCGACCAGATGACCGGCATCCGCTCCAGCTCCGAGCCCTATGCCCAACTCCTCGCCCGTACCGTACGCGGGCGCCTCGCCACGAGCTGGGGCTTGAGCGAAACGGGTGCGGCGGGTCCGACCGGTAATCGCTATGGCGATGCCGCCGGCCATAGCTGCATGGCGGTGGCCGGCGTCGCCGAACGGGTGATCACGCTAGAAACCGCGAGCGCCGATCGCGACGCCAATATGTGGGCCTTCGCGCTCGCCGCTCTCGATCTATTCGAGGCCGCGATCCGCGACAAGTCCTGAGGGCCGCCCTGCCTCAACGCACCCCGTGCGGCACCAGGAGCTGGCGGACGGTGGAGACTGATTGCAGGCGGTCGAAGCCTTCGTTGACCTCGTTAAGGCCGATGCGCTGGCTGACCATGCGGTCGACCGGCAACCGGCCTTGCTGGTAGAGGCCGATATAGCGCGGGATGTCGCGCACCGGCACGCAACTACCCATGTAACTTCCCTTGATGGTCTTTTCCTCCGAGACCAGTTCGGCCTGGGGGAAGGCGAACTTGGCGCCGGTGGGCGAGAGGCCGGCCGTGACCACCGTGCCGCCGGCGCGGATCACCGCATAGGCCGTTTCCATGGACTTGATGGTTCCCGCCAGGTCGAAGGAATAATCGACGCCGCCATCGGTCATGTCGCGCACTTCGGCCACATGGTTGGCCTCGCGGGCATTGACCGTGTCGGTGGCGCCCAACTGGCGGGCGAGGCCAAGCTTCTCGTCCGAAAGATCGATGGCGATGATGCGCCCGGCGCCACCGAGCTTGGCGCCCAGGAGGCCCGAGAGGCCGACACCGCCGAGGCCCACGATCGCGACGGTGCTGCCCGGCCGGATCTGGCCGGTGTTGACCACCGCACCCACGCCCGTCACCACCGCGCAGCCGAAGAGGGCCGCTATATCGAGCGGCAGGCTCCGGTCGATGACGACGACCGAACCCCGGTCGACGACCGCATATTCGGCGTAGCAGGAGACACCCGACTGGTGGCCGATGGGCTGGCCATCCTTGCTCAAGCGCTTGCCGCCCGCGAGCAATTCCCCGGCGGCGCGTGGCACGACCGAGCGTTCGCAGATATAGGGCTTGCCCTCGAGACAGCGCCGGCACCGCCCGCAGCTCACATTGAAGGTGAAGCAAATGTGGTCGCCCACCTTCACGTCATGCACGGCCCGGCCGACTTCGACGATCTCGCCGGCCCCTTCATGGCCGAGCACCAGGGGCACCGGGCGCGGCCGGTCGCCATTGACCAGCGAGAGATCGGAATGACAGAGGCCGGCGCCCCCCACCTTGACCAACACTTCGCCTTCGCCGGGCGGGTCGAGGTCGACCTCTTGTATCTTGATCGGCTGGCTCAGCGCCCAGGGTTGGGGTGCGCCGCAAACGGTCAGCACGGCGGCTTTCATTTTCATCGGTCTCGCTCCGCGGTCGATTGGCCGCGACTATAGCGAAGCGATGGGCGCCCCGCGAGTCAGCGGAATAGGATCTTGGCATCCATGCCGTCATAGAGGCCGGCGACGAATTCGCCATAGCCATTGTAGATCTGGGTCGGCCGCTTATCTTCGGTGCCGATGATGCGCTCTTCCGCCTGGCTCCAGCGGGTATGGGGCACGGCCGGGTTGACGTTGGCGAAGAAGCCGTATTCCGAACCTTGCACCGTTTCCCAGAAGGTCTTCGGCTTCTCGTCGGTGAAGGTCGCGCGGACGATGGACTTGATCGACTTGAAGCCATATTTCCAGGGCAGCACGACGCGCAAGGGTGCGCCGTTCTGCTTCGGCATCGGCTTGCCATAAAGGCCCGTCGCGATGAAGGCGAGTTCGTTACTGGCCTCCGCGAGTGTCACGCCCTCCACATAGGGCCAGGGATACCAGAATTGTTTCTGGCCCGAAGCGACCTCGGGCTTCTTGAAGGTCTCGAAGCGGACAAATTTGGCGCCCACCTGGGGCTCCGCCAGCTTGACCAGTTCGGCCATGGGGAACCCGGTCCACGGCACCGCCATGGCCCAGGCCTCGACACAGCGCAGCCGATATGTGCGCTCCTCCAGCTTGACCTGGCGGATGAGCGCGTCGAAATCGAGCGTCTGGGGCTTCTCGACCATGCCGTCGATGGTGACGGTCCAGGGCCGGATCGGCAGCGCCTGGGCCGCCTTGACGATGCTTTTGTGGGAGCCGAACTCGTAGAAATTATTGTAGCTGGTGGCGACATCCGGTTTGGTGAGCGGCCGGTCGAGGCGGTAGCGGAGGTTGGGCGCCGCCGGGTAGAGGTCGAGGGTCGGGTCGGGTCCGTCATTCTTGGCGGCAAGGGCGGGCCCCGCCGCCAGCAACCGCGAGCCGGCGCCGGCCGCCAGCAACAGCGAGCCGGCGCCGGCCACCCCCATGACCCGCCGACGACTCCAATAGCTCGCCTCGGGTGTGGCGGCGCTCTCGGGCAGTTCCCAGCCGCGCTTGATCTTCACCAGCATGAACGATGCCTCCATTGTCGACTGGCAAGGTAGAGCGTACCGGGGCATTGCCCAAGTCAACTTTCGGTGCGCTTCCCGCGAGCGGCCGGGCCGATATACTCCAGCAGCCCAGAGGAGACGAGATAACCCATGAGCGATGCAGTCCTGACGGAAATCGAGAATGGCGTGGCGACGCTCACGCTGAACAACCCGGCCTCGCGCAACTCGCTGACGCCGGAATTGCGCGGCGCCTTCATCGACGCCATCGGCCGGGTCGAGTTCGATCCGGCCGTGCGGTGTGTCGTGCTTCGAGGTGCCGGCGACCATTTCATGGCGGGCGGCGACATCAAGAACATGAACGAGCGGCTCAAGCTCGATATTTCCACCCGCAAGCGCCGCGTCATGGAAGGTCTTGCGCTGTTGCATTTGCCGATCCTCGCCATTCGGCGCATGGGCAAGCCCGTGATCGCCAGCGTGCAAGGGGCGGCCGCCGGCTTCGGCGTCGGGCTGGTGGCGAGCTGCGATCTCGCGATTGCCGCCGACGATGCCTTCTTCACCCTCGCCTATTGCCATATTGGGGCGAGTCCCGATGGCGGCTCGTCCTATTTCATCGCCCGCACCATGGGCATGAAGCAGGCGATGGAACTGGCGCTCTTGGGCGATCGCTTCGACGCGGTCCGAGCCAAGGACCTCGGCCTCGTCAACTGGGTGGTGCCCAAAGCCGACCTCGTGGCCGAAACCAGCAAGCTCGCCCGGCGCCTGGCGGCGGGACCGACCCGCGCCTACGCCAACGCCAAGGCCCTCTTCAACGCCGCGAGCGAGAATGCCATCGCCGCCCAGCTTGAGCTCGAGGCCGAACTCATGGCCGACAGCATGTCGAGCGAGGACCATGCCGAGGGCGTGAGTGCTTTCCTCGCCAAGCGGAAGCCGGTCTTCAAGGGGCGTTGACGATGGCTTCCTTGCGGGCGCACCGGTGCATGGGCTAGGTTCCCCGGCCTTGGCCGGGATGGCGGGGTACGCGGAGGGGTGTCGGAGCGGTCGATCGGGGCGGTCTCGAAATGCGCACCCGCCGTCCCGACCCGTACCGCCTCATCCCGAATAGTGAGGATTTGCGCCACTTTCGGAAGGTGCGGCAACCCGACCGTACCGCCTGATCCCGGCCCTTCTCGGCCTGTCCGGTGCCAATTCCGGTGCCAATTTTTCGGGGTGCCGCGCCTTACCCGCCTCCGCGCCATGCGGGCGCTGGAAGCGATCGGCCGGATCGCGCGCGGCGGCGCTGGGGCGCTGCAAGAGATCGGCTATAGTGAGTTTGCCCGGGTGGCCGGATCTCGCGGGCTGCTGCCGCCAAGGCTCCACGGTTTGGCCGCCATCGGGGGCTACCTTCACGCGGTAATATGGACCCGAAGGCCCGCATCGCAGCTTGTAGTGTTTGATCCCACGATGATCCACCTCTTCACGCGACAAGGTCATGGCTTTGGAGCAGTGTAGCCCCCGCGCTCGCACGCTGGCGGCGGTGCGCTCGCTAGCCTCCGCATCCAAGTAGATGGTGGCTGAGAACGGCGGTGCAAAAGCTTCCCCGGTGGGGGCATGTATATTGAAACGTAACAGCCCAGGTTGGGCGGCTATTTTTAGCGGATTTCCCTGGACGGCGGGGTCGGATTTCGATTCAAGAATCGGATGGTTCTCGAACCCCCCAACGAGCTGTCCCGGGAAGAGCTAATCGCGCTGGTCATAGCGCAAGCGACC
>SHVR01000047.1 GCA_009694185.1 Alphaproteobacteria bacterium | reverse complement strand
CGTCCAGCGCGCCCGCATCAAACGCATGACCATCGAACATCGCCGCTTCCAACACCGCAAGATCGCCGCCTAATATCAACCCCCAGATGAGGCCAACACTCCGCTAATCTAAGCCGCCAACTGTCCCAAATGATCTGACGACGGACAGTGTGAAAGATGTAGCCGCCCGCGCCGGTCGGGATCGCGCGCGCGACATTGCCCAGACGCGCCACGTCGAATTCGTTGGTCAGCAGTGCGTAGGTCAGTTCGGTGCTCTGGATCTTGTAGCGCTGAAAAGCGCTGAACTCTGATTGGAACTGCGTCTCGCGATCCTGACGCATGCTCCACTTTGCTGTTGTGATCAGGTGGGTGACGGACCCTTCGTGGATGGCGATATCGGGCGCGGGCTGGCGGTCCTTCCGCGTACCCTGCCGCGGCGGCGGCGTTTTGCGGAAACCGGCGAGCTTTGTGACCGGCGTGCGCAAAGCGATCTTGGACGCCGGCACCTTGGGTACCCGGCGTAACAGCAGGAACAGAAGGTCCTCGAAGCCCTCGCCGAGCGCATTCTTGCGCTTGTTGCCGACGGTGAAAAAGTCCCGGCTCACCGCTTCGATCCGGCGCGCCAGGACGTCCGCTCGCTCGCCGGAGAGGCTTTCACTGCGCAAAAGCTCGGCCATCGCACCGATCAGCTCGCTCTCGGTTTCCGGATCGACCTCGGGCTCCGTGCGGGTCCGCCGCCATTCTTCGACGCAGCCACGGAAGAGGTAGTCGATTGCGCCGTGCAGTTCCTTGCGCCGGACACCGAGGCGCTCGCACAGGATGTTCGTGAAAGTGACGGCGCGCGCACGGAATACGCCCCCGCGCTGCATGTGGTTAGAGTCGTAAATATGGGCGAGATGTGCGGCTTCGTCGATCCACAGAAGACAGCGATAGACATGCTGCCAAGCGTTCTCTGGTGTGATTGCACCGGCTCCGGCCAAATACTCTTCGAGCACCCGCATGCGGGTGTTGCGGCCAAATGGACTTTTTGCGGCCACTCTAATTCGCCCCTTCTCTGAAGAGATACTGCCACCGGTTGCGGTGGGAGAAAAGTCCTAATCTCCCCGCCGAAGCGCAGGCACTGCCTTGATCGCGGCGGCCAGGCCGGTGAGAGCCTCGGCCTCTCCTGCCTGACACTCCCACAGGATAAGGACCCTCCACCCGGCCGCATCGAGGGCGGCAGCATGCCGGGCGTCGCGCGCCTTGTTTCCGGCGAGCTTCGCGACCCAATAGGCGTTGTTGGATTTCACCGTGCGCTTTCCGTCGATGCAGCGGGAACAGCCCTGCCAGAAACAGCCATGAACGAACACGCATAGCCGGCGTGACGGGAACACCAGATCCGGCCGGCCGGGAAGACCGCGACGGTGCAAGCAGTAACGCAGGCCCGCCGCATGCAGCGCGCGGCGCACCATGAGTTCAGGCGCTGTGTCCTTGCTCCTGATGCGCGCCATGTTCTCGCTGCGTAGCTTCGGACTTACCGAATCAGCCATGCGGCCGCCGTGAAAACCCGCCATCCAAGGCGAAACCAGCCAAGAACCGCCTAGATTCATCCACCTGACGGCCCCTCCCCTTCCCGTCTTCGCTCGGCCTGGGCCTTGGCCGCCGCCACGGCGCGGGCGCGCCGCGCCACCACGGCCTCCCGGTGGGCGATATAGACGGTCGATGCGAAGATCACGCTGCCGCCGAGCCAGGTCCAGAGCGTCGGCACCTCATGAAAGGCGAGAAAGGCGATCACGGCCATGAAGGGTAGCTGGGCGAAGTTGAGGGGCGTAATCGCCGACGCGTCGGCCAAGGTGAAGGCCCGGGTGAACCAGAGATGGCCGACAGTCCCGACGCCGCCCAGCGCCAACACCCAGCCGATCACCGCCCAGGTCGGCGGCTGCCAGAAGAACAAAGCCGGGATGAGCGAGAGCGGCGTCAAGAGCAGGACCATGTAGGTGACGATCGCCCCCGGCCGCTCGGTGCGGGCCAGCACCTTGACCACCAGATTGCCCGCCGCCTGGAAGACGCCATGGGTCAAGCCGATGATGGCACCGAGCGTAATCGCCTCCGCGCCCGGCCGGACCACGATGACGACGCCGATCAGACCCACGGTCACGGCGGTCCAGCGGCGCGCCCGCACGGTCTCCTTGAGGATGGTGGCGGCGCCGATGGTGGCCCAGAGCGGCGCCGTGAACGCCATCGCCACGGCGACGCTCAGGGGCAGCAGGATGATGGCGAAGAACGAACAGGGCATGCCCACGAGACCGAGGGCGGCCCGCAGCACATAGAGGCCGAAGCGCTCGGTCTTCAAGAGGACGAGGCCGCCGCGCACCTACCAGGGCAGCATGAAGACGAGGCCGAACAGGTTGCGGAAAAAGACGATCTGGGTCCCGTGCAGGTCCGCCGACGCCAGGCGAATCAGGCCGTTCATGCCGGCAAAGCAGGCCGAGGCGGCCAGCGCCAGGCACGCGGCCCGGATCGGCGGCGATAGGTTCTGGTAGAAGGCGGCGGGGCTCACCGTGGCACTTTAGCAGGGGTCGGGTATTGCGATAACCGACCATTTGAGACCGGCGCCGCCTGGCGCCGCGACGCAACGGGGACGAGTCAAGCCAGCCGGAATATGCTCTAATTCGGCCAATTCAGGTCGCGGTAACCATAATTGCGGTAAGTAAGGCCGCAATATGGGCGTATCGAGCGACAGCAACAGCCGGGAAAGGATAGCGCCATGGACAAGCCCCTTTGGGAACCCTCCTCGGCTCGCAAGGCCGCGAGCAACATGACGGCGTTTTTCCGCAAAGCCGAGGCCGATTGGGGCATCAAGCTCGCCGATTATGAAGCGGCCCACCGCTGGTCGGTCGACGAGCGCGAGCAATTCTGGTCCTCGATCTGGTCGTTCTGCGGCGTCGTTGCCTCCCAGAAGGGTAATCGGGTCTTGGTCGACGGCGACCGCATGCCCGGCGCCAAATTCTTCCCCGACGCCCGCCTCAACTTCGCCGAGAACCTGCTGCGCCATCGCGGCCCCGAACCGGCGATGATTTTCCGGGGTGAGAATGGCGATCGGCGCGCTCTAACCCGCGACGAGACCTACGACTTGACCTCGCGCCTCTCCCAGGCGCTCAAGGCCCACGGCATCAAGCCGGGCGACCGGATCGCCGCCTATCTGCCGAACATTCCCGAAGCGGTGATCGCCATGCTGGCGACCACCAGCCTCGGCGGCGTCTGGTCGTCCTGCTCGCCCGATTTCGGCGTGCGGGGCGTGCTCGACCGCTTCGGCCAGATCGAGCCCCGCGTCCTCTTTGCCGTCGACGGCTACCACTATGCCGGCAAGCGCATCGACACCAGGCCCCGCCTCGCCGAGATCCTGGCCGAATTGCCGACCGTCGAGAGGGTGGTGATCATTCCCTTCCTCGACACCGCACCCGACCTCAAGAGCGTGCCCAAGGCCGTGGCCCTCGGCGATTTCATCGACCCTTTCAAGGCGGGCCCGATCGCCTTCGAACAAGTGGCCTTCAACGATCCGCTGTACATCCTCTTCTCATCGGGCACGACGGGTGTCCCCAAATGCATCGTGCATGGCGTCGGCGGCACGCTCTTGAAGCATCTCTCGGAGCATATGCTGCACACCGATGTGAAGCCGGGCGACCGGCTCTTCTACTTCACCACCCTCGGCTGGATGATGTGGAACTGGCTCGTCTCGGGCCTGGCGTCGGGTGCGACCCTGCTGCTGTTCGACGGCTCGCCCTTCCACCCCAATGAGGCGGTGCTGTGGGACTTGGCCGAGCGCGAGGGCATGACCGTCTTCGGCACGTCGGCCAAATATATCGATGCCCTCAGCAAATCCGGCTTCGTGCCCAAGGATCACCACGATCTCTCGCGGCTCAAGACCATGACCTCGACCGGCTCGCCCCTGGTGGCGGAGGGCTTCGAGTTCGTCTATCGCGGCATCAAGGCCGACATGGCGCTCGCCTCGATCTCGGGCGGCACCGACCTGTGTGGTTGCTTCGTGCTCGGAAATCCGTTGGGGGCCGTCTGGCGCGGCGAAATCCAGGCACCCGCCCTCGGCATCGCGGTCGCGGTCTTCAACGACGAGGGCCAGCCCGTTACCGAAGAGAAAGGCGAGCTGGTCTGCACCAAGAGCTTCCCCGCCATGCCCATACGCTTCTGGAACGATCCCGATGGCGCCAAGTACCAGGCCGCCTATTTCGAGCGCTTCCCGGGCATCTGGTGCCATGGCGACTATGCCGAGATCACGGCCCATGGCGGCACGGTCATCTATGGCCGCTCCGACGCCACCCTCAACCCGGGCGGCGTGCGCATCGGCACGGCCGAGATCTACCGCCAGGTGGAACAGGTCGAGGAAGTGATGGAGAGCATCGTCATCGGCCAGGAGTGGGACAGCGACGTGCGGGTAGTCTTGTTCGTGCGGCTTCGGCCGGGCCTCACCCTCGACGCCCCGCTGATCGACAAGATCCGGCGGCGCATTCGCGAAAACGCCTCGCCCCGCCATGTGCCGGCCAAGGTCATCCAGGTGACCGACATTCCGCGCACGCGCAGCGGAAAGATCGTGGAATTGGCGGTGCGCGACGTGGTACATGGCCGGCCGGTCAAGAATATCGAGGCGCTCGACAATCCCCAGGCGCTGGACTTGTACAAGAATCGAGTGGAGTTGAATACGTGAGTCCAAGAGACGATTTACTTCCCCGCGGTCCCCTGACGGCACCCGGTTTGGCACGCATCCGGGGCCGCATCTGGGGGCTCGAGAAACAGCTGATCGGCGAGGTCTCGCGCCTCGGCCTCGGCCAGCCCGACACGATTGCCCTCTGGTATGGCGAGAGCGACCAGCCGACGCCGGCCTTCATCTGCGACGCGGCCTACAAGGCGATGCGCGCCGGCGAGACCTTCTATACCCATAAGCGCGGCCTGCCCGAACTGCGCCAGACGCTCGCGACCTACATGGCCGGGCTTTATGGCGTGCCCATGGACATGGAGCGGATCACCATCACCATGTCCGGCATGGCGGCGATCATGCTGAGCTTCCAGGCGCTCCTCGACGCGGGCGACAATTGTGCGATCGTGGCCCCGGTCTGGCCCAACTGCTCCCAGGGAACCGAGGTGATGGGGGCCGAGCCCCGGCGTGTCGCGCTCGAGCTTGAGAATGGCGTCTGGCGGCTCGATACCCAGCGCCTGATGGACGCCTGCGACGAACGCACCCGAGCCATTTTCGTCAATTCCCCCGGCAATCCGACGGGCTGGATGCTGGCGGCGGACCAGCAGCGCGAGATCCTGGATTTCTGCCGTCGGCGCGGCATCTGGCTCGTCGCCGACGAGGTCTATGCCCGCCTCGTCTACGATCGCCCGGTGGCACCCTCCTTCCTCCAGGTGGCCGAGCCCGACGACCCGCTGCTCGTCGTCAACAGCTTTTCCAAGAGCTGGGCGATGACCGGCTGGCGCATAGGCTGGCTGACCCATCCGGTGTGGATGGGCGAGACCATCTCCAGCCTGATCGAGTTCTCGACGGCCGCCGTCTCGGTCTTCACCCAGCGCGCCGGCATCGCCGCCGTCAGCGAGGGCGAGCCGTTCGTCGCCGCGATGCTGGCGCGTTGCCGAGCCGGCCGCGACACGGTCGTCCCGCGCCTCCAGGCCATGCCGCGCGTTGCCATCAACCCGCCCAGCGCCGCCTTCTATGCCTTCTTCAAGGTGGACGGCGTCGACGACAGCCTCGCCTTCGCCCAGGAGATCTTTCACAAGACCAATGTGGGCCTCGCCCCCGGCAGCGCCTTCGGCCCCGAGGGCGAGGGCAGTCTCAGGCTCTGCTTTGCCTCATCGCCCGAGCGCCTCAACCGCGCCATGGACCTCTTGGAGCCGATGCTCCGCTGAGCGCTTTCAACGTGGCTGGAAATACCCCTCACCCCAACCCTCTCCCCCGTGGGGGAGAGGGAGTCGAGCGGAGCGAGACGGGTGAGGGGATGATTCCGGTCAACGTGAAAATGCGCTAACCAACCCGGCCCCTGACTATCTGAGCGGCGAGAAGGCCGCCGGCACGACCAGCATATTTTCCATCTTCAACAGTGCTCCGGGCTGCGCCTGGCCGGGCGGCCAGATGCCGCGCGCGACCGCGTCGCCACGAATGCGCTGGCGCTCGGCCGCGTCCTTGTAGGCCCAGATATGCACCCACTTGTTGAGCGGGCCGAACTCCGAATACCAGGCGCCGACCAAGGGCGAGAGCTTGATGCGCTCGGGCAGTTTCTCGGCCCAGCGCTCCATCATGCCGGGGATGGTGCCGGCGGCGTAGCTGTACATGCGGATTTCGTAGATGGAGCCAAGCTGGCGCGGCTCGAGTGCCGGCGAAAAGGGCGCCGGGAGGTACACCTCGCTCTGCTGGGAGACGACGAATTCGCGCGTGTCCGGCGGCCAGCCGGGCGCCTTGCTCGCCTCGGCGCGCACCTTGGTGCGTTCCTCGAACGAGGCGTAGGGCCAGACATGGATGACCTGGTTCAGCTCGCCAACCTCGGTGTGCCAGAACGCCGCCAGCTTCGAGAACTTCTCGCGCACCGGCAGCGCCTTGCCAAAGCGTTCCTCGAAGGTCGGGACCGAGCCGGGCTTCAATTGATAGTTCCGCATCTCGATGATCATGTGGCTTTCCTCCCCTGTTGCATCGCGGGCTCGAAACCGCCCTCGACGGCATGGTAGCGAGTTTTCAGAACGCCGAGAACGGCTCCTTGAGGAAGGCGATCTCGTCCGCCGTGCTTTGGCGCCCGAGGACAGCGTTGCGATGGGGAAAACGTCCGAAGCGCTGGACGATCTCCCAATGGCGATAGGCGTATTCCAGCGTGCGCGGCATCTCCAGCGTCGAGAACAGCGCGACCGAACGATATTGCTCGCACACGCTCTCGCTATGTTCGAAAGGCAGGTAGAAGAATTTGCGCGCATGCGGCGGGAAGCCCTTGTCGAAGCCCCGGTCGAGGGCGTGCTTCGCAAGGCTGAGGGCTTTGCCGTCGGCGGCATAGGCTTGGGGGTCGTCGCGATAGAGATGGCGCGAGAACTGGTCGAGATGGATCACCAAGGCGAGGCATGCGTGGGCATCGCCGGCCCAGGCGTCCAATTCTCCGGCACGCGCCGCCCGATGATCGCCGCCGAAGCGCCCGGCGATCGCGGCATCGAAGGCCGCCTCCTTCTCGAACCACAGCTTGCGCGGCTCGCCATAGGCCGGTGAGTCGGGTGGGCCGAACCAAAAATCCAAGAGCGCCCGGGGATTTGGCACGGGCGCGGTCAGCCGTCGTAAAACGCCCGACCGCCGTCGCGCAGCCAGAGCCGCACCAGATGGCGGCGGCGCTCCGGTTCCGGCCAGTCCTCGAAGCCGGTGCGCTTGTGGCAGAGCGCTCGATTGTTGACGAATTGGATCTGGCCGGGCTCGAAAAAGAATTCCTTGCCGAGGGCGGGATCGTTCATGACCTCCTCGAGGGCATCGAGCGCCGCCTCGCTTTCGGCGTCGAGGGGTTTGCCCGCGAGCTTCTGGCCGTTCACCACTTGGAACTTGGAGAGCCTGGCGGTCAAGCGCACGCCATCCCAGTCGAACAGTGGATGATAGAGCACGTTGCAGTAGTCGGGCGGATGCTCGCCCTGACGGTCGAACCAGAATGGCCGATGCAATCGGTCGAGTAATACCGGATGGCGGCGGCGCATGGCGTTGTGGGCGGAGAGGCAGCTCACCACGCGGCTAATGCCGCCCGCCTTGGCGGTTTGCAGGCACAACAGCCCGACATAATCCGGCGGCGAGAGATTGTAGCTATTGTCGGTGTGATAGTTCTGCTCGACATTGGTCACGTCCGGCCGCACACCGTTGCCGGGCTTCTTGCCGGTGTCGCGCACGTCATAGATCATAGTGCCGTCCCATTTCTGGGCCACCGGACGGGCCAGCATCGAGGCCAGCAGCCAGTAGAGCTGAACCGCCCGTTCGCGGCCCAGTGCCGCCAACGGCAAGCGGTCGAGGATGACGAACCCGACACCCTGGTCGAGGATCGCCTTGACGCTGGCCATCAACCGGCGGCAGGCGGGAAATGCGAAATCATCGGGCGAGAGACGCAGCGTGGGCATCGGATTCCGCGCTAGGATGTTGCTGGCGAACGTGAGTTCGGCCTCTAACGCGCCGTCGAGCCCGACCAGCCAGTCCGAGTCTCGGAGCCGGTCGCTGGTCCAAGCCAAGGGGCCTTGCAATTCATGGTATGGCAGGGATGGGGTGTTCGACATGGGCGCCGACGGGTCCGTTGTTGGCAATCGGCTTGCAGTCTAGAGCATGATCCCGCTCACGTCGCGAGGAAGCGGACGGACGCGCGCTCGAACACGGCCGCGGTCAACCGTCCGCTCATGAACGCGCCCGTGTCGATGCCGATGCGGTTTGCCATCAACTCGGGCTCATCGCGAATCGTGTGGCCATGCACGACGATATGGCCGTGGTCGGCATCGGAATAGAGGAACTCGTCGCGAATCCAGAGCAGATCGTCGGGCGTCTGGCGGTCGAGGGCCACACCCGGGCGGATGCCGGCATGGACAAAGAGATAGTCGCCCTCCACATGCCAGTCGCCGAGCCCCTGAAAGAAGCGGCGATGGGCCTCCGGCAGAGCGCGATCGAGGGCCGCCTGGGTGGCGCTAAGGCGCGACGCGAGCGTCAATCCAAGCGGCCGGCCGACGCCATAGCTGGCGAGCGTCGCATGGCCGCCATTGTTCAGCCAGCCGGGTCCAGCCGCGATGTCGGCCAGGAAATCCACCAGCCAGGCGTCGTGATTGCCGCGCAGATGCACCGCCCGAAACCCCCGGGGCAGCGGCGCCAGCAGCATGTCGATCACCTGGCGCGAGTCCGGTCCTCGGTCGATATAGTCACCGAGATAGACCAGGGTCTTGCCGAGCACCTCGGCGCCCTCGGCATCGCGGAAGATCATGGCGTACAGACGGGCGAGCAAGTCGGCCCGGCCATGGATGTCGCCGATGGCGTAGATACGCCGGCCGGCTGGAACATTGGGCGCCACGGCCCTACTCCGGCGGTGGGTGCTTGGCGAGCATGCGCTGCAAGGTTCGCCGGTGCATCCTGAGGCGCCGAGCCGTCACCGTCACGTTGCGCGCGGACTGCTGATAGACCCGCTGGATATGTTCCCAGCGCACCCGGTCGACACTCATCGGCGCGGCCGGCGGCGCCGGCAAGGCATCACCCCCCCGCAGCAAGGCCGCTGCCACGGCATCGGCGTCGACCGGCTTCGGCAGATAGTCCTCGGCGCCGAGCTTCACGGCGGCGACCGCCGTCGCGATGTTGCCGTAACCCGTCAGCACCACCGCCCTGGTGTCGGGCCGGGCCTCGCGCACCGCCTTGACGACGTCGAGACCGTTGCCATCGCCGAGCCTGAGATCGACCACCGCAAAAGCCGGTGGCGCCGCACCCGTCGCCGCGAGGCCGGCGGCGACCGTGGCCGCCAGGCGCACCTCGAAGCCGCGCCTGGTCATGGCGCGGCCCAGGCGCTCGAGGAACACCGGGTCGTCATCTACAATCAGAAGCGAGCGATCGGTGCTACTCATGCCAAAGCGTCGCCGGCTCGTTACGGGAGCGGCCAAGCTGGTCCAGCGCGGCCCTGGGCCAGCCTATCACAAGCTCGGCGCCACCGCCCGGCCGGTTGCCGAAACTGAGCGTGGCGCCGGTCCGGGCGAGCAGCGTCCGGGCGATGAAGATGCCAAGCCCCATATGCCGTCCATCGCCGGCGCGGGTGGAGAGATAAGGCTCGCCGAGGCGCCCCGCCAGATGGGTCGGAAAGCCGGGGCCGTCGTCGGCAATGACGATCTCGACGCTGTCGGCCCGCCAGGCGACCGACACCCGCACTTCCCGGCGCGCGAACTCGAGGGCGTTGCCAACGAGGTTGCGGAGGCCATGGATTGCCTCCGGGCTGCGCGCCACCACCGGCTCGGTCCCAACACCCTCGCCCTCCGCCCGGCCCTCTATGGTCAAGGCGACATCGGCGCGGGCATGCGGCGCCGCCGCTTCCGCCACCAACTGCGTCAAGGGCAGGCGTTCATAGGGGGCGCCGCCATCGGCCTCGGGCGCCTGGGCGAGCGCCTGGATGATCTCCCGGCAGCGATCGGTCTGGCTCAACAGCAGGGCCGCGTCCTCGCCAAGCGGGCTTCCGGGCGGCAGGTCGTGGGCGATCTCGCGCGCCACCACGGCGATGGTCGCAAGCGGTGTGCCAAGCTCGTGGGCGAGGGCCGCCGCGAGGCCCCCCAAGGCGGAGAGCCGCTGTTCACGGGCAAGCGCCAACTGGGTGGCGCCGAGCGCCGAGGCCATGCGGCGCGAATCCGCCGCCACCCGCGAGACGTAACCCGCGATAAACAGGATGGCGATGGCGAGCGCCACCCAGAGCGCCAGCAACCGCGCCGGCGCCATATCGGAAGCCGCCGGAACCGGCGGCTCGCCCGCCCAGGGCAGCGGCAGGTGCCAGAACGCCAGCGCCGTCGCGGCCATGATGGCGATGAGACAAAGCCAGGCCGTGCTTTGCCGCGAGAGGATCGTCGCCGAGACGGTCACCGGCGCCAGGAGAAGGAGTGCAAAAGGATTGGCGAGCCCACCCGTCAAGGCGAGCAAGCCCGCGAGCTGCACCAGGTCGAAGGCGAGATAAAGGGCCGCCGTTTGGTCCCTCAAAACGGCGCCACGCGGGTGCATCGGCACGACAAAGAAATTGAGCAGCGCCGGCAAAGCCACCAGCGTGAGCGCCTCCACCAGCGGCAGGCGAAAGCCCAAGCCGTAATGCACCAGCAACAGGATCGCCAACTGACCGGCCGCCGCCACCCAGCGTATCAAAACCAGGGTGCGGAGCTGGACAGGGACAGCCTGTCCCGATGGTCCGGCGCCACCGCCTACTTGTCTTATCGGCATTTGCATCGCCACCGCGATGGACTATTTTCCGCCACCATGCAAGCGCTCGCCATTCGTGTCGAGGGTGTGACCAAGCGCTTCGGCGCCTTGGTCGCGGTCGACGACATCGGTTTCACGGTCAAGACCGGCGTCACCACCGGCCTGCTCGGTGGCAATGGCGCCGGCAAGACCACCACGCTCTCCATGCTGCTCGGTCTCTTGCTGCCCACATCCGGGCGGCTCTTCGTTCTCGGCGAGGATGTATCCAGGGCTCGCCGCCGGGTCTTGCCGCGCATGAACTTGTCGTCGCCCTATGTGGACCTGCCACGGCGCCTGACGGTGAGCGAGAACCTGACGGTCTATGGCCATCTCTACGGTCTGGTCGATGTCCGGGGGCGGATCGGGGAACTCGCCGACGAGCTTGAACTGGGGAGCCTGCTCGCCCGCAAGACCGGCGAACTCTCGTCCGGCCAGCGTTCGCGCGTCTTGCTCGCCAAGGCGCTCTTGAACGAGCCCGCCATCCTCCTTCTCGACGAGCCGACCGCATCCCTCGATCCCGACACCGCCGATTGGATAAGGGGCTATCTCGAAGCCTATCGGCGCCGCACGGGAGCAACGATCATGCTCGCCTCGCACAATATGAGCGAGGTGGAGCGCCTCTGCGACGAGGTGTTGATGATGCGCGAGGGGCGCATTGTCGACCAAGGGGCGCCCGAGGCGCTCATTCGGCGCTATGGCCGCCGGAACATGGAGGAAGTCTTTCTCGATATCGCCCGCGCGCGCGGGCCCCGGGCGGCGCAATGAGCCGGGCCGCCAGCTCCGGCACGGTGTTGGCGCTCCGGCGCGTGGGCGCCATGGTCCTGCGCCACTATTTCCTGCTGAAGGGCTCATGGCCGCGCGCCCTCGAACTCGTCTACTGGCCGACCATGCAGGTGGTGCTATGGGGCCTGATCACCCAATTCTTCCTGACCCACAGCGCCTGGCTGGTGCAGGCATCGGGAGTGCTGATCGCCGCCGTCCTCCTCTGGGACGTGGTATTCCGGGGCCAGATCAGCGTCGCCCTCTCCTTCCTCGAAGAGATGTGGTCGCGCAACTTGGGCAATCTATTCGTCAGCCCGCTGCATCCCGTCGAGTTCGTGGCGGCACTCTTCACGGTCAGCCTCGTGCGCACCCTGATTGGCATGCTGCCGGCGGCGGGCGTGGCAATCCTCTTGTTCCACTATTCCATCTTCAGCATGGGCCTGCCGCTTATCGTCTTCTTCGCCAATCTGATCGTCTTCGGCTGGAGCACGGGCATGGCCTGTTCGGCGCTCATCCTGCGCTATGGCCTCGGCGCCGAAAGCATCGCGTGGGTCGCGGTGTTCGCGTTTGCGCCACTCTCGGGCATCTATTATCCGGTCGCGACATTGCCGGCGGCGGTGCAGCCGATCGCCTGGGCGCTGCCGCCCGCCTATGTCTTCGAGGGTATGCGCGCCGTCCTGTTCGAGGGCATCTTTCGCTTCGACCTCTTGGCCGCCGCCCTGATGCTGAACGCCGTCTATCTTTGCCTGGCGGTGGCCACCTTCCTCTATGCCTTCCACATCGCGCGCGTACGCGGCCTGTTGCTGCAAGGCGGCGAGTGACGTGGCCCCTATCGCTCAGAGATCGTCATCCTCGCCGAGATCGAGGGGCGGGCGCACCAAATGCCAATCGGTCGCCCTCTGATAGGCGACGCCCGCGCGCAAGAGGAGGGGCTCTTGCCACCAGGCGGCCTCCAATTGCACGCCGACCGGCAACCCATCGGGTGTGAAGCCGCAGGGGAGCGAAAGGCCCGGCAGTTCGCCAAAGGCGCCGCCATAGGTGTTGCGGCTGGCGGCCCGCGTTGCCTCGCCGAGGCCGCGCGTGTCGGCAATTGGCGGCACCAGGGTCGGCACGGTCGGCGACAGCAATAGATCGACGCCAGCAAAGCATTGGGCGAGTGTCGCCTTCCAGCGGCGCTTCGCCACGATCGCCCGGGCATAGTCGAGGGCGGTGTATTCGAGTCCGGTCAGCATCCGGTCATAGGTCGGACCGTCGAAGAATTCGCGACCCTGGGCGAGCCGCTCGGCATGCACGTGGCAGGCATCGGCGGTCACCATGACCGTCATAAAAGCGTGCATGTCGGCGGCACCCGGCACATCCACGTCCACGAGCCGGGCGCCCAGCCCTTCGAGCACCCAGGCGGCGGTCATGACCGCGGCGGCGATGGCGGGCTCCACACCCTCGAAATAGTAGTTGCGCGGAATACCGACCGTGAGCCCCTGGATGCCGTCATGGAGGGCGGGCAAGAAATTGCCGAGCGGTCCTTCGATGCAAGTCGGATCCTCGCCATCCGGCCCCGCGATCACCGCCAAGATGAGTGCCAGGTCGGTCACGTCATGGGCCATGGGTCCGATGGTGTCGTGGCCGGCGCTGACCGGCATGCAACCCGTATTGGGCACGCGGCCGAATGTGGGCCTCAAGCCGGCGACGCCTGTCATGGCGGCCGGCAGGCGGATCGAGCCGCCCGTATCGGTGCCAAGCGCCGCTTGGGCGAAACCCGCCGCCACCGCCGCGCCGCTGCCACCGGAAGAGCCGCCGGGAACGCGGCCCGGATGCCACGGATTGTGACATTGGCCGACGACCGGATTGGTCGAGCGGATGCCGAAGGCGAGTTCATGCAGCGTCGCCTTGCCCAGGATGATGGCGCCGGCGCGGCGCAGGCGCTCAACCGCCGGCGCATCGCGGTTGGGCACATGGTCCGCGAAGAAGAGCGAGCCGCTGGTGGTGCGCAGTCCCTCGGTCTCGATATTGTCCTTGATCGCAAGCGCAATGCCGTGGAGGAGACCCGTCCGCCGGCCGGCCCGCGCCGCCGCGTCGGCCGCCGCGGCCGCCTCGAGGGCCGCCGCCGTATCCACCGTGATCATGGCATTGAGCGTGTCGTTCAGCCGGGCGATCCGGTCGAGGCAGCGGCTGACTGCCGCCAGCGCGCCCTCGGATGGTGCGGTCATGGGAACCTCCTTGGCCATACGCCCGAGATGGCGGCGCCCCGCGCCAGCCCTACCGGGACAGCACGGGGCGCGCCTGGCTCACTCTTAAGCGACGAGCGGCCTCAGGTCGGCGCGAAGCAGGGGGCCGGCGGCCCGCCTTCGGTCGGCTTGAAGACCACCTTGACCTTCTGACCGCAGGCCAACTTGTCGAAGTCGCAGTCGACAATATTGGTCAGCATGGTGACACCCTCGTCGAGCGTCACATAGGCCAACGCATAGGGCTCGGGTGCCCGGCGCAGCACGCTCCAGCTATAGATGACGCCGGTGCCCTTGGCCTCGACCCACTCGACATTCTCGCTGCCCGTGAAGGGGCTATGGGCGCGCGGATAGAAATAAGGCTTACCCGTATCCTTGCAGCGCATGATCATGAGCCGCCCGGCCGTGGCGCCATCCCAATAGGGTTGCACTTCGGGATTGAGCGGCGGCGCCGGTATCTTGCGTTCCTTCGCGGCCATCGGGGTTACTCCCTTTCCAGAATGACAGTGGCGCTGCCATGGCGGGTGCCGAGCGAGCCGCCGGTGCCATGGGCCAGAACCAGGTTGGCGTTCTTGACTTGCACTGCCGGGTGCGCTTCGCCGCGCGCCTGGCGGACCGCTTCGAGCACCTTGGTGAGGCCGCCCCGGTTGGCCGGGTGGTTGCTGCACAGGCCGCCGCCATCGGTGTTGAAGGGGAGCTTGCCGGAACCCGAAATCAGATTGCCGTCGGCGACGAAGGCACCACCCTTGCCCTTGGCGCAGAAGCCCAGGTCTTCGAGCTGGATCAGGACCGTGATGGTGAAGCTGTCATAGATCGAGGCGTATTTGATGTCGGCCGGCTTGACGCCCGCTTCCTCGAAGGCACGCGGGCCGGACCAGCGGGCGCCGGTGTAGGTCAAGTCGACCTGGCCGCCCATCTGCCCCTTGGGTGCTTCGCCCGCGCCCAAGAGCTTGATACGCGGCCGCTTCAGGCTCTTCATGACCTCGGGCGCCACCATGACGATGGCCCCGCCGCCATCGGTAATCACGCAGCAATCGAGCCGGTGCAGCGGATCGGAGATCATCGGCGAGTTCACCACCTGCTCGACCGTCACCACCTCGCGCAGGAGCGCGTGCGGATTATGCTGGGCGTGGTGCGAGGCCGCCACCTTGATCCAGGCGAGCTGCTCGCTGGTGGTGCCGTATTCGTGCATGTGGCGCATGGCGGCGAGGCCATACATGTTCACCACGGTCGGCCCGTAGATATATTCGAAGGGGATGTCGGGTGCCGCGGTGGTGGGTACCCTGGGCGCCGTACCGGTCGCCTGGCCCTCGGAGCGCGGCTTGCCGGCCAGCGTGATCAGCGCCACCTTGCACTTGCCCGCCGCGATCGCCTGGGCCGCGTGACCCACATGCAGCACATAGGACGAGCCGCCGGTGTCGGTGCTGTCCATGTGGCGGCAATTGGTGAGGCCGAGATAATCGACCATCGACAACGGCCCCATGCCCGGCGCGTCGCCGGCACAGAAATAAGCGTCGACGTCCTGGAGGCTCAAGCCCGCGTCGTCGAGCGCCCCCTTGGCCACGTCGGCATGCAGTTGCGCCAGCGACTTCTCGGGCGCGTGTCGCGTGGGATGCTCATAGATCCCCGCGATATAGGCTTTTCCTTTGATGCTCATGATGCGGCGGTTCCTCTCCCCAATTCCTTAGGCGGGTCGGAGAGTAGCGCGGCCCGGCGGGCCCCTCAACTCGTCATTGGCAAGCGCCGCGTACTATGTTTGGCTTGCCGAACACATAACCGGGAGGGCATCGCCATGGCTGGGCCAAGCTGGAAGATCGGCGGTGAATATATGGAAAGCTGCAATTGCGATTATCTCTGCCCCTGCATCTATACCAATCCCCAGGCACCGGCGACCCACGACCATTGCTACGCCAACATGGCGTTCCGGATCGACGACGGGCAGTACGGCGACACCCGGCTCGACGGCCTCTGCTTTTCCTTTGTCATCCGCTCCGGCAAGGTGATGGCCGACGGCAACTGGATCTTCGCCTGCGTCGTGGACGAGCGCGCCAACCCGGCCCAGCGCCAGGCGCTGGCCGCCATCGCGAGCGGCGAGGCGGGCGGGCCGCCCGGGCTCATCCGCGCCAATCTGGTGAGCGATTTTCGCGGCGTCCTCTACAAGCCCATCCAGTTCACCGTGAACGGCTTGGAGCGCTCGGCCGCCATTCCCGACGTCCTCGCCTTCGAGATCGAGGGTGTGCCGTCACGCAACCGCACCGGCAATCCGCTCTATATCGACAATACGGCGCACCCCGCCAATCGCCGCCTGGCGCTGGCGCGCACTAAGGCGCTCCGGGTCGAGGGGTTCGGCCTCGATCTTACCATGGCGGGCAAGGGCAATAACGGCCATTTCGCGCCCTTCGCCTGGGCGGCGGGATGATCGACACCATGAGAGTTATGACAACGCGTGGCCTCGTAACGTCGTTGGCGATCGCAGTCGCGATGTTCGCAAGGGCGGACGATGCCGAGGCAGCCGGAGACTTGACCCGGCAAGAGCCGGTCGAGGTTCGCGTCGAACTCGGCCGGCCCGGGGGTCAACACGGTTTTTTCCCGCGCGTGATCGAGTTCGAGACCGGACGCCTCTACAAGCTCGTCCTCGCCAACAATAGCGACCATCCCCACTATTTCACGTCGGAGGGCTTCGCGCGAAGCGTCTTCACCCGCAAGGCCCAGGTCACGCAGCGCGTCGGCGACAAGCTCATGGTGCTTGCCGAGTTCAAGGGAGCGATCCGCGAGATCGAGGTCTATCCGGGACAGACGGCGGAATGGTGGCTCGTGCCGGTGGCGGCCGGGCGTTTCGACGATCTGCACTGCGACATCGTCGATGCCGACGGCAAAAGCCACGTTGCCAAAGGCATGGTCGGATCGATTGTCATCAAGTAGCGGCAAGACCTACCCGGCGGCAGTTGCCTCCAGGCGCGGCAACTCGTCCCGGGTCAGGGTCTCCTTCTCAAGCACAAGGGCGGCCCCCCGATCCAGCGCCTGGCGGTGCTCGGTCAAAATGGCACAGGCGGCCGCGAAGGCCCCATCGACGAAATGGCGCACCGCCAGGTCGATCTCGCGGGCGGTCGCCTCGCTGAACTCGCGCTCGTGCGGGCCGGCGAAGGGTTCCTGGCCAAGGAAGGTCGGCCGCGCCGTCTCGTAGGTCGCGTGGCCGAGTTCCGCCGTCATGCCGAAGCGCGTCACCATGCCGCGCGCGATCTCGGTCGCCTTGCTCAGATCGTCGGCGGCACCTGTGGAGACTTCGCCGAATTCCAGGCTTTCCGCGGCCCGGCCGCCCAGCAGCACGGTCATCTTGTTCTCGAGCTCGGTCCGGCTCATGAGGAAGCGGTCCTCGGTTGGCCGCTGCATGGTGTAGCCGAGCGCGCCGACCCCGCGCGGAATGATCGAGATCTTATGCACCGGGTCCATATTGGGGAGCGCGGTTGCAACGAGCGCGTGACCCATCTCGTGAAAGGCGACGACGCGCCGCTCATGCGGGTTCATGAGGCGGCTGCGCTTTTCGAGGCCGGCCACGATCCGCTCGATCGCCGCCGTGAAGTCGGCCATGGCGACCGATTCGCCACGCCGCCGGGTAGCCAGCAGCGCCGCCTCGTTCACCAGATTGGCGAGATCGGCACCGGTGAAGCCGGGGGTAAGGCCCGCGATGTGCTCCAATTCGACGTCCCGCGCGAGCCGCACCTTGCCGATATGCACCTTCAGGATGGCGATGCGGCCGAGGCGCTCGGGCCGGTCGACCAGGACCTGGCGATCGAAGCGCCCGGCGCGCAGGAAGGCGGGGTCGAGGATTTCCGGCCGGTTGGTGGCGGCCAGCAGCACGATGCCCTCGCGCGGGTCGAAGCCGTCCAGCTCGGCCAGGAGCTGGTTGAGGGTCTGTTCCTTCTCGTCATGGCCACCACTCAGGGGACCGATGCCGCGCGCCCGGCCGAGGGCATCCAGTTCGTCGATGAAGATGATGCAGGGGGCGGATTTCTGCGCCTGCTCGAAGAGGTCGCGCACGCGCGCCGCGCCGACGCCCACGAACATCTCGACAAATTCCGAGCCGCTGATGGAAAAGAACGGCACACCCGCCTCGCCCGCGACCGCGCGGGCCAAGAGCGTCTTGCCGGTGCCGGGCGGGCCGACCAACAGAATGCCCTTGGGGATGCGCGCGCCGAGACGGCCATATTCCTTGGGGTTGCGCAGGAAGTCGACGATCTCCTGGAGCTCTTCCTTGGCCTCGTCGACACCGGCCACGTCGGCGAAGGTCACCTTGGTGTCGGTCTCCACATAGACCTTGGCCTTGCTCTTGCCGACCGTCATCAGGCCGCCGAAACCTTGCTTTTCGGCGACGCGGCGGATGACGAACATCCACACACCCGCGAACAGCAGGACCGGCACGATCCAAGAGAGGAGATCGCGCAGGAACGTGCTCTCGACGACGCCGGTATAGCGGACATTGTACTGGTGGAGCTGCTCGGCGAAGTGCGGCTCGACGCGGGTGGTGACGAACTGCGCGCGGCCGTCGGGCAAGGGCTCGCGCAACTTGCCCTCGATGACGTTCTGGCGGATCGTAATTTCCTCGACCTTGCCCTGGCGGAGCAGTGTCTCGAATTGGCTGTACGTAATGGGCTGGAGGCGTTGGCTCTGTGCCCACCATGTCTGGAAGAGCATCAACACGCCGAACGCGGCCATCGCATACCAGAGATTGATCTGCGCCTTCTTGTCAATACCCGCAACCCGATTGTTCCAATGCCAGGATATACCGATTGGTGGGCCAAGGGCGGCCATGACTGCCAACCCGCATCGGGCGATTGACGACCCTAGCGGCCGGGCGCACCCTGGACATAGCTCGAAACTCCCGGATGGAAGCCATGATCCCGATCATCGACCTCGCCGATTATGTCGCCGGGCGGCCCGGCGCGCTGGCCCGGACGGCGCGCCAGGTCCACGACGCGCTGACGTCGGTCGGCTTCTTCGTCTTGACCGGCCATGGGGTGGCGGAAGCCAAGATCGCCCGCGCGTTCGATGAGGCGAAACGCTTCCACACCCAGGCCATGGACTGGAAGCTCGCCCTCAAGATGAACGAGCATAATAACGGCTACATGGCCATGGGCCGCTACGCGGTCTGGACCTCGGACGTCAACAAGAACGACAAGCCCGACCTGAACGAGGCCTTTTTCCTCAAGCGCGAGCGGCCGGCCACCGACCCCCTGCTCCGCTCGGGCCGGCGCTTCGTCGGTCCCAATCGCTGGCCCGGTGAAGCCGATCTGCCGCGCTTCCGGGCCAATCTGCTCGATTACATGGACACGATGGATGATTTCGCGCGCCGTTTCCTGCCGGCCATTGCCGTGGCGCTCGACCTCGCACCGAACCATTTCGCCGACGACTTCAGCGACAGCCATTTCTCGTTCCGCCTGTCGCATTATCCGCCGGTCGCGGCCGACGCAAACCAGTTCGGCATCGCCCCCCATACCGACGCCAATTTCATGACCTTCCTTGCCCAGAGCGAAGTACCCGGCCTCGAAGTCCGCATGCCCTCCGGCGAGTGGCTGGCCGTGCCCCATGTGCCGGGCTCGTTCGCGGTCAATTCGGGCGACATGCTGAAGCGCTGGACCAACGGCCGCTTCAAGTCGACGCCGCATCGCGCCCTCCCCCCGATCGGGCGGCACCGCTATTCGGTCCCGTTCTTCCTCGGGCCCCGGTTCGACGCGGTGATCGACTGCCTGCCCACCTGCGCCGGGCCCGGCAATCCGCCCCAGTGGCCGGCGATCACCTATGCCGAGTGGCTCGCCTATTGGTACGACGCCAATTACGATCCCAAGGTCCAGGATGACGCCGCCGCCTGACGGCCAGCGACACGAGATCGGGCATGACATGAGCAAGGCCTTCGTCAAGGAAAGCGACGATGACGAGGCGGACGACCTCGCGCCGGAAATCGAGGCATTGCCGGCCGGGGTCAAGAATTACATGACACCCGCCGGCCGCGCCGGCCTCGTGGCCGAGCGCCACCAACTGCAGGATGTCGAACGGCCGAAGGCGGTGGACGTGGTCGCGTGGGCCGCCGGCAATGGCGACCGCTCCGAGAATGGCGACTATATCTATGGCAAGCGGCGCCTGCGCGAGATCGACCGGCGCATCCGCTATCTGACCAAACAACTGGAAAGCGCAGAGGTGGTGGATCCGGCGCGCCAACGCCACCTCAGGCAGGTGTTTTTCGGCGCGACCGTGACCTATGCCGACAGCGTCGGCGCGGCGCGCACCATCACCATCGTCGGCCTCGACGAAGCCGATCTGGCGGCGGGCCGGGTGAGCTGGCTCTCGCCCATCGCCCGCGCCCTGCACAAGGCCGAGGCCGGCGACATGGTGCGCTACCAGGCGCCGGCCGGCCCCATTGAGATCGAGCTGTTGTCGGTCCGCTACGGCGAGACCTGACCGGCCCGCCTATTTCGCGATGCGCGTTCCGCTATACGCCTCAAAATCACGAATCAGCATGTTCGAATCGGCGCTGGCACCATGCACGTTGAGCGCGTGCAGGTGCAGTTCCTGGACCAGGCGGCCGAGCAGCATGGGCACCCCCGTGTCCTGGGCAAGCTGATTGGCGAGCCGCACGTCCTTGTGCATCAGGCCGATGCTGAAGGTGTTCGGGAAGTCGCCGGCGATCAGCCGTTGCAGGGTCTGTTCGGTGGTGGCGTTGCGCCCCGAGCTCTTCTGCAACACTTCGGCGCAAATTTTCGGATCGAGACCATTCTTCACCGCGAGCGTCATCACCTCGAAGGTCATGGCGCGACAGCCGGCGGCCAGAAGATTGTTGACGAGCTTGGTCGTCTGGCCGGCGCCGAGATCGCCCACATGGAAGACGTTGGGGCTGACCTTCTCGAACACCGGCTTGACCTTGGCGAATTGGGCGGCGGTGCCGCCTACCATGATGGCAAGCGTGCCGGCGGCGGCACCCGTCGGTCCACCCGAGACCGGCGCGTCGATCATCTCGACGCCCTTCGCCGCCAATTCCTTCGCCATGGCCTTGGTGGCGAGCGGATCGCCGGTCGTCATGTCGACCACGAGCGAGCCGGGCTTGAGGCCGGCCGCAAGACCGTCTTCGCCGAAGATGGCGGCCCGCACCTCGACCGAGGTCGGGAGACAAAGGCAGATCATGTCCGAGGCGCTGGCGAGTGCCCGGAGATTCTGGGCGGGAACGCCGCCCGCCTCGGCCAAGGCCGAGACCCGTTCCGGCGCGAGATCGAAGACGCGCAGCGCCAGCTTGTTCACGCGCATCCGCCTGGCGATGGCACCACCCATCATGCCGAGGCCGACATAACCGACTTCCATGATTTCCTCCGCTGATTTTCCGATCAAGCTAAACGTCGAAGAATACCGTTTCCTGGTCGCCTTGCAGGCAAATGTCGATGCCATAGTGTGCCTTGCCCGCCGCGCGCAGCATGAGCGTCGCCCGCCGCTCGGCCGGCACCAAGGCAAGGATCGGGTCGGCCCCATTCAAGGGCTCGTCCGGGAAATAGAAGCGGGTCACCAGATGGCGGAGGAGACCGCGCGCGAAGATCGTCACGGCGATATGCGGCGCCTGGGTACCGCCGCCGGGCCCCGGCACCGGACCCGGCCTGATGGTGGTGAAGCGGAAGACACCCGTCGCATCGGTGTCGGACCGCCCGAAGCCGCGAAACGCGTTGGATGCGGTGCCGCGCCGGTCTTCGGGATGGGCATAGTGGCCGGCCGCGTCGGCCTGCCAGATCTCGACCAGCGCGTCCGACACCAGACTGCCGTCGCCATCGAGGACGCGCCCTTCGATGCGAATCGTCTCGCCGGCCACACCCGCCTGGGTCAAGTCGTTGCCCACCAGGCTCCGCACCGGATAGGCGTGCGGTGTCAGCACATAATGGAAGAACGGCCCGACCGTCTGGTCGGGCGTTGGCTCCAAGCCCTCGTCGGCCATCGCTCAATCCTCCATGGGCGTGGCGCGGCGGCCGCCAAGCACGACGTCGAAGCGGTAGCCGAGCGCCCATTCGGGCTCTGTCAAATTCCAGTCGAACCCGGCGACGAGGCGCTGGCGCGCGGCCAAGTCCGGGACGGCGTTGAAGATGGGGTCGAAGGCCAAGAGCGGGTCGCCCGGAAAATACATCTGGGTCACCAGGCGAGTGGTGAGAGATGGTCCGAACAGCGAGAGATGGATATGGGCGGGCCGCCAGGCATTGGGGTGATTGCGCCAGGGATAGGCGCCCGGCTTGATCGAGGTGAAGCGGTATTGGCCTTGGCCGTCGGTCACGGCCCGGCCAGCGCCCGTGAAGTTCGGATCGAGCGGTGCCGGATGCCGGTCCGCCGCGTGCAAGTAACGGCCGGCGGCATTGGTCTGCCAGAGCTCGATCAAGGTGTCGGGCACCGGCCCGCCGGCCGCGTCAACCACCCGTCCGGCCAGAATGATGCGCTCGCCCTGGGGCTCGCCAGCGTGGCCCTGGGTCAAATCGGCCTCG
The DNA here is from genome assembly GCA_009694185.1 of Alphaproteobacteria bacterium. Taxonomy (GTDB): domain Bacteria; phylum Pseudomonadota; class Alphaproteobacteria; order SHVR01; family SHVR01; genus SHVR01. The sequence goes on along the minus strand of SHVR01000047.1, from coordinate 4,958 downwards.
CCCGGATCGACGCTCGCATGGCCATAGAGGGGACCCGTCATCTCCGTCAGCGTCCGTGGGATGGCGAGCGGGCGATGGCTCGGCGCCCGCTTGGCCGTGCTGCCATAAGGGTGGAGGATGGGTGGGTTCTTGCCCGTGGCGCGATCGCGATCCATATCGGTCATGGCAGCCTCCTCCGCCCGGTTTGAGGCCGAACTTAACAGGTTATTCCAGCGTTGAGACCTAGCGTGAAACAGAGCCAGACTTTGCAGCCGCGCGGCCGGCCGCCGCCGCATCGGTCGACCGGCACGGCCTTGCCGTCCAAGTTTGGCCCGCCGAGTTCCGCCAAGATCGTTGCGCCTTCCCGCCAGTGTTCAATCGCGCCAGAATGGGACCGGCACGGATGATCGACAAGGAAACCATGACCGGCATAGCGCGTATCGCCGTCGATGTGGGCGGCACTTTCACCGACGTTGTCCTGGAAGCGGGCGAACGGCGCGTCACGGCCAAAGTCTTGACGACCCCGGCCGCCCCCGAGCTCGGCGTGATCGAGGCGGTCACCACGGCACTTCAGTCCGCCGGTGTAAAGCCCGGCGAGGTTGGGCTCGTCATTCACGGCACGACGCTTGCCACTAACGCGCTGATCGAGCGCAAGGGCGCCAAGACGGCGCTGGTCACCACCGAGGGCTTCCGCGATTCGATCGAGATCGCCTACGAGCATCGCTTCGAGCAGTACGACATCTACATGCAGCGGCCGTCGCCCCTAGTGCCGCGCGAATTACGCTTCGGTGTGGCCGAACGCGTCGCCGCCGACGGCGCGGTGCTGCTGGCGCTCGATGAGGCTGCCGTCCGCACCGTGGTGCCTCTGCTCAAGGCCGCGGCGGTCGAGGCGGTCGCCATCGGCTTCCTGCATAGCTATGTGAACGACTCCCATGAGCGCCGGGCGCGCGACATTCTGGCCGCCCGGCTGCCGGGGGTCGCCATCACGCTATCCCACGAGGTCTGCCCGGAAATCCGCGAATATGACCGCTTCTCGACCGCCGTCGCCAATGCCTATGTGCAGCCGCTCATGGCGGGCTATCTCGAACGCCTGGGCAAGGCGCTGACGGCGCTGGGCGTGAGTTCGCCCTTGCTCTTGATGATGTCCTCGGGCGGCATGGTGACGCTCGAGACGGCCCGCGCTTTCCCCGTGCGCCTGGTGGAATCGGGTCCGGCCGGTGGCGCCATCCTCGCCAAGACCCTGGCCCGAAGTTGCCGTCTCGATCGTGTCCTCTCCTTCGACATGGGCGGCACCACCGCCAAGATCTGCTTGATCGACGATTACGAGCCGCGCGTTTCGCGGAGCTTCGAGGTGGCGCGCATGTACCGCTTCCTCAAGGGCAGCGGCCTGCCGCTCCGCATTCCGGTCATCGACATGGTGGAGATCGGCGCGGGCGGCGGCTCGATCGCGACGGTCGACGAACTGAAGCGCATCGCCGTCGGACCGACGAGCGCCGGTGCGGCACCCGGCCCGGCCTGCTATGGCCTCGGCGGCACCTTGCCCACCGTGACCGACGCCGATCTGGTGCTGGGGCGCATCGATGCCGGCTATTTCGCCGGCGGCAAGATGACCCTCGATCCGGGCCGGGCCGCGAGCGCCCTGGAGACTGTCGTCGGCCGCGCGCTCGAGATGACCGACGTGATCGCGGCGGCGGGGGTGAGCGAGATCGTCGATGAGAACATGGCCAACGCCGCCCGCGTCCATTCGGTCGAGTGCGGCAAGGACCTGGTGGGACGCACGCTGATTGCCTTCGGTGGTGCCGCACCCCTGCATGCGGCGAGACTGGCCGACAAGCTTGGCATGGACCGCGTCCTGGTGCCGGCCGGCGCGGGCGTGGGCTCGGCCATCGGCTTCCTCCAGGCGCCCATCGGCTATGAGGTGGTGCGCAGCCGCTATATGGACATGCGCCAGTTCGATCCGGCGCCCCTCAACGATCTCTTCGGCCAAATGCGCGCCGAGGCGCTGGCAGTGGTCCGCCAGGGTGCCCCCGAGGCGGCGGTCCGTGAATCGCGCCAGGCCTTCATGCGCTATCGCGGCCAGGGCCATGAAGTGGTGGTGAACTTGCCTCTGGGCGAGTTGACCGGCGGCGACGCGGCCACGGTGGAAGAGGCCTTCCAGGCGGCCTACCGGGCACTCTATGGCCGCACCATCCCCAACCTCCCGGTCGAGGCCATGAGCTGGAGCCTGGCACTTGCCACGGCTGGTGTCGAACTGCCGGAAGTGGCGGCCGTCGGCCGCCATGCGCCGCTGGCGTCGGGCACACGCACATTGTTCGATGTCGACCGGGGCACGACCATCGAGGCGCTCGTTTATCGCCGGAACTCGCTCGAGCCGGGTGCGACGCTCGCGGGGCCCGCCGTCATCGTCGAAGACGAGACGGCCACCATCGTGCCCGGCGGCTTCGCGGCGGAAGTCCTCTCCGCCGGACATATTCTGTTGACCCGAAAGGCCGCCCCATGAGTAACAATTCGCTGGCGCAAATCCGCTTTCAGGTGATGTGGAACCGCTTGCTTTCGGTGGTCGAGGAACAGGCCCAGACCCTGGTCAGGACCGCGTTCAGCACGTCGTCGCGCGAGGCCGGCGATATATCGGCGGGCGTCTTCGACCACGAGGGGCGCATGCTGGCCCAGGCCGTGACCGGCACCCCCGGCCACATCAATTCCATGGCGCTCGCAGTCAAGCATTTCATCGCCAAGTTCCCGGTCAGGGGCATGCGCGAGGGCGACGTTTACATCACCAACGATCCCTGGCTCGGCACCGGCCATCTGCACGACCTGACAGTGGTGACGCCGACTTTTCGCGGTGGCGAGATCGTCGGCCTCTTTGCATCCACCAGTCACCTCGTGGACATCGGCGGCATCGGCCAGTCGCCCGATGGTCGGCAGGTCTATCACGAGGGGCTCTATATCCCGATCATGCCCCTCGTCAGCCAGGGCCGGATCAACGAATGGTTCCTCGAACTGGTGCGCGCCAATGTGCGCGAGCCGGTGCAGGTGGAAGGCGACATCTATTCGCTGATCGCCTGCAACGAAGTGGGCGGCCGGCGTCTCCTGGCCATGCTGGACGAGTTTCGCATGGTCGATCTGGATGAGCTCGGCCACCACATCGTCACCAACAGCGCCCGCGCCACCAAGGCCGCCATCAATCGACTGCCCCAGGGCATCTACCGGAACAGCATGCGCATCGACGGGCGCGAATTCCCGATCGATCTGGTCGCCACCATGACCATTTCCGAGGGCGAGATCCTGGTGGACTTTACGGGCAGCTCGCCCGTCTCGAGCTATGGCATCAACTGCCCGCTCTGCTACACCGAGGCCTATACCTCGTTCGGCGTGCGCTGCGTGGTCGGCCCGCGCATCCCGAACAATGCGGGTTCCCTGGCGCCGATCAAGGTGACGGCCCCCTTGGGCACCATCGTCAACCCGCCGCATCCCTGCGCGGTGGTGGCGCGCTCAACCATCGGCCACATGCTGCCCGACGTGGTGTTCGGTTGCCTCGACCAGGCCGTCGCCGGCAAGGTGCCCGCCGAGGGCACGTCGAACCTCTGGAACCTCAAGCTGATGGCGGGCCACGGCCTGAGCGAGGAGGCGTTCCCGCTGGATGGCTCGGCCAGCCCGTTCAACATCACGAGCTTTCATTCGGGCGGCGCCGGGGCACGGCCCGCCCTCGACGGCCTGTCGGCGACGCCCTTTCCCAGTGGCGTGCGCAACGTGCCGGTCGAAATCTCCGAGGCGATCACGCCGATCGTGGTGTGGGAGAAGGAATACCGCACCGATTCGGGCGGCGCCGGCCGGCAGCGCGGCGGGCTCGGCCAGCGGATGATCGTCTCGAGCCGCGAGCCGGCGCCCTTCGCCATCGACGCCACCTTCGAGCGGGTGCATTACGCGGCGCGCGGCCGCCATCAAGGTGGCCCCGGGGCCAAGGGCCGGTTACGCCTCGCAACCGGCAAGGAGCTGAACAACAAGGGCCGCCAGACCATTCCCACCGGCGATCGAATTATCGTCGAGATGCCGGGCGGCGGCGGCTTCGGCGCGCCGTTCGAGCGCCCGGCGGAACTGGTGCTCGACGATGTGCTGAAGGGACTGGTGTCGCGGCGAGCAGCGGCCGAGGACTATGGCGTGGTCATCACGGAAGCCATGGCGCTCGACCGCCCCGCTACGGACCGTGCGCGCGCTCAGCCGCGCCGCTTGCCATAGTCGACGGTCAGCCAGCGCTCCGGGCGAAAAGTGAGCTTGACCCGCGTGCCGCCCGCGAATTCGGGCGCTAGCTGATCGGCATAGGCGTCGCCCTTCTTCAGGCCGTAATAGCGGCGCGCGATGGGGCGGAGGTCGCGCTCGACGTCGGCATCGACGGCGGCCACCACCGGCCCTTCGACGCTCACATAGCGATAGGGCGGCTTCTCGTCCTGGACGCAGAGGCTCAAGCGTTTGGCCTTTCGGATGAGCCTGGCCTTCAGCGATGCCTTGGGCGTGACCAGCACCAGATCGCCGTTGGTTTCCATCCGGTACCAGACCGGCACGGCGAGCGGCCCTTGGCCGGCCGCGGCCACGGCAAGCACGCCGACCCGTGGCTCCTTCAAGAAGCGCACGCGCTCGGTCTTGGTCATTGCATAGGAGCCCCCCGCCATCGCTTATTCCTTCGACTGCCGCTATCTGGGGCGCCAGCCTAGCACGGCCGTCACAGGCCCGGCGAAAGTGCGTTGTTTCGTGCCTCGGCATCTGCAAGCGTACCAGGGCGATAAGCGGGAGACGGGCCGATTAAGCGGGAAAAGGGCCGATTAAGCGGGAAAAGGGATGACCAAGGGCCGGATTTTGATCGTGGGCGGTGGTGTGTGCGGCCTCGCCATCGGCTGGTACTTGGCGCGCGGCGGTCATGGGGTGACCATCCTCGAGCGCGGCCGGGCGGGGCGGGGTGCTACTTGGGCCGCCGCCGGCATGTT
>SHVR01000046.1 GCA_009694185.1 Alphaproteobacteria bacterium | reverse complement strand
GCCAAGAAGGGTATCGTCAGTCATGGCGGGTGTGGCGCTTTCGGTGATCGGGGAGAAGCTCGCTTCGACAACGAATTTCTACACGATTTCAACGAATTAAGCTACATCCGCCAGCCTGAAATCAGACCCACCATCAATAATCCGGGCTAGCGTGGCGGGGGTCCTCTGAGCACGGTGCCGAACTGCGTGCAGAGTACGCCGCACGCCAGAAACGGCTGATGCTGGACGATCTCTATGAGATCGAGGCAACAACGATGGAACGCCTAATGGTCGTGTCGCGGGCCTTTGCCGCCATTGTTGCCATGGCGGGCGATCCAAACAAGATGGGCAGGCTGCGCGCCGCCATATTTAGAGACGGGCGAGCGGATTCAGGCGGCGTCGAGGGCGACGCAGTTCTCCGCGCGTTCGCCGACGGGGTGTGGAACTATTGGCGGGGGATCGACCAGCCAGGCAATGACCGCCGTATCCGGGAAGCCTGGAGCAATATCGAAGGCAGGCTGCGGGCGCTCGGCCGGAAAATCTGACGAACGGCCGAGCCTATGGCGTGCCAAATGCGGTTACGCGGACCGCGACAAGACTATTTTCGGGTGTTAACATGATTCATTGTTAATGACTTACGAGCTGGAAGACCTGATGGCTTGGACCCGTGATCGCACCGGCAGTCGTCGGCGCCGCAATTCTGACAGCTGGCCCGATGAGTTCGAGAGTCCCGCGTTCCCGGCACGTCCTGCGATGCAGCCGCGCCGCGAAACCGCGGCGCCAACCGCTGATCGGACCAATGTGACCGCCACAGTGAAGTGGTTCAACCCGACCAAAGGCTTCGGCTTCGTGGCGGCGACCGACGGTACGCCGGATGCTTTCCTGCATGTCTCGGCGCTCAGTCGGGCGGGTCGGGCCACGATCTCCGAAGGGGCGACCCTGGTGGTCGACCTCGGGCAAGGCCAACGAGGCCCCCAAGTGGTTGCCATCCACAGCGTCGATGAGTCGACCGCGACCGCGACCGCGACCCCGAGTGCCAGACCGCCGCGCCACGGACCGCCCATGTCGAGTGGTGGCGGCGAAGTCGTCGATGCGACGGTCAAGTGGTTCAATCCGGAAAAGGGGTTCGGGTTTGCCAGTCCCGACGATGGCGGCAAGGATATCTTCGTCCACATTCGCGCCCTCGAACGGTCGGGCATTTCGACCCTGCAACCCGAGCAGCGGGTTCGCATCACCACGAGCATGGGTGAGAAGGGACCACAAGCGAACGCGGTCGAGCTCATCTAGGCTCAACCGCCGTCGCCGAGGAACCGGAAGAGCCAGAGACTTGGCGACGGCCGCGAATCCAGTTCATTTGCGGGTCTAAGTCACTTACCATTGGGCATGTAGTAGCTCGCGATAGAGAGAGCGCCCATGCTTGCCCCGCCCGATGGCCTGGTCCTTGTCGCCAAGCGCGATTGTCCCACCTGCGTGCTGATCGAGCCGGTCATGCGCCAGCTGGCGTTCAGCACCTCGACCGTCACGGTTTTCAGTCAGGACGATCCCGGCTTCCCGAGCGCCGTTGGCGGTGTCGTCGACGATCGTCATCTTGAGGCCTCCTACCGCCTGAATATAGAGATCGTTCCGACCTTGATCCGCGTGCAAGGGGGGCGCGAGGTGGGCCGTGTCCTTGGCTGGCATCGCGGTGAATGGGAGGCGCTCGCTGGCATGTCCGGGCTCGGCGCAGGCCTGCCCGACAGCCGCCCCGGATGCGGTTCCCTGTCGGTGGAGCCCGGCACGGTCGAGGAGCTGGCCGTGCGTTTCGGCGGCGTGACATTCGCGGCCAGACGGGTTGAAGTCGCCGATCGCCAGGACGAAATCGAAGCCTGCTACGATTATGGCTGGAGCGACGGCTTGCCGATTGTGCCGCCGACGCTGGTGCGCGTGCATCGCATGTTGCAGGGCACGATCCGCGACGCGCGTGAGATTGTCGGCCTCGTGCCGCCCAATCTGGCGCCCTGTAGCGTCGAGAAAGTGGCGATCAACGCCGTCATGGCGGGTTGCAAGCCGGAATATTTGCCGGTGGTCTTGGCGGCCGTCGAGGCCGTTTTGGACGATGCCTTCTGCATGCACGGCGTGTTGGCGACCACGATGTATGTCGGCCCTATCGTCATCGTGAATGGACCTATCCGCCACCGGATCGGCATGAATTGGGGTGTCAACGCCCTCGGTCAAGGGAACCGCGCCAACGCCACGATCGGGCGCGCCCTCCAGCTGGTCATTCGCAATGTGGGCGGCGGCAAGCCGGGCGGCGTGGATCGCGCCACACTGGGCAATCCCGGCAAACATACGTTCTGCTTTGCCGAAGACGAGGACGACACAATCTGGGAGCCTCTGTCGGTCGAACGCGGTGTCCTGTCGGGGACGTCGGCGGTCACGGTCTTCGCGGGGTACGGCTTGCAGGGGGTGGTCGACCAGCTTTCACGGACACCGGAGTCTCTGGCCAAGACCTTTGCCGCGTGCCTCGGCGCAGTTCAGCATCCGAAGAAGTTTCTGGGAGCCGACGCTTTCGTCGTCATGGCGCCTGAGCATTATCGTACTTTCCGAGAAGCCGGCTGGTCGAAGGCTCGCACCAAGGCGGCGATCGAGGCCGAGTTGCGAATCCCCGCCCGTGACGTGCTCGAAGGCGTGGACGGCATTGCCGAAGGCATGCCCGCGGCGATGGCCGGCAAAGTGTTGACGAAGTTCCGGCCGGGTGGCCTTAACCTGGTGCGCGCGGGAGGTAAGGCCGGATTGTTTTCCGCCATCCTCGCTGGCTGGGCGGCCAGCGGGGAGCGCGGCAGCGTGCCCGTGACCAAGGAGATCAAATCATGACAGACCCCAGAGTCCTTTTGGATCCAACGGGCGAGATGGAGGTCGCGGGGCGGCAGCGTCTGGCCAGACCCGCCTCGCTCGATGGTCTCACCATCGGCATCATGGACATCGCCAAATCGCGCGGCGACGTCTTTCTGGACCGGTTGGACGAACAGCTGAGCCAGCGCGGCTACAAGGTGCGGCGCTATGCCAAGCCGACCAATACCCGCGTTGCGCCGTTGGCACTCCGCCAGCGGATCAGCACGGAAGTCGACGTGCTGATCGAAGGCTTGTCCGACTGAGGCTCCTGCACGACATGCTGTATGCATGACCTGGCGGACCTCGAAGCGCGTGGCATTCCGAGCGTTGGTGTCGCCACCACCGAATTCGTGGAGGCGGCCGCGGCCCAGGCGGATGCCCTCGGATATCACCCGGCGATGGTGTTCATCCCGCACCCCGTGCAGGATCGCACCGACGTCGAACTCCGGGCCATGGCCGATGGCGCCCTGCAGGCGATTTTGAAGGAAATCTCCCACGCGGGGGTTTGAGGCAACCGGTTTCATCGCGGTATTCGTCGCTCTCGTCCAAGGTAAGGCGAGGGTGCCGGATGCCGTGATACCCTCATCCATGACCCCTAACGAAAGAAGCGAGGGACTCTATGGCCGGGCTCTATTTCGAGGAGTTCAAGATCGGTCAGACGTTCGAGCACGCGCTGACCCGCACCGTGACCGAGATGGATAATGTGCTGTTCTGCGCCTTGACCCATAATCCGCAGCCGCTGCATCTCGACGAGGAATTTTCCAAGGGGACCGAATTCGGCCAACGTATCGTGAACAGCCTGTTCACCCTCGGCCTTGTGATCGGTGTTTCGGTTGGCGACACCACGTTGGGCACGACCATCGGCAACCTCGGCATGACCGACGTGCGCTTCGCCAAGCCCGTGTTCCATGGCGATACCATCCGCTCCATCACGAAGATTCTCGAGAAACGCGAGAGCAAGTCTCGGCCGGATACGGGCATCGTCACCTTCGAACATCGAGGCATCAATCAGCGCGGCGAGGAAGTGGCCTATTGCAAGCGCCAGGGACTGATGCGGAAGAAGCCGACATGACGGCGCTGCGTTCCTTCCTGTTCGTGCCGGGCGATAGCGAGCGCAAGCTCGCCAAGGCCGGTGACTTGCCCGCGGATGCGCTGATCCTCGACCTTGAGGATTCGGTGAGCCAGGCGAACCTGCCGACGGCACGAAAAATGACGCGGGCCTATTTGCACGCTCACCAGGACCGGGCGCGTCAGCAGCTTTGGGTGCGCATCAATCCCCTCGACACGAGCTTTGCCCTCGAAGATCTGGCGGCGGTCGTCGGCGGGTCGCCGGACGGTATCGTTCTGCCGAAGACCTATTCGGCGGCGGAAGCGGTCCGATTGGACCATTACCTCTCGGCGCTTGAGGCGCGGGAGGGGATCGCATTGGGCAAGGTGGGTATCCTGGTGGTCGCGACCGAGACCGCCCGCTCGCTCTTCACGCTCGACAGCTTCATTGGGGCGACGCCTCGCCTCTATGGCATGACCTGGGGCGCCGAGGACCTTGCCGCCGCGCTGATGGCCGGCACGAACCGGACGCCCGCTGGCGCCTACGAGGATGTCTACCGTTTGGCGCGCTCGCTCTGCCTTGCGGCCTGCCGCGCCGCGGGCGTCGAGCCGGTCGACTCCGTGTATCCGGATTTTCGCGACCTGGCCGGCCTCGAAGCCGAGGCCCTGCAAGGTCGCAAGACGGGGTTTACCGGCAAGATCGCCATTCATCCAGACCAGGTGGCGCCGATCAATAGGGCGTTTTCGCCGACGGCGGAAGAGCTGGCCCATGCGCGCCGGGTGGTTGCCGCGTTCGCGGCCGGTGTTGGCACGGTGTCGCTCGACGGGAAGATGCTCGACATGCCGCATCTCAAACAGGCCCGGCACCTGCTGGAACGGGCGGAGCGCCTGCCCTCGCCGTGAGCCTTCGTCGAGGCGGATCAAGGTGTTCCAGAACGGGCGGCGTCGTTCCCGGACATATCTTTCGTGACCGAGGACGGCATACCGTTCGCTCCCAAAAATCCAAGCGCCCCGACCTTGCCGATGCCGGTCCCCAAGGCCATACTCGCGTCAGCCGGTCGAGAGGGCCCGGCGCCGGAGTGGGGAACAAGATGAAGGGTGTTGCGCGAAGCAGCTTGTGGGTGCCGGCGGCAGTCGTTGCCCTGTGCCTCTACGCCATGGCCGCCGGGGCGCAGACGCTGCCCCAATATGGTGCCGCCATCCATCTCGGCGTTCAGAGTTGCGCCGGCAGCACCTGCCACGGCGCCGTGCAAGCCTTCGCCGGCTCGACCGTGAATCAGAATGAATTCGCCGTCTGGCAGAGCCAGGACCGCCATTCCAAGGCCTATGCGGTGCTGCTCAACGAGCGCTCGCGGCGCATCGCGCGCAATCTTGGGCTCGGCTCGGCGGCCGGCGCGCCTGTCTGTCTCAACTGCCATGCCGACAATGTGCCCGCCGACAAGCGCGGCCGGCAATTCAACATCGCCGACGGCGTCGGCTGCGAAGCCTGCCACGGCGGCGGCTCGGGCTATCTTGGCGTGCATCTCGCGGGTACCAGCGACCACGCCACGAACGTCGCCGCCGGCCTCTATCCGAGCGAGCTGGCGGGCCCGCGCGGGCGACTCTGCATCTCCTGCCATTTCGGCGACGACGGCAAGTCGATTACTCACCGGATCATGGGGGCGGGCCATCCGCGCATGAAGTTCGAGCTGGCCGCGTTCACCCAGAACCAGCCGGCGCATTACACCACCGACGCCGACTATGCCCAGCGCAAGAAGGCGCCCGGCGCGCTGCAGACTTGGGTCGTGGGCCAGGCGATGATGCTGAACGAGTTGCTGGAGGCCATGGTCCACCCGCGCCGCGGCCGTGACGGCGCTTTCCCGGAACTGGTGCTGTTCGACTGCACGTCGTGCCACCATTCGCTCTATGACATTCGGTGGGAAGCGCGGCCGAACAGCGGCGTCGCGCCCGGCACGATCCGCTTCAACGACGCCAACGCGGTGATGCTCGGCATCGTCCTCAGGCAGTCCGCCCCGCAACTCGCGGCCGAGCTTGAGGAACGCGCCCGTGCCTTGCATCAGGCCTTGGCCCTTAGCCCGGCGGACGCTATCGCCGCCGCGCGCCGGCTGCGTGAGACCGCCGGCCGGGCGGCCGGCGCCGCCAGCGTCGGCGATGCCCGCCGCTTGCTGGCCGCCATGGTGCGCGCTGGGCTTGACGGCCAATTTGCCTATCACAATGCGGCGGAGCAGGCGGCCTATGCCCTGGATCACCTGACCGCAGCCGTGCGCGGCAGCGTCGGCGACGGCCAATATCGCGCCATGCGCGCGGCCGTTGCGGAAGCGCGCCAGATCGTGGCCAAGGACTATACATTCAAGCCGGCCGCCTTCCGCGAGGTGCTGGCGGATCTGGATGAGGCTCTCGGCCGGCGCTAGGGACGTTCATCGAATCCGAGATCCAACGAAAGGACCGCCATGAGCATTCGCTTCGACGGCCGGGTTGCCATCGTCACGGGCGCCGGCAATGGTCTTGGCCGGTCGCACGCGCTCGGCCTCGCTGGGCGCGGTGCTCGGGTGGTGGTGAACGATCTGGGTGTCAAGACCGACGGTAGCGGTGGCTCGACCAGCGCGGCCGATCGGGTCGTCGGTGAGATTGCGGCCTTGGGCGGCGAGGCGATGGCGAGCACCGCCAGCGTCACCGATTTCGCCGCGGTCGAGGCGATGGTCCGCGAGGCGAATGAGCGCTGGGGGCGGGTCGACATTCTCATCAACAATGCCGGCACGCTCCGCGACAAGACCTTCGCCAAAATGGAGCTGGATGATTTCCGCGCCGTCCTCGACGTGCATCTGATGGGCGCGGTCAATTGCTGCAAGGCGGTCTGGGAGACGATGCGGGCGCGAAATTATGGCCGCATCGTCATGACCACTTCGTCGTCGGGGCTCTATGGCAATTTCGGCCAGGCGAATTATGGCGCCGCCAAGATCGCGCTCGTCGGCCTGATGAACGTGCTGCACCAGGAAGGCGCCAAGTACGATATTCGCATCAACACTATCTCGCCAACGGCCGCTACCCGCATGACGGCGGAGCTGATGCCAAAGGCGATGCTCGACCTCATGCAACCGGAGTCGGTGACCCCGGCGGTGCTCTATCTGGTGAGCGACGAAGCGCCCTCGCGGGTGATCTTGGGTGCCGGCGCCGGCAGCTATGCCCGCGTGACGATCGAGGAGACGGCGGGCGTCTATCTCTCCGAGGACCAGCGCACGCCCGAGGCGATCCAGGCTCGCTTCACGGAAATTTCGGCGCCCGAAGGTGCGCGCGCGCTCGAAAACGCCTTCCAGCAGACCGACAAATACGTCCACCAGGCCGCCGCCGCCAAGGGCATCGACCTGACGGCTAAGCCCTGAACCGGCGGACCGGCCAAGGCCACGTTGACGCTCCCCGGCCCTTGGCTATGATCCCGGCCCTGATGCCCCTGTGGCGGAACCGGTAGACGCGGCAGACTCAAAATCTGTTTCTCGCAAGGGAGTGGGAGTTCGAGTCTCCCCGGGGGCACCATCTTGCGTCGCCGGCCGGGAGAAGCCGGGAGGGACTGGGCGATGGCGGAGGGACAATTTCGCACGAGCGACGGCGAGACCATCGCGTATTGGATCGACGACTTCACCGATCCCTGGACGAAACCCGAGACACTGTTGCTGCTGCATTCGGCCATGGGTCATGCCCAGCGTTTCTACGCCTGGGTCCCACTGCTTTGCCGGCAATATCCGGTGGTGCGCATGGATTTGCGCGGCCATGGCGCCTCTAGCGTGCCGGCGCCTTCGAGCCCCTTGACCATGGAGCGCCTGGTCCAGGACGTGGTCGAGTTGATGGACCGCCTCGGTATTCCCAACGCCCATGTGGTTGGCAATTCGGCCGGCGGCTATATCGGACAGAACCTCGCCATGACAGCGCCCGATCGGGTGCGGACCCTGGCGCTCTTCGGCTCGACGCCCGGACTGAAGCAGAGCCAGGCGGGAACCACCTGGCTGCCGCGCATCGCCAAGGAAGGCTTGCGCAATTTCCTGGCCGACACCATCGCCGAGCGCTTCCCGATGGACCGGACCGATCCCGGCCTCATCCAATGGTTCCTCGACGAGGCGGCCAAGAACGACACCCCCTATATCGGCCGCTTCGTTGGCCTGATGGCGTCGCTCTACTGGCCCGAGCGGCTCGACCTGATCCGTTGCCCGACGCTGATCGTGGCGCCCGGCGCCGAGACCGTGGGCGCGCTCGAGAATTATCACGTCATGCGCGACCGTATCCTCGATAATGAGTTCCTCGTCTATGAGGGCCTGCCGCACAATATCTGCGACGCCGTGCCCGAGCGCTGTGCCGAGGAGGTGCGGCGCTTCCTCGGCATCCGGGGCGGGCGATAATGGGTAGCTCATGACCTGGTCGATTGTGGCCCACGATCTCTACAGCGGCGCCTTTGCGGTTGCGGTTACCACAAAGGCGCTCGCCGTCGGCGCCAATTGCCCATTCGTGCGCTCGGGCATGGGGGCGGTGTCCACCCAATCCTTCACCAACCGTTATCTCGGGCCCGCCATTCTCGACGGTATAGCGCGGGGTTTGCCGCCAGCAGCGGCGATCGAGGGGGCACTCGCGGGCGACGAGGGCCGCCACCTCCGCCAGGTCCATGCCGTCGATCGCCTCGGCCGAAGCGCCGCCTGGACCGGCCGCCATTGCGTTACCTGGTGCGGTGGCGAGAGCGCCCCCCATGTCAGTGTCGCCGGCAACATGCTGGCGGGCGGCGAAGTGGTGGCGGCGACGCTCCGCCAATTCCTCGCGGATTCGGCCTTGCCACTCCCCGAACGGTTGCTGAACGGTCTCGACGCCGGCCAGGCGGCGGGCGGCGACCGGCGTGGCCGCCAGTCGGCCGCGCTGATGCTGACCACGGCTGAGGATTTTCCCGATATCAATCTCCGGGTCGACGATCATGGGGCGCCGCTGGTAGAACTCCGGCGCCTGCTGGAGGCGTGGCGGCGCGAAGTCGAGCCCCGGCGGCATCTGGCCCCCTCGCGCACCAACCCGAGCGGGGTGATCGACCTCGACCGGATCGAGGCCGGATGGGTGGCGTCGGGGAGCGATCTGCGCTTGCCGCGTTGAGATATTGGGCTAAGGAGTGGCCACGGCATGCTCGATTTCTCGGACCTCAAGGAACAAGAGCTACTGGCGCTCGCCATCTCGCTTGAGGAAGAGGATTCACGCATCTATGGCGAGTTTGCCCGGGGCCTTCGCGAGACCTATCCGCACACCGCGCAAGTCTTCCGTGCCATGGCGGAGGAAGAAACCGGCCACCGCCATCGCCTGCTCGACCTTTACCGGGCCAAGTTCGGCGATCACATCCCGCTCATTCGCCGCCAGGACGTGCGCGGCTTCGTCGAGCGCGAGCCGGTGTGGTTGTTGCGCCCGCTCGGCATCGAGAAGGTGCGCGCCCAGGCCGAGCTGATGGAAGCCGAGACAAGGCGGTTCTACATCCGCGCCGCTCAGCGGTCGACGGACGCCTCGGTCCGCCAACTGCTCGGCGATCTCGCGGCCGAGGAGGGGCGCCATGAGATGAGGGCCGGGAGCCTCGAACGCGAGCACCTCCCCGACGAGGCTCACAAGCGAGAGAATGAGGCCGAGCGGCGGCTATTCCTCTTGCAGGTCATCCAGCCGGGCCTCATCGGCCTCATGGACGGCTCGGTCTCGACGCTGGCACCGCTGTTTGCGGCGGCCTTTGCAACCCACAGCACCTGGGAGACGTTCCTGGTTGGCCTCGCGGCCTCGATCGGGGCCGGCATCAGCATGGGCTTCGCCGAGGCCCTCTCCGACGATGGCGCCCTGACCGGGCGGGGAAGTGCCTGGCTGCGCGGCTCGATCAGCGGCGGCATGACCACGCTCGGCGGCCTCGGCCACACGCTCCCTTATCTCATTCCGGATTTCTGGACGGCGACCACGGTTGCCGGCATCGTGGTGGTCCTGGAACTGGCCGCGATCGCCTGGATTCGCAATCGCTTCATGCAGACGCCGGTGTTCCGGGCGGCATTTCAGGTGGTCGTCGGCGGCCTGCTCGTCTTTGCCACGGGCGTCCTGATTGGCAGTTCCTGAGGGCCGCGCAACAGCGGCCCCGCTACACCGCCATGGCGCGCTTCTGGTGCGCGCGGCCGAGGGCAGCCGTATCTTCGCGGCGCCCGGATATGACCCGCGCGCCCTCGTCGAGCCGCGACACGATGTTGGCGGGCGTTCCGCCATCGAGAAACGCGATGCCAAGTCTCCGACAGAGACCGAAGACGCGATCGCGCGCGGCTTGCATCGCCGGCGGATAGGGCTCGCGCTGGAGCGTCACATAGCCGAGCGACAAACCGAGATCGCCCGGCCCCATTTCGGCAAAGCCCAGGCCCGGCACAGCCAGGATCGCGTCGGCGTTGGCGATGCCTTCGGGACTTTCCAGCTTGACGCCCAGCAGCAGCTCACCCGCCGGATTGAGCGGCCAGGGATCGGCGCGGGCGAAATAGTCTTCCTGTGGTATGCCCCAGACGGCGGCTGCTTCCGATTCCGAGCCACGACCGCGCGTGCCGAGGCCAAGCGGCCGGCGTTCGCCGGGGCCGGGCCTGGTCCGGCGATCACCCCGGCGTTCGATCCTCGCGCCATTGAGGCGTTCGAGCGGCGAGGGGAAGCTCGGATCGACGCCCGATGTTTGGTGCGGATAGCGGCAGGATTCGACGAACGCCCGGACGGCATCCGCCGACTCTGCCTGGCAGAGCAGGATGCCATGTACGCCCCGGCCGAGGATCTGGCGGAATTGCCAGGCGTTGAAGCGCACATTGAGGGCGTCGGTGCCATTGACCGGCGCTTCCACGATGACGGCGGGCGTCGCGTGGCCGGAGCGTGTCGGCCCGCCCGCCGCCAGCCCGCTCATATAGGCCGCGAGGCCCGTCATGTCGAAGGCGCCATGCTCCATGCCGACATTGATGTAGTCGGCCCAGGTGGCGGCATCGGCCAGCCCCTGGGCATGGGTCAGCACATGGCCGGTGTGGGGGCCGTCATAATAGATCGCCTGGTCCTGGCCCAAGAGCTCGATCGCCCGGTTGATGCGCTTGGCCATGATGGCTCCCCTCTTGTCCCCCTCACCGTCGCCTAGCGCCCTTGCGGGTCTTGGTCCCAGGGCGCTTGGGTCCGGCCGGTGTGGCACCCGGACCGCCGAAAGTGGTGCGCGAGCGGATCGACCCATAGCCACGGGCGATCTGGTCGGTGGCGGTGGGACCCCGGGGTCTCGCCTTCGCTTCTTCGAGCGGCAGGCCAAGCTCGACCGCTTGCAGGCGCTTGATCTCGTCGCGCAGGCGTGCTGCTTCCTCGAATTCGAGATCAGCCGCCGCCTGGCGCATGCGCTTCTCCAGCTCGGCGAGCGTTCCCTTGATGTTGTGACCGATCAACAGGCCCTCTTCGGCGAGGCCGGTTGCGACCGTCACATGATCGCGGGAGAACACACTCTCCAAGATGTCGGAGATGCCCTTACGCACCGATTCGGGCGTGATGCCGTGGGCTGCGTTGTAGGCGCGCTGTTTCTCGCGGCGGCGCTCGGTTTCTCGCAGCGCCGATTCGAGCGAGCCCGTCATGCGATCGGCATAGAGGATCACGCGGCCATCGAGATTGCGCGCCGCCCGGCCGATGGTCTGCACCAGCGACGTGTAGGACCTGAGATAGCCCTCTTTGTCGGCATCCAGAATGGCCACCAGCGCGCATTCGGGAATATCCAGGCCCTCGCGCAACAGATTGATACCGACCAGTATGTCGAAGGCGCCGAGGCGCAAATCGCGGATGATCTCGATACGCTCCAGGGTCTCGATGTCCGAATGGAGGTAGCGCACGCGCAAGCCCGCTTCGTGCATATACTCGGTCAGGTCCTCGGCCATGCGCTTGGTAAGGGTGGTGACGAGGACGCGCTCACCCTTCCGCCAGGCGGCGCGGCACTCGGCGAGGAGATCGTCCACCTGGCCCTCGGTCGGCCGCATGATGCAGACGGGGTCGATGAGACCCGTTGGCCGCACCAGCTGTTCCACCACCACGCCCTCGGTGCGTTTCAGCTCCCAGGGCCCGGGTGTCGCCGAGACGAAGATGGTCTGGGGCCGCATGGTCTCCCATTCCTCGAATTTGAGCGGCCGGTTGTCGATGCAGGAGGGCAGGCGGAAGCCATACTCGGCAAGCGTAGACTTGCGCGCAAAATCGCCCTTATACATGCCGCCCAATTGCGGCACGGTGACATGGCTTTCGTCGACCACCAGGAGCGCGTTCGCCGGCAGATATTCAAACAGCGTCGGCGGCGGCTGGCCGGCGGCGCGGCCGGTCAAATAGCGGGAATAATTCTCGATGCCGGCGCACGATCCCGTCGCCGCCATCATCTCCATATCGAAGGTGGCGCGCTGTTCGAGCCGCTGGGCTTCCAAGAGCTTGCCTTGGGCGTTGAGTTGGCCTAGCCGTTCCTTCAACTCCACCTTGATGCCTCGGATCGCTTGTTCGAGGGTCGGCTTCGGCGTCACATAGTGACTGTTCGGGAAGATGCGAATGTCGTCGAGCGCCGCCACCTTTTCGCCCGTCAGGGGGTCGAATTCGTGGATCGCCTCGATTTCGTCGCCGAACAATGAGAGCCGCCAGGCGCGATCTTCATAGTGGGCCGGGAACAGCTCGACGGTGTCGCCACGCACCCGGAAGGTGCCGCGAAAGAAGCTGGCCTCGTTGCGCCGATATTGCAGTTCTACCAGCCGGCGCAAGAAGCCGGTGCGATTCACATGGTCGCCGACGCGGACAGCGAAGCTCATTTCCGAATAGGTCTCGACGGCGCCGATGCCATAGATGCAGGAGACGCTGGCGACGATCACCACGTCGGGCCGCTCGAGAAGGGAGCGCGTCGCGCTGTGGCGCATGCGGTCGATCTCCTCGTTGATCGACGCTTCCTTTTCCACATAGGTGTCGGTGCGCGGGACATAGGCTTCGGGCTGGTAATAGTCGTAATAGGAAACGAAATATTCGACGGCGTTGTCGGGAAAGAAGCTCCGCATCTCGCCATAAAGCTGGGCCGCGAGAGTCTTGTTGGGTGCCAAGACCAGGGTCGGCCGCTGCACCTTCTGGATCACATGGGCAATGGTGAAGGTCTTGCCCGAGCCCGTGACCCCGAGCAGGACCTGGTCACGCTCGTCTTGCTGGAGGCCGAGCGTCAGTCCGGTGATGGCCTGCGGCTGGTCGCCCGCCGGCTGATAGTCGGAAACAATGCGCAATGGCCGCCCGCCCGCCGAAGTTTGGCGCGGCGGATGCGGGGCGAGGAGCGGCTTTGGGACGGCTGTATCCATCGTCGTGATTATCGCGCGCGTGGGCGGGGATTGCTAGCGGCCTGCCGGCCTGCCACCATGCGCTTTCGGGGCACATTCACGGGGAGAACAGCACATGACCGTCAATGTCGGCTGGTTCAAGACCATGGCCGTAGGCGTATTATTTTTGTCGGTCGCGGCCGCGACGGCTCATGCCCAGAAACAGGTGATCGTCTACACGTCGAACGAAGACACACTGAACAGCCTGGTCTTTGCCGGCTTCGAGAAGGACACCGGCATCAAGGTGCAGCCGGTGGCGGCGGGCTCGGGCGTGCTGGTGCGCCGGCTCTCGGCCGAGAAGGAACGCCCCCAGGGCGACGTGCTGTGGGGCATCAGCCGCTCCTTGCTCGACACCAACAGGGCCTATTTCCAGCCCTACCGCTCTCAGAATCGCGATGCCATTCCGGCCGAATTCCGCGATCCGGACGATCTTTGGATTGGCAACAATCTGCATGTGATGGTCATTCTCCAGAACACCAAGCTGGTACCCGAGGCCGACGGTCCCAGACAATGGGCGGACCTTCTGGATAAGAGGCTCAAGGGCAAGATCGCCTTCACCGACCCGGTCAATTCCGGTGCGGCCTTCACGACGACGACGCTGCTCGTTGGCATGTTTGGCGGCGGCGAGGCGGGCTGGGGCAAAGTGGCCAACCTGTTCACCAATGCCAAGATTCTGAACAAGTCCTCCCTGGTGTTCCAGGGTGTGGGCCAGGGCGAATATTCGCTCGGGGTTTCGCTGGAATATGCGGGTTATCTCTGGGCGAACAATGGCGCGCCGGTCAAGGTCATCTATCCGGCCGAGGGCACGGTCGTGCAGATGGAGGGCTGCGCCGTCATCAAGGGCGGACCCAACACCACCTCGGCCGAAGCGTTCGTCGACTACATCAACCGCAAGGATGTGCGGGAAATGATTTTCGCCAAGACGTTCCGCCGCCCGGCCCGCCAGGACGTGGACCTCTCGCACCTGCCCGGCGGCATGCCGCCCCTGGCTTCGATCAAGCAGGCGCCCTATGACGAGAAGCTGTGGACCGAGGCGCGCGCGGCCACGCTCCAGCGCATTCAGGACGTCATCGTCCAGACTCGCTGATTTCGCGCGCCTTGGCCGACATCCGCATCGAGGGTCTGCACCGGCGCTTCGGTGCCGTCGAGGCCGTCGACGATGTGTCGCTGCATATCCGCCATGGCGAACTGTTTACCCTGCTCGGGCCTTCGGGTTGCGGCAAGACGACGCTCTTGCGCATGGTCGCGGGCTTCACCGATCCGGACCAGGGCAGCATCCATGTGGGTGACCGGCGCATCGACCGCCTGCCGCCGCATCGGCGCGACACCGGCATGGTGTTCCAGAACTATGCGATCTTTCCGAATCTGACCGTGGCGGGCAACGTCGCCTACGGCCTGAAGGCGCGCCGGGTGCCGCCCCCTGAGATTGCCCGCCGCGTTGCCGCCGCCCTCGGCCTGGTCGTTCTCGATGACCATGGCGAGCGCTGGCCGCATCAGCTTTCGGGCGGACAACTCCAGCGCGTGGCGCTCGCCCGCGCCCTCGTCATCGAGCCGGAAGTGCTGCTGCTCGACGAGCCCTTGTCCAATCTCGACGCTCGCCTCCGGGTCGAGATGCGCGGCGAAATCCGCCGCCTGCAACAATCGCTCGGCATCACCGCCATCTATGTCACTCACGACCAGGAAGAGGCGCTTGCCATCTCCGACCGGGTTGCCGTCATGCGGGCCGGGCGCCTCGAACAAGTGGGCACGCCGACGGAGATCTATCATCGCCCGGCAACCCCCTTCGCAGCGCAATTTGTCGGGACGGTCAACCTCTTGCAAGGCACGGTCGTCGCGCGGGAGGGCGCGCGGGTGCGCCTCAGGATCGAGGATCAGCTGCTTTTGGTGCCGGCCATGGTGGCGCCGGGCAGCGGGCTTTCCATCGCCCTCAGACCGGAGAATTTGCGCCTTCTCACACCGGACGCGCCTTGTCCCGAGGGTTGGGGGTCGCTTTCGGCGCGGATCGAGCGGGTCGAAT
Source organism: Alphaproteobacteria bacterium (assembly GCA_009694185.1). GTDB lineage: Bacteria > Pseudomonadota > Alphaproteobacteria > SHVR01 > SHVR01 > SHVR01. Next base: position 12,238 of record SHVR01000046.1, on the reverse strand, counting down.
TCCTCGGGCCACTCACCCGCCTCGAAATTGCCGCCGGCAGGCTCACCCTCCATGTCGCAACAACCGAGACGGTCGATATGGTGCGCCAAGGCGACGCGGTTACCCTTGCCTATGACCCAGCGCGCATCACGGTGTTTGCGCCGCCATGAGGGCGCTCGGCGTCCGCTCGGCGTTCCCGTTCGGTGTCACACTTATCGCGTTCATCCTGCTTGCGCTCTTCCTGATCTATCCGCTCGCCCAAGTCCTGGTGGCGAGCCTGCTCGATCCCACCGGAACGACCCTGACGTTCGCCAATTACGGCCGGGTGCTTGGGATTGCCTTCTATCGGGCCGGCCTCATCAACAGCCTCACCCTGGGCGCCGGCGCCGCGGCGATCAGCGTTGTCGTCGGGGTGCCCATGGCGTTTTGCCTGGCGCGCCTGCCGATCGTCGGGCGGAATTGGCTGCTGGCGATTGCGGCCCTACCCCTGGTTTTACCCTCCTTTGTCGGCGCCTATGCCTGGGTCATGCTGCTCGGCCGCTCGGGTATCGTCACTCAGGCGTTGGCGAGCGTCGGGCTGCCATCGCTCTCGATCTACGGCATGCCGGGCCTGACTTTGGTGTTTGCGCTGCATTCCTTCCCTTATGTGCTGCTGCCGACGGTCGCCGCCTTCAAGGCCATCGACCAGTCGATGGAGGAGGCGAGCCTCAATCTGGGTGCGACGAGGATCGCCACTTTCTGGCGCGTGCAATTGCCGATCGCGTTGCCGGCGGTCTTGGCGGGCGCGCTCCTCGTGTTCGTCGAGACGATCGAGAATTTTGGCGTGCCCTTTCTCCTTGCCGAAGATCGGCCGATTTTGGCGGTGCAGGCCTACAAGCTGTTTGTCGGAGAAGTTGGTGCCAATCCCGCCTCGGCCGGTGTGCTGAGCATGCTGCTGGTCTTTTGCACGGTCGCGGCCCTCCTCGTCCAGCGCCGCTACCTGGCCAGGCGGCGTTTTTCCACGGCGGCTCGTAGCCAGCCGCCCGAGCTCGTGGTCGGTGCCGCCGGCCGGATCGGCGCCACCGTCTATTGCTGGGGCATGGTGCTCTTGGCCCTGGTACCGTTCGCGGTCGTGGTCGTCATCTCCTTCATGCCCTTTCGTGGACCCGTTCTGCATCCGGGCTTCACGATCGACAATTTCATTGTGCTGATCGACCGCGCGAGCCGGCCCTTGCTCAACACGCTCGGCCTCGCCTCGGCCGCGACCTTGGCCGCCACCCTCGTTGGCCTGCCGATCGGCTATGTGCTGGTGCGTTACCGCTCGGCACTCGCCGGCATCCTGGATTCGCTCTCCATGACGCCCTTGGCGGTGGCCGGCACGGTGCTGGGCATCGGCTTCGTGCTCGCCTTCAACGCTGGCTGGCTGGTGCTGACGGGCGGCTGGCTCGTGCTGGCGATCGTCTATGCTGTGCGCAAGCTGCCGTTCAATGTGCGCGCCGCCAGCGCTATCCTGCACCAGATCGAGCCGAGCCTCGAAGAAGCCTCGATCAATCTCGGCGTCTCGCCGGCGCGCACTTTCGTCCAGCTTACCCTGCCGCTTATGATCGGTGGCGTGGTGGGCGGCATGGTGCTGACCTGGGTTGCTATCGTCTCGGAGTTGAGCGCCACCATCGTCCTCTACAGCGGTCCCTGGGCCACCATGACCATCGTCATGTTCCAGGCGCTGGAAGGCGGCAGTCCGGGTGTCGCCTCGGCGGCGGCCACCGTGCTGATCGCCGTGACATTGGTGCCGCTGCTGCTCGTTTACCGGCTGCTCCGGCGTCACGAGCTGTCCTTGACGTAACGGCTTCGCCGTTGCGCGCCGGGGCCGGCCGGCGTAGGGTGCGCGCCTTCGCAAAACGGCCATTTGGAACGTTTCACCATGTCGATCATCGCCGCCCGCCTGAGAGCCATCAAGCCGTCGCCGACAGTGGCCCTCCACGCCAAGGCCCTGGCCATGGCGCGGGAGGGTCACGACGTCATCGGACTCGCCGCGGGCGAGCCGGACTTCGACACGCCGGATCATATCAAGGAGGCGGCGGTCAAGGCGATCTGGGAGGGTGACACCAAATATACCGCACCCGACGGCCGGCCGGAGCTGAAGGCGGCGATCTGCCGCAAGTTCAAGCGCGAGAACGGTCTCGACTATGCGCCCAATCAGGTGATCGCCAGCCCCGGCGGCAAGCATGTCCTCTTCAACGCCATCCTGGCGACCGTGGACCCGGGCGACGAGGTGATCATCCCGGCACCCTATTGGGTGTCCTATCCCGATATCGTCATCCTGGCCGACGGTAAACCGATCATCGTGCCCTGCCCCGGGACGTCGGGCTTCAAGCTGACGGCGGCCGCTCTTGAGGCGGCGATTACGCCCAAGACAAAATGGCTGATCCTGAATTCGCCCTCTAATCCGACGGGGGCGGCCTATAGCCGTGACGAGTTGCGGGCACTCGCCGATGTGCTGTTGCGCCATCCCAATGTCTGGGTGTTGAGCGACGACTTGTATGAGCATCTGGTCTATGACGGCTTCCAGTTCTCCACGATCGCCCAGGTTGAGCCCAAACTCTACGACCGCACGCTGACGCTCAATGGCGTCTCCAAGGCCTATGCCATGACGGGCTGGCGTATCGGCTATGGGGGGGGGCCGGTCGAACTCATCAAGGCGATGGGCGCGCTGCAATCCCAGAACACCAACAGCCCGTCCTCCATCAGCCAGACGGCCGCCGCCGTCGCCCTCGACGGGCCGCAAGGTTATTTGGTCGATTGGTGCGAGGCCTTCCGCCAGCGGCGCGATCTCGTGGTCGGCATGCTGAACCAGGCGAAGGGCCTCACCTGTTCCAAGCCCGAGGGCGCGTTCTACGTCTTTCCATCCTGTGCCGGGACCATCGGAAAGACAACGCCTTCCGGACAGAAGCTCCAGAGCGACGAGGATTTCGTCACCTATCTTCTCGAGGCGGAGAAGGTGGTGGTGGTGCCCGGTACCGCCTTCGGCTTGGCGCCTTATTTCCGTATCTCCTACGCCACCTCGGAGGCGATCCTGGAAAAGGCCTGCGCCCGCATCCAGCGTGCCTGCGCGGCGTTGATCTGATGAAAATCGCCGTCGTCGGCGCGGGCGGGGTGGGTGGCCCCTTCGGCGCGGCGCTGGCGCTTGCGGGCGAGGATGTGACGTTCGTGGCACGCGGCGCCCATCTCGAAGCGATGCGGCGGACGGGGCTCCGCATCGAGGGCGATCGCGGCAAGATTCACTTGCAGCCGGTCAAGGCGAGCGACGATCCGCGCAGCATCGGCCCGGTCGACATCGTGCTTTTCTGCGTGAAGCTTTGGGACGTGGAGAGTGCGGGCGCCGCGATCAAGGGCCTGATCGGACCGGAGACCGGAGTCATACCCTTGCAGAACGGCGTCAATGCGAGTGATCGGCTGGCGGCGGTGCTGGGACCCGGCGCCGTCATGGGCGGCACCGCCTATATCAACACGACCATCGCCGAGCCCGGCCTCATTCGCCAGATCGGGCCCATCCAGCGCCTGCTGTTCGGCGAACTCGACGGCCGCAAGAGCGCGCGTGGCGAGCGGTTTTTCGCCGCCTGCAAAGCCGCCGGCATCGACGCCGATTTCACCCAGAACTTGCCGAAGGCGCTCTGGGAGAAGTTCATCTTCCTAGTGGCCATGAGCGGCATGACGGCGCTCACCCGGCTGCCGATCGGCAAGTTTCGTGACGATCCCGATACCATCGGTCTCTTCGTTGCCTTGGCCGAGGAAACGGCCGCCGTCGGGCGGGCCGCCGGCGTTCCCTTGGCGGCCGACGTGGTCGAATCCCGGATTGCCAACATGCGGGCGCTGCCGCCGGGCGCCACGGCCTCCATGGCCCATGATCTCGCCAAGGGCAGCCGGCTGGAACTCCCCTGGCTTGGCGGCAAGGTGGTGAGCATGGGCCGCGATCTCGGGGTGCCGACGCCGGTCAACGCCTTCATCTATGGCGCGCTCAAACCCTATGTGGACGGCCGGCCGGCGTGAGCCGCAAGTTCGCCCAACCGTTTTTCGTTGCATCGCCGCCGGGCGACTGAAAACATTTCCCCCTGACGGACGCGGCACCGGGCGGAACCGGTGCCCATGAGGGAGGTTGGCATGAGCAACGGATCGGCGGGCCGGCCACGCTGCGCGGTGCTTGTCGGGCCCTATCTCAGCGGTAAGACATCGCTGTTGGAAAGCATCCTGCACATTACCGGTGCCACCCAGCGTCGTGGGACGGTCAAGGATGGCAACATGGTCGGCGACTACGCGCCCGAGGCGCGCAAACGCCAAATGAGTATCGAGGTTGTGGCGGCGAATACAAACTTTCTCGGCGACCAATGGACCTTCCTCGATTGTCCAGGCTCGATCGAGTTCGCGCAGGACGCATATAACGCCTGCATGGTGGCCGATGTCGCGGTCGTGGTGTGCGAACCCGAGCCCGACCGCGCGCTCGCGGTGTCGCCACTGTTGCGCTTCCTGGACGAGCGACGCATTCCGCACATGGTCTTCATCAACAAGCTGGACGCGGCCGACGACCGAGTGCGCGACGTGCTCTCGGCCCTCCAGGCAGTATCCGAGCGACCGCTGGTGCTACGCCAGGTGCCGATCCGCGACGGCGAGACGATCACTGGCTATGTCGACCTGATCAGCGAACGCGCCTATCGTTATCAGCCGGGCAAGGAATCGGCGCTGGTCGCACTGCCCGACGAGATGCGCGAGCGCGAACAGACCGCCCGCCAGGAACTCCTCGAGACCCTGGCGGATTTCGACGACAAGCTCCTGGAGCAGTTGCTCGAGGATACGGCGCCGGCGAAGCAGGATATCTACCAATATCTTGCTAAGACGTTCCACGCCGACAATGTCGTGCCCGTTCTGATCGGCGCGGGCGAGCGCGACCATGGGGTCAGGCGCCTCTTGAAGGCGCTCCGGCACGACACGCCGGAGGTGGGCGTCACCAGGGCGCGGCTGGGCATCGAGGCCAAGGGTGAGGCGGTCGTCCAGGTCTGCAAGACACTTTATGCCCAACATACGGGCAAGCTCGCGATCGCCCGTGTCTGGCATGGCGACGTGAAGGAAGGCATGACCCTGAAGGGTGAGCGGCTCGGCAGCCTGGTGCGCCTCGTCGGTCAGCAGCAGACCAAAATCCAGATGGCCCATGCGGGTGAAGTGGTAGGGCTTGGCCGCGTCGAGGGCTACAAGACTGGTGATGTGCTGACGCCCACTGGTGGCGCTGTGCCCAAGAATTGGCCGCCCACCCTGCCGCCCATCTATGCGCTGGCGATCCACGCCGAGAACCGCAGTGACGAAGTGAAGCTCTCGGGGGCCTTGCAACGCCTCGTCGACGAGGATGCGTCCTATTCGATCGAGCATAATGTGGAGATGCATCAATTGCTGCTCTGGGGCCAGGGTGAGCAGCACCTCCAGATCGGCCTCGACCGCCTGCGCGGTAAATATAACGTCGCGGTACAAGGCGAGCGACCACTGACCGCCTATCGGGAGACCATTCGCAAGGGCGTGGAGCAGCATGCGCGCTTCAAGCGGCAGAGCGGCGGGCACGGCCAGTTCGCCGACATCCATGTCGACATCAAGCCGTTGCAGCGGGGCGAAGGCTTTTCCTTTGGCGAGCGTATCGTCGGCGGCGCCATCCCGCGCAACTTCATCCCGGCGGTCGAGGCGGGCGTGCGGGAATATCTGCCGCGCGGGCCGCTCGGCTTTCCCGTGGTCGACGTGGCCGTGGAACTGTTTGATGGCAAGTTCCACGCCGTCGATAGCTCCGACATGGCGTTCAAGACGGCGGGCCGCATGGCCATGAGCGAGGGCATGCCGCTCTGTAATCCCGTCCTGCTGGAGCCGATCCTGCTGGTGACGATCTTCGTGCCGAACGAGTTTACCGCTGGTGCCCAGCGACTTTTGAGCGGCCGGCGCGGCCAGATTCTGGGCTACGATGCCCGGGCTGGCTGGAACGATTGGGACCAGGTGCAAGCCCATGTCCCGCAGGCCGAAGTCAACGACATGATTATCGAGCTGCGCTCGCTCACGCGCGGTGTCGGCACGTTCGAGTGGAAATTCGATCATTTGCAGGAGCTGACCGGGCGCCTTGCCGATGACGTGGTCAAGGCCCGGGCGGAGGCGGCACAGTGACCCCAGCGCAAATAGCCGAGGCGGCGGAACTGCTGATTCAGGCGTCACGAAATCGAAAATCCATGGCCGACCTACCGGCGGCGCTCCGGCCCGCCGACATGGACCAGGCCGAGGCAGTTTCCAACGCCGTGCAGGCCAAGGTCATTGCCCATGTCGGCGGCTGGAAGATCGGCGCCTCGGACGCGACGGCGCGCGCCAAGCTCGGCTTGCCCAGGCCCTTCATCGGCCGGATCGACACGAGCCGCATCCATACGAGCCCGGCCCGCCTCGTTTTCGCCAGCCTGATGGCCCCCAAGCTCGAATGCGAGTTCTGCTTCAAATTGGCCCGCGACCTGCCGCCACGCGGCAAGGCTTATGGCCGTGACGAGGTGCTGGCGGCGGTTGCCAGCTTGCATCCCGGTATCGAGATTCCGGAGCTCCGCATCGACAGTGGTAACAGTCTTGGCATGTTCGCCGTGATTATCGACCAGGGCGGCGCCGGCTCCTATGTTCTCGGACCGGCCGCCCAGGGCTGGCAGTCGGCCGATCTTGGCAAGGCGGAAGCGGTGCTGCGCATCAATGGCGAGGAGAAGGCGCGTGGGCCCGGCTCGTTCGCCATGGGCAATCCGATCGACTCCTTGGCCTGGCTTGCCAATGCCCGCGCGGCGGCGGGCGATGGGCTGAAAGCCGGACAGATCGTCAGTACCGGTTCCTGCACCGGCATCCTGCCGGCCAAGCCCGGTGACAAGGTCGAGGCGGATTTCGGCCCGTTCGGCAAGGCGCTGGTCGACTTCCTATCGTGACATCCCCAGGGCTTGTGGATGCCGCCACTTGCCTCATCCGCGCCGCCGAAGAGGGGCGGCGCGTGCGCGACTTCCCGGCCGGTTGCCGGCCGAGCGACATGGCCATGGCGGAGGCGATCGCCGATCTAGTGACGGCGCGAAGGGGTGGCGTGTTCGGCGGCTGGAAACTCGGCGGTACCAATCCGACCGCCCGGAAAAAAGCCGGCATCGAGCGGCCGTTTCGTGGCCGTGTGCGCGCCACCATGGTCTATGAGAGCCCCGCCGAGGTGCCTTGGCCAGACTTGCTGCGCGCCGTGGTCGAGCCGGAAATCGCGTTCCGGCTCGGCCGCGATCTGCCGGCGCGTGGCAGCGACTATGGCGTCGATGACGTGGCACCGGTGATCGAGGCGGTCCTACCCGCGATCGAGATACCGGAGAGCCGTTTGAGTGACGATCATGTGACCGGGGGTCTCGGCATGGTGGCCGATCAAGGTTTTGCCGGACGCTTGGTGCTGGGGCCTGCGTGCCTGGACTGGCGGCGCATCGATCTCGCGGCGCTCCGGGCAACGCTTGCCGTCAACGGCCGCGTGGTGGCTGAAGGTACTGGCGATGCCGCAATGGGGACCCCGCTGGCGGCGTTGGCATGGTTGGCGAATGAACGCATCGCCCATGGCGACAGTCTGCGCGCGGGCCAAGTGATCAGCACCGGCTCGCTCACCGGCATCCAGCCGGTGGCGCCCGGCGACAAGGTGCTGGCCGATTTCGGGCCGCTTGGCGAGGTGGCGCTCACCCTCTTGGTTCGCTAATCCACCCAGGCGATGCGCAGCGTGTTGGTGGCCCCAGGCGTGCCGAAGGGGACGCCGGCCGTGATCACCAGCCGGTCGCCTTTCTTGGCGAAACCTTCCTGTACGGCAATGGTACAGGCCTTGGCCACCATCTCGCCGAAATTACGGACGTCGGCCGTATGCACGCTGTGCACGCCCCAGGCGACAACGAGCCGGCGCGCCGTGTTCATGTCCGATGTCAAGCCCAGGATCGGCACGTTGGGTCGCTCGCGCGCGGCGCGGAGCGTGGTCGAGCCCGACGTGGTGTAGGTGACGACCGACGCGGCCGAGATGGTTTGGGCTACTTGGCGCGCCGCCGCCGAGATGGCATCGGCGCTGGTCGCCTCCGGGTTGGCATGCTCCAGGTCCATGACCTCGCGATAAAAGGGGTCGCGTTCGACGCGCGAGACGATGCGGCTCATGATCGCCACGGCTTCAAGGGGGTATTGGCCGGCCGCCGTCTCGGCTGACAGCATCACCGCGTCGGCGCCGTCATAGACGGCGGTCGCTACGTCCGAGGCTTCGGCGCGGGTGGGCGCGGGCGCGCTGATCATGGATTCCAGCATCTGGGTCGCGACGATCACCGGTTTGCCGGTTTGCCGGCACGCGCGCACGATGCGTTTCTGGACGCTGGGGACATCTTCGGGCGGCATTTCGACACCCAAATCGCCGCGTGCCACCATCACCACGTCGGCGAGTTCGATCAACTCATCAAGGCAGTCGATGGCCGCCGGCTTCTCCAGCTTGATCAGCACGGCGGCGCGGCCCTGGATCAGGCGCCGTGCCTCGGCGATGTCGGCCGGGCGCTGGACGAATGAAAGCGCGATCCAGTCGACGCCGATGTCGAGGGCAAAGCGCATATCCTTGCGGTCCTTCTCGGTCAAGGGCGAGAGCGGCAGGACGACGCCCGGTACGTTGACACCCTTGCGGTCCGAGAGTCGGCCGCCGGCGATGACCTTGGTGTCGGCGAAGTCCTTGCCACAGCGCACGACTTGCAAACGGATCTTGCCGTCGTCGAGGAGCAGGTGGGTCTTCGGCTCGAGGGCCGCGAAGATCTCCTTGTGCGGCAGGTTGGCGCGCGTCGCATCGCCCGGCGTCTTCTTCAGATCGAGCCGGAAACTGGCGCCCGCCTTCAATTCAACCGGACCGTCCTGGAACGTGCCGACCCGGAGCTTTGGCCCTTGCAGATCGGCCATGACGCCGATCGGCCGCCCGGTCCGCCGTTCCAGCTCGCGGATGATATCGAGCCGCTTGGCGTGGTCTTCATGCAGGCCATGACTGAAATTCAGGCGGAAAATGTCGACGCCGGCCTCGAAGAGGGCGGTGATGACCTCCCGGCTGCTGCTGGCGGGACCGAGGGTGGCGACGATCTTGGCATTGCGGTTGCGGCGCATCCAGTTTCCGGGGCTAGGCGGCTGTTGGGACGATCAGTATGGCGCGAAAATCGTTGACATTGGTGCGTGTCGGCCCGGTCACCACCAGATCTCCAAGCCCGGCGAAAAAACTGTAGGCATCGTTGTTGGCGAGTAAGCGCCGCCCGTCAAGGCCGAGCGCCGATGCCCGCGCCAGGCTGTCCGGCCCCAGCCTAGCGCCCGCATTATCCTCACTGCCGTCGATGCCGTCGGTGTCGGCGGCAAGCGCATGGACACCAGGCGCGCCATCGAGGGCAAGGGCGAGGCCCAGCAAGAATTCCGCGTTCCGCCCGCCCCGGCCCTTACCCCGCACCGTCACCGTCGTCTCACCACCCGACAGAATCACGCAAGGGGCCGCCGCCGGCTGACCGAAGCGGGCAATTTGCCGGGCGATGGCGGCATGCACCTTGGCGACCTCGCGTGCCTCGCCCTCGATCCGGTCAGAGAGGATGAGCGGCGGGATGCCTGTTTCGCGGGCGAGGGCGGCCGCGGCTTCGAGCGCCTGTTGCGGGCTCGCGATCTGGCGGAACACGGTCCGGGCAAAGCTCGGGTGACCAGGTTTTGGCGTCTCGGCCCAGCTATCGCCGAGCCGGGCGGCAATGGCGGGGGGCGCCACGATGCCATGGCGGGCGAGCACGTCGCGTGCATCGGCGAGCGTTGAGGAGTCGGGTACCGTCGGCCCAGAGGCGATCACGGCCGGATCGTCGCCCGGCACATCCGAGATCGCGAGGGTGACGAGCCGAGCCGGCTGGGCGCGCTCGGCGAGGCGGCCCCCCTTAATCGCCGAAAGGTGTTTGCGTACCGTATTGATCTCGCTGATGGTGGCGCCGGAGGCGAGGAGGGCCTTGGTGACCGCCTGCTTGTCGGCAAGCGTGATCCCAGGCGCCGGCTCGACCAGCAGCGCCGAACCGCCGCCCGACATCAGGCAGAGCACCAGATCGTCGGCCGAGAGACCGTTTACCAAGGCGAGGATTCGGGCCGCCGCCTCGCGCCCAGCCGCGTCGGGCATGGGGTGGCCGGCTTCGACCACCTGGATGCGCCGACAGGGAACGCCATGGCCGTAGCGGGTGACCACCAGGCCCTCCAAGGGGCCTTGCCAACGATCCTCGACAGCCCTGGCCATGGCGGCCGCCGCCTTGCCCGCGCCGATGACGATGCTGCGTCCCTTGGGCGGTGGCGGCAAATGGGGCGGCACCACTACCAGCGGATCGGCCGCCGCCACCGCGCACTGGAACAGCCGGGTAAGCAGGGCTTGTGGCTGGGCGATATCGGCCATGATTCCCTTATCGTTAGCAAGGGCTGGCAATTCAACCCCGGCATGCCAACATAGGCTATCACCCTGAGGGAGGTCATCCCATGGACGACAAGACTCGCACCGAACTCGAGGCGGCGGCCTTTCGCACCCTGGTCGAGCATTTCCGGAGCCATCCGGATGTGCAAAACATCGACCTGATGAATCTCGCTAGTTTCTGCCGCAACTGCCTCTCCAAATGGTACCGCGCCGCCGCCGAGGAACGCGGCCTCGCCATGTCCTACGAAGACGCCCGTGAGATCGTCTACGGCATGCCCTATGAGGAATACAAGGCGAAGCACCAGAAGGAAGCCTCGCCCGAAAAGCTGTCCCAGTTCCAAAAGTCCGAAGCCGACGCCAAGGCCAAAGGCCCCTGAGCCAGCGCCTTTTCGATCTGGTCGTCATGGCCGACTGGTCGGCGGCGGCAAGCCGGGGACCGGCACGGCCCACATCCGACCGTTGCTGGGTTGCCTGGACGCAAGGCAAAGGCGATCCCGAGACCCATTATTGCCGAACCCGCGCCGAGGCCGAGGCCCTGATCCAGGCGCGCCTTATGGCGTGTGACGGCCCGGCGCTCGTTGGCTTCGATTTCCCGTTCGGCTATCCGGCCGGCTCCGGCATGGGTGGCGGCCGGGGGCTGGCGGCGCGGCTTTCGGCCCTGATCGTGGATGGTGCCGATGGCGCCAACAACCGCTTTGCCGTGGCTGCGCGCCTGAACCATGACTTGAACGGCGGCCGGCCCGGCCCCTTCTGGGGCTGCCCCGATGCCGCGGTCCAACCGACCCTCACGCGCCGCAAGAGTGAGCGCCAGGGCGAATTTTCGGACCATCGCCTAGTGGACCGGCGCCTGATTGCCCTCGGTATCCAATCCTGCTGGAAGCTGTACACGACGGGATCGGTAGGCAGTCAGATGCTGATGGGTCTGCCGGCGATCGATCGCCTGCTCGCCCACCCGTCATTTGGCGGTCGCTGCCGGCTCTGGCCGTTCGAAACCGAATGGGACGCCCATCTCGACGGCATCGTCGTGACGGAAATCTGGCCGAGCCTCTTTGCCCACCAGGACGAACGGCATGCGGTGAAAGACGCGCGCCAGGTGCGGGCGGTCTGCCGTTGGGCGGCGACCGAGGACCGGCGCGGCCGCCTTCGCCAGGCGTTCGCCCGCCCGGCCGACTTGTCGCACGAAGCCTCGGCCCGCGTCCTTGGCGAGGAGGGCTGGATGTTCGGAGTCGGCGGCGGCCTCGCTTGATTGGGGTCGGGCCGCTCAGTATGGTCGCCTGCCCCGCCGGCCGGTGGGGCCAGCCTTGGAGACACAGCGTTCAGACATAGAGGGTCGAATGGCCAAGACCGGCGGCATCGCGGCCGAACAGCTCCGCGCCTATATCGAGAAGATCGAGCGCCTGGAAGACGAGAAGGCTCAGCTCGCGGCAGATATCCGCGAGGTTTATGGCGAGGCCAAGGGCAACGGCTTCGATGCCAAGACCATGCGCCAGATCGTCAGGCTGCGTAAACTCGACAAGGACGCCATGCAGGAGCATGAATATCTGCGTGAGCTCTACATGACCGCGCTGGGGCTGAACCAGTAGGCGATACCAATCTAGGGGAAGATGCAAGGCATGATGAAAGTTTAACGTGTATTCGCCCTATAATGTTCCTTTCATGGTAACAGCCCAGGTTCCCGTGCCGGTTTACGCGAGGCGGAGGGTTTTAGCGAGAACTGCGGGGTCGCGTGACAGGGCTTCGATGATGTTCCAGCCTTGCTTTCTTGCGGTAGAGATGAAGGAGCGGAGGGTCGCGAAGTCGCTCGCG
>SHVR01000045.1 GCA_009694185.1 Alphaproteobacteria bacterium | reverse complement strand
GACCCTGCTCAACCGACCGGATCAACCGGACCCGCAAATCCTTCGAATAGCCCATGCATCCTCGCCATGCGTGATGACGAGAGAGAACCAACCATTTCCAAGACCTTGTGAATCCCTTCCGATTCACTCCTTTCGGGAACCGCTCTAGCCTCGCAAAGTCTCTCCATCGAGCAACGCGATCGATGCGAGGAAACCATGGCCGCCATTCAAGCCCCCAACCCCGGCCTCAGCCGGGGCACGGTCAAACTCCTGATCGACCTGATCGAGATCAAGCTCGGTTGCATCGAAGTCTACGACCGGGACGACATGCGCGACGTGCGCGCGCTCGAACGGGCGCGGGCCGAGATGCTGAGCCTCCTCGGCCGCGCCGTGCCGGAACCGGCCGTGGTCCGCCTTGCCGGCGCCGGCGACGCGACGGAAGAACGCCGCCGAATTCGGGGCGCCGCCTAAGCCTCTCGCCCCTCAGGCGGCCTTCGGCACGTCGTAGCCGCGCTGCACCGCCGGGCGCTGGCCGATCTCGTCGAACCAGCGCTTGACGTTGGGAAACTGGTTCAAGTCGGTCTTGTGCCATTCGTGGCGCGCGACCCACGGCCAGGTGATGATGTCGGCGATGCTGTAGGCGGCACCCGCCAAATAGCGGTTGTCGGCCAGCCGCCGGTCGGCGACGCCATAGAGGCGGTGGGTCTCGTCCAGATAGCGTTTGATGCCGTAGGGAATCTGCTCCTTGGCCGCGCGCAGAAAATGATGCGCCTGGCCGAACATCGGCCCGACACCGCCCATCTGCCACATCAGCCATTCCAGCGTCGCGGCCCGCTGGCGCGTCTCGATCGGCAGCAGCGTGCTTTTCGTCTTCTCGGCGAGATAGATCAGGATCGCCCCCGATTCGAAGGCGCTGATCGGCTGGCCGCCCGGACCGTCATGATCGATGATCGCCGGGATGCGATTGTTCGGGCTGATCGCCAAGAAGTGCGGCTGAAACTGCTCGTCCTTCGAGATGTTGATCGGGAAGACCTTGTAGGCGAGGCCCAGCTCCTCGAGCATGATGGAGACCTTGCGGCCATTGGGCGTCGTCCAGGTGTAGAGATCGATCATGTCATCCTCCGTTAGCCGCCGAGCTTGCGCTTCAATAGGTCGTTGACGAGGGCCGGATTGGCCTTGCCCGCCGTGGCGCGCATCACTTGGCCCACAAAAAAGCCGAACAGCTTTTCCTTGCCGGACCGGTATTCCGCGACCTTGCCCGATTCCCTGGCCATAACGGCGTCGATGGCCGCCTCGATGGCCCCGGTATCGCTGATTTGTTTGAGGCCGAGCCGCTCGACGACTTGGAGGGCGCTCTCGCGCGATTCCCACATCGCCTCGAACACCTCCTTGGCGAGGCGGCCGGAAAGCGTGCCGTCGCCAATCAGGTCGATCAAGCCGCCCAGCCGCCCGGCATCCACGGGTGCCTCGGCGAGCGCCTTGCCCGACTTGTTGAGGAACGCGAAGAAGTCGCCGGCAACCCAATTGGCGGCGAGCTTGGCATCGCGGCCCCGGGCCACCCCTTCATAGAAGTCGGCCGTCTCGCGGTCGGCAACGAGGACGCCCGCGTCATAGGCCGAGAGGTCATAGGCCGCCACGAAGCGCGCTTTTTTGGCGTCGGGCAATTCCGGCATCGACCCCTCGATCCGCGCGACCTCGGCCTCGCAGAGCACCAGCGGCAACAGGTCGGGGTCGGGGAAATAGCGATAATCGTGCGCTTCTTCCTTGCTGCGCATGGAGCGCGTCTCGCCCTTCACCGGGTCCCAGAGGCGCGTTTCCTGGTCGATGCCGCCGCCCGCCTCCAGAATCGCGATCTGGCGTCCGGCCTCATGCTCGATCGCCTGGCGCACATAGCGGATGGAATTGACGTTCTTCACCTCGCAGCGCGTGCCTAGATCTTCGCCCGGCCGGCGCACCGAGACATTGACGTCGCAGCGCATGGAGCCCTCCTCCATATTGCCGTCGCAGGTGCCCAGATAACGCAGGATCGAACGCAGCTTGGTGAGATAGAGGGCGGCCTCCTCGGGTGCTCGCATATCGGGCTCCGAGACGATCTCCATCAATGCCACACCGGACCGGTTGAGATCGACGAAGGTGAGTGTGGGGTGCCGATCGTGCAGGCTCTTGCCCGCATCCTGCTCCAGATGCAGGCGCGTGACGCCAATGACTTTACTGACGCCGCCGGGAAGGTCGATGGTGACGGCGCCCCGGCCCACGATCGGATCGGAATATTGCGAGATCTGATAGCCGGCCGGCAGATCGGCGTAGAAATAATTCTTGCGGTCGAAGATCGAGCGCCGGTTGATCGCTCCCGCGATGCCGAGGCCTGTCTTGACCGCCTGCTCGATACAATAGGCGTTGATCACCGGCAGCATGCCGGGCATGGCGGCGTCCACCAGGCTCACCTGGCTGTTGGGCTCGGCACCGAAATCGGCGGCAGCCCCCGAGAAAAGCTTCGCCTTCGCCACCACCTGGGCGTGGACCTCAAGGCCGATCACCATCTCCCAGGGGCCCGTCTTGCCCTGGATCGTCGCTGCCGTCATGGCGACCACCTCCCTTGCGGTTCCGCCGTAAACGAAGCCGCCGTTTCCAATACGCCCGCCGCGCGCAGCACCGTCTCCTCGTCGAAGGCGCGGCCGATAAGATGCAAACCGAGCGGCAAGCCATCGCGGGTCAAGCCGCCCGGCACCGAGATCGCGGGCAAGCCCGCGAGGCTCGCCGGCACCGTGAACACGTCGTTCAGATACATGGCAATGGGATCGTCCGATTTCTCGCCGATGGCGAAGGCGGGCGTCGGCGCTGTCGGCGTCAGGATCGCGTCGACCGTCTCGAAGGCGCTCGCGAAGTCGCGGGCGATCAGGCTGCGCACACGCCCGGCCTTGAGATAATAGGCGTCATAATAGCCCGCCGAGAGCACATAGGTGCCGATCAGGATGCGCCGGCGCACCTCGGCGCCGAAGCCCTCGCCGCGGGTGTTGTCATACATCTCGCGCAAGTTTCCGCCCGGCACGCGCAGCCCATAGCGCACCCCGTCATAGCGCGCAAGATTGGACGACGCCTCGGCGGGCGCGATGATGTAATAGGTGGGGAGCGCATATTTGGTGTGCGGCAGGCTGATCTCGCGGGTTTTGGCGCCGGCCGCCTCGAGCCAGGCGATGCCCTGCCGCCAGAGCGCCGTCACTTCGTCCGACATGCCATCGACGCGATATTCCGTGGGAATGCCGACGCGCAGTCCGCGAATATCGCCCGTCAGCGCGGCGGCGTAGTCCGGCACCGGGCGCGGCACCGAGGTCGAGTCCTTGGGGTCGTGCCCGGCCATGTGGCGGAGCATGATGGCGGCATCACGCACGCTGCGCGTCATGGGGCCCGCCTGGTCGAGCGAGGACGCAAAGGCAACGATGCCCCAGCGCGAACAACGGCCATAAGTGGGCTTCATGCCGACGATGCCGCAGAAGGCGCCGGGCTGGCGAATCGAGCCGCCGGTGTCGGTACCGGTGGCACCCAGCGCGATCCGGGCCGCGACGGCGGCGGCCGAGCCGCCCGACGAGCCGCCCGGCACCAGCGGGCGGTTGTCGCCCGTCCGCCGCCAGGGATTCCGGGCGGCGCCGTAGTAGCTGGTCGTATTCGACGAGCCCATGGCGAACTCGTCCAGATTGGTCTTACCCAGCATGACCGCGCCGGCGCGCCAGAGATTGGCCGTGACCGTCGACTCATAGGGCGGCTTGAAGCCATCCAGGATGTGCGAAGCGGCGGTGGTCGGCACGCCTTCGGTGCAATAAAGGTCCTTGATAGCGAGCGGGATGCCATCGAGCGGCAGCGCTTCGCCCCGGGCGCGCCTGGCATCGGCAGCCTTGGCGCCTTCGATCGCCCTCTCCGGCGTCTCGGTGATGTAGGCATTGAGGGGGCGCGCCGCCGCCATCGCCGCCACATGGGCCTGGACCAGTTCGCCCGCCGAAAACTCGCGCCGGGCCAGGCCATCGAGCGCCTCGGCGATGCTGAGCCCCGTCAGGTTTGCCATGGCCTATTCGATCACCTTGGGCACGGCGAAGAAGCCGGCCATGCCTTGGGGTGCGTTGGCCAAGACTTTCTCGCAATAGCCGCCGTCGGTAACAGCATCCGGCCGGCGCGGCAGGTCGACGGCAACGACGCTGGTCATTGGCTCGACACCGGTCGTATCCACCTCGGCCAGTTGTTCGACCCAGGAGATGATCTGACCGAGTTCGCCGGTCAACGCGTCAAGCTCTGCCTCCGGCACCCGCATACGCGCGAGTGCCGCAACCTTCGCGACGGTGGCCTTGTCGATCGCCATGCTGCTACCGTGACTGTTGCAAGGGCCGCGGAGCCGCCGCGCCCATTACCCGCGAGTGCGAATAACACCCGGCATGGCGATCTGCAAGCTTGCCGACCTTGAGGCCCTGTTGCCGCCGGCTCACCGCCTGCTGGGCCTGGATGTGGGTGCCAAGACCGTGGGGCTCGCCATCTCCGATGCGAGCCGGGTGATCGCCTCGCCGGTCACCACGCTGCGGCGTGGCAAGCGGTTCCGCGACGATGCGGAAACACTCGCCCGGCTGATCGCCGAACGCCAGGTGGGTGGGCTGGTGGTGGGCCTCCCTATCAATATGGCTGGCAACGAAGGCCCGCGCTGCCAATCGGTCCGCCAGTTCGCCGACAATCTGCTGGCCGTCATCGACCTGCCGCTCGCCTTCTGGGACGAGCGCCTGTCCACGGCCGCCGTCGAGCGCATGATGATCGAGGCCGACCTCTCCCGCCGACGCCGTGGCGAGCTGGTGGACAAGCTGGCCGCCGCCTACATCCTGCAAGGTGCGCTCGATCGCCTGGCGGCGGATCGCCGCCGCCCGCTTACAGTTTGAAGAGGCTCGGCAGCACCAGGGTAATCCAGGGAAAGACGATCACCAGCATAAGCCCGAGGCAGAGGAACGCCACATAGGGCATCATCGGCCGGACCACCCGATCCATGGTCACCTTGGCAATCCCACAAGCAATAAAGAGGCCGACGCCGATCGGCGGCAGGAAGAGGCCGATGCCGGTCGCCGCCACGATCACGATCGAATAATGCACCAGGTCGATGCCGAACGTCTTGGCCACGGGAACGAAAGTGGGCAGCAGGATCACGACCGCCGGCAGACCCTCGAGGACGGCGCCCATGACGATGAACAACAGCGCGGTGAGAACCAGGAACGTGATCGGCCCCGCCGAGAACGCGGCCATCGACTTGATCAGGTAAGCCGGCACCTGCTCGACCGCCAGCACCCAGGCGACCACGGCGGCGACGCCCAGCAGGAAGCAGACGGCGGCGGTCACCACCGAGCTTTGGATCAGGATCTCCGGCAAGTCGCGCCAGCGAATTTCGCGGTAGACGAACAGCCCGACGATGGCGGCGTAGAAAACGGCCACCGCCGCCGCCTCGGTGGGCGTGACGATGCCACCCAGTATGCCGCCGAAGATGATGGCCGGCATACCGAGCGGAATGACGGCGTCGAGGAAACTCGCCTTGATCTCGGCGCGGCTGGCGGGCCTGGGCGGCGCGATGTCGGTGCTGGTGCGTGCCTGAACATAGATGTAACCCATGATGGCGGCGGCCAGCACCACGGCGGGCAAGAACCCGCCAATGAAGAGGGCGGCGACCGAAACATTGGCAATCGAGCCGATGACGATCATCAAGATGCAGGGCGGCACCAGAATGCCCATGGCGGAGGCGGCGGAAACGACGCTGACGGCCTGTTCGGGCGTATAGCCGGCCTTGGTCATGGAGGGGATCATGGTCGAGCCGATGGCCGAGACGTCGGCGACGGTCGAGCCCGAAATGCCCGAGAAGATATATTCCGCCACCACCACCGCCATGGCGAGGCCGCCCCGCACCCAGCCGACGAGGGCCTGGGCGAGCCGCACCAGGCGAATGGCGATGCCACCCGTTTCCATCAGCATGCCAGCCAGGATGAACAGCGGAATCGCCAGCAGCACAAAGGAATCCACCGACTGGAAGATCTGCTGCATGACGATGGGAAGCGGATAGGCGCCGCTCCACACCAAGCCCAGGAACCCGGCGAGCCCGACCGAGAAGGCGACCGGCACCCCGATCACCATGAGCGCCAGAAAGACGACCGAGGTCAGCGCAATCACCCGAACACTCCCCGCGCCGCGCGCCAGAGCGGAGCCAGGCTGTAGGCGATCATGAGCGCGCCGCCGGTCGGCATGGCGGCATAGACCCAGGCCTTCGGCAACCCCATGACCGGTGTCATCTGGAACCAGCCGAGATCGACGAAGGCGAGGCCCTGCACGATCAGGACGAGGGCGAAGGCGATGATGACCACCGGCGTTGCCAGTTCGGCCACCCGCCGGCCGCCCGGCGGCAGGCGATCGACGACGATGTGCAGTCCGAAATGAGCACCCCGCCTGATGCCCGCCGCCGCCGCCAGGAATACCAGCCAGGTAAAGCAGACGCGCGCCACCTCGTCATACCAGGTGAAGGTCATGGCGAAAACGTAGCGCGAGACGACCCCGAGCATGAGGTCGACCGCGAGGACCACCATCAGGACGATGCAGAGCCACTCGACCAGCCGCCCGAAGACCCGATTTATCATCCCCTACTCGGCCGCCTTGACCGCGGCCGCGACACGCTCCATCCAGGGCTTGCCGACCTTTTCGGTCACCGCCTCATAGGCCGGCGCCATGCGCTGGCGGAAGGCGTTGAGATCGGCCACCTCGTTGACCTGCACGCCATGCTTCTTGAGAATCTCGATGTCCTGCTTGCCCTTTTCCATTTCGGCCGTGCGGTCCTTGAGGCAGGCGGCCTTGCCGGCCTTGTCCATCGCCTCCTTGAGATCGGCGGGCATGGCGTTGTACTTCTTCAGATTGGCGAACCAGAGCACCGGCGGATAGGTGTGCTGGGTCAGCGAATAATATTTGGTGACCTCATAGAATTTGTCCGAGACGACGACGAACACCGGCAACTCCATGCCGTCGACCGTCCCCTGCTTCATGGCGAGATAAACTTCGCCCCAGGCCATCGGCACCGGGTTGGCGCCGAGCGCCTTCATCATGGCGACATAGGTGGGCGATTCCTGCACCCGGATGGTCTGGCCCTTCATGTCGTCCGGGTGGACGATCGGCCGCTTGTTCGAGAGCATGTTGCGAAAGCCCCAGCCGCCGCCGAAGCAGAAGCTCTTCACGCCCTTGGCTTCCATGAGCTTCATGAGTTCCTGGCCGAGCGGCCCGTCGACCACCCGCCAGGCATGCTCTTGGGTCGAGAACAGGAACGGCAGATCGAGGGGGAGGAATTTCGGCTCGAAGATGCCGCCGAGCGGCGCGCTCCCGACCGGAGTCACGTCGATGGTGCCGAGCTGCACACCCTCAAGATGGGCCGCCTCGCCGCGCGCCAGCTGATTGTTGAAGAACATCTCGGACTTGATCTTGCCCTTGGAGGCTTCCGCCGCGACCCGGCCGAATTCTTCCGACGCCTGATTGCGCGGATTGTCTCCGACCACGCCGGTCGCGATCTTCAGGACGGTCTGCGCGTGCGAGCCCGCGCCGAGGCCAAGCGCTAGCCCCAATGCGGCGAGCGCGCATGCCCACTTGCCTATCGTCATTGGACGTCTCCTACCCATCGCGGCGTCAAGCACCGTTCGCGGGTGATGGTAAGCAGTCATATCGGGATACTCAAGCGCCGAGCCGGTCGAGGCCGTAGAAGGCCAGCACCTCGGCCACCCGCTCGGGGCGCGGCCGGGCGTTGAACCAGCCCTGGCGGCTCGCCGTCATGCCCGAGACCTGGCGGAGTTCGACCATCATCTCGGCCATCTTCATGGTGGCGGCGAGGCCGTCGATGAGGGGCACGTCGTCGACCCGGGTCACGCCCTCGGACGCCAAGAGGACGTTGAGCGGCATTTCCCCCGGCACGATCACGTCGGCGCCGGCGGCGATCAGGCGGCGGGCGGCCACGCGAAACCGGTCGATGAGCGGCCCCGGATTGGTGAAGGCCGGCAGCACGTCCTGGAAGGTGAAGCCGACCGGCTCGATGCCGGCCGAGCGCTCGGCGAGGCCATAACGGCGGATCTGCTCCCGGTAGAGCGGCACCATGCGGTCGATGAACAAGAGGACGCCGAAGCGCTGGCCATAGAGGCAGGCCAGATGAAAGCAGGTCTCGCCATAGCCCACCACGGGAATGTCGACGAGCGTCCGGATTTCGCCGATCAGCGGGTTGGGGAGCGTGCACATGGCATAGGCATCGAACCCGCCGCGCTCGGCCGCGAGCGCCTGAGCGATCCACTGATTGCCATGCATCAAATAGAGCGCCGAATAGGCGATGTCGTCGCCCGGATATGTGGCGGGATAGGTGCCGGGCTTCTGGCCGTGCAGCACCACCTCCGTATCCGGCCCGACGACCCGCTTGATGTGGCTCGCCATCCGCTCGCCATAGGCCGGCAGGTCCTCGAGCACGGTGAAGCTCTGATGCCAGATACGCATGGGATCCCCCCTCCTCCCTTACGACGAAGCCGGATCGGCTGCCGCCAGAGGGCATGATAAGCTGGGGCGAAGCATCAGGGGAACGCGCCCATGGAAGGAGGAGAGTTCGACCTCGTCGTGGCGGGCTGTGGCGTCGCCGGCCTCTCGGCCGCCGTCGCGGCCGCCGAAGCGGGCGCCCGGGTGGCGGTCCTCGAACGCGCGCCCGACGCCGAGCGCGGCGGCCAAAGCCGCTATACGGAAGCCTATCTCCGCATGAAGAGCGAGCGTGAAGTCACCGACGATTTCGAGGCGCATATCGCGGAGAATTGCAGCGGCTATGTCGACCCCGAACTGATCGAGGAAGCGGGCCGGGCGCCGGAGACGCGGGTCGCGGCGGCGCGGGCACTCAGCCTCGCCGATCCCGACTTCATCGAGACTTTTGCGGCGAGTTGCGGACCCACCATCGCGTGGCTCAAGGGCCTTGGTGTGCGCTTCGACTTCCTGCCGACCCAGTTCCTCACCAAGTCGCAGCCGCGTCTCTTGCCGGTGGGCGGCGGCCTCGCGTTGGTCGAGGCGCTGGCGGCGCGGGCCGAGGCGCTTGGCGTCGGCATCCACTATGAGACAACCGCCCAAGCACTGGTGACGAACGAGGCGGGCGCGGTGATCGGCCTCAAGGCACGCGGGCGTGGCAACCGCCCGCACCTCTATTCAGGCGCGGTGGCGCTCGCCTCGGGCGGCTTCCAGGGCAATGCCGAAATGGTCGCGCGCTATATGGGCACCGGTGCCGCCAGGCTTCGGCCCATCTGCCGGGGTGGCTATTTCAACCGCGGCGAAGGCATCCAGATGGCCCTCGACCTGGGAGCGGCAACGGCGGGCGATTTCGCGAGCTTTCACGCCGAGCCCATCGACCCGCGCGCCGGCGGCTCGGAACCCTCGGTGTTCATTTTCCCCTATGGCATTCTGGTGAACAAGGCGGGCCAGCGCTTCACCGACGAGGCGCCGGGCACGGTCGATGCCACTTATGAACAAGTGACCCGGCGCATCTTCGAACAGCGGGACGGGCTCGCTTTTGTGGTGCTCGATGCAAGACACGCGACGATCCCGAATTATCGCCTCGCCATCCGCACCGACCAGCCGCCGATCGTGGCCGGGACCATTGCCGAACTCGCCGGTGCCCTCGGGCTCTCGGCCGATGCCCTGGTCCAGACTGTTGCCGGCTACAACCGGGCCTGCCGGCAATGCGACTTCCGGCCGCTCGACCTCGACGGCTCTGCGACACAAGGCCTCGATCCGCCCAAATCCAACTGGGCCTTGGCCCTCGACCAACCGCCCTTTCACGCCTACCCGATCATCGCCGCCAATGTCTTTACCTTTGGTGGCCTGAAGGTGGACAATCGCGCCCGGGTGCTCAATTCCGACGGCGAGGCGATCCCCGGCCTCTATGCCGCCGGCGAGATCATCGGCGTCTATTGGGGAACCTATACGGGTGCGACGTCGGTCCTGAAAGGACTGGTGTTCGGGCGCCTCGCCGGCCTGGACGCGGCGCGGCGCGGCGCCGAAGGGTCCGCCGCGCTCGAGGACGTGGCCGCGCCGGACCCTTCGGCGGCGCGGCGGCATAATGAAACGAGCTGAGGAGGAGAGAGCCATGCGTATCCATAATCTCTATGTCGACGACAAGGGCGAATCCCACTTTCGGGATATCGAGGTGGATTGGGTCGAGGAGCGGAGCGGCAGCAAGCTCTCCAGCCGCCTGCCGGCAACCGGCGTCATCTTTCGCGAAACCTCGGGCGACTATGATCTCGACTGGCATCCCGCACCCCGGCGCCAATACATCATCAACCTCGATGGCGGCGTGCAGATCACGGCGAGCGACGGCGAGGCCCGCATCATCGGCGCCGGCGAAGTGATCCTGGTGGAGGACATCACCGGCAAGGGCCATCTCTCCAAGTCGGTCGGCGGCAAGATGCGGCATTCGATCTTCGTGCCGATCGAGTAACCGCCATGACAGCGAGGAGCCCCCTCGCCTTGGTCAACCCGGTCAAGGCGCGCATGCGCGCGGGCGAGGCCGCGCTCGGCATGAACATTCGCCTGGCGCGCTCGGCCGACATCGTGCGCGTCGCCAAGACGACGGGCCATGACTTCGTCTTCATCGACTTGCAGCACTCGCTGTTTTCGCTGGAGACCGTCGGACATATGGCGCAAGCCGCGCTTGCCCTCGGCGTGGCGCCGCTCGCGCGCGTGCGGAGCGTCAACGACCCGGACACCGCCCTCCTGCTCGACGCGGGTGTCACCGGCATCGTCTTTCCCGACGTGAACACGGCCGAGGACGCCAAGCGCGGCGTGGCGGCGGCCAAATTCCCGCCCATCGGCCGACGGTCGGTCGCGGGCGGCTATCCGCATTTCGACTATCGGCCGCTCCCCGTGGCCGAGATGGTGCCGGCCCTCAATGAGGTGACGTTGGTGGTGTGCATGATCGAGACCCGCCAGGGCCTCGCCAATGCCGAGGCGATCGCCGCCGTCGAGGGCGTCGATGTGCTGCATGTCGGCGCCAACGACCTGCTGGTGGACATGGGCAAGCCCGGCCAGTTCGGCGAGCCCGAAATCGTGGCGGCGATCGAGCGGGTGATCGACGTGGCCAACGCCCATGGCAAGTTCGCCGGCATCGGTGGCGACCGCAATCTGGAGCGCCAGGTGGCCTTCATCCGCCGGGGAGCGCGCTTCGTCACCACCCAGACCGATATGGGCTTCATCCTGGCCGAGGCCGGCCGGGTGACCAGCGCGCTTCGGAGCGCGCTCGCCAAGGGGTGATGGCCTAAAAGCCAAGCTCGCTGTGCGAGCCGAGGCGGACCAGTTGTAGGGTGTCGGCGTCAGGCTTGCGGTAAATGAGCACGAGATCGGGCCGAATGTGGCAGTCCCGATGATCGTCCCAATCGCCGGTCAACGGATGGTCCCGGTAGCGGGGCGGTAAATGCGTGTCACCGGCCAGCATTTCAATGACTGTAGACAGCAAGCGATCGAGCGTCTTGCCGCGTGCCCCTTTCATCTCGCGTTTGAAGTCGCGGCGAAAGCGTCCGGTCGGCTCAATCGTCCTCATTGAGCGACGTCATCAGGTCTTTGACGCCGCGATATCGCTTCAGCCCGCCACGACGCGCCTCCTTCATCGCCTTGATGGTCTCGGCATTGGGCACCAGCGGCGCGAACGGCAGGGCCTTCTCCCTGGCGATGCGCACCATCATCATGCGGAAGGCATCCGACACGGTGAGGCCCATAGCGTCGAGAACGGCCGCCGCCTCGGCCTTGATGCGCTCGTCAATGCGGGCACGGACAATTGAGTTATCAGCCATTGCAAATTCTCCCTTGAGCTACATTGTAGCACAAGTGTCGGCGAAATCACCGCCGTGCTCAATCACTCGGAAAGCTATGTCGAGCCCTAACTGGCGACCGTGGCGGCCATGTAGCCGTTCAATGCCGCGCGGCTTCAGCTTCATGCGCTCGCCTACAATCTCGGCAACTTCCGGCGCACGCTGGCGACGCCCAAGCCGATCAAGATCGGCGCGGGGCAGGCGCGCAACTGGCGGCCGAACGCAGTGCCGGCAGCCGGAGGGCGGTAACCCTAAATTCGCGCGCGCATCAATTCGTTGGCGTCCATGGGTAACCCAAGTAGAATTTGTCGCCACTTTGGCGAGATAGAAAGCTAGCGGCTGCCCGTCGTGGAACTTCAGGAGCAGGCCTATACCGCGTGACACCGTTGTGACACCACGCGCGAAAAGCGGTTCCGGCCCCCAGAGTGAAGCGGAGCCGGTGGCGCTGCGCCTCATTGCCGCCGAGCTCGGTCTTGCCAATGTCGAGACCCAGAAGCGCTTTCCGATAGGGCCGGCTTTCGTCATTGTGGACGCTTTCGCCGAATCGCCAGAAGAGGTTGTGTTGCTGGAGGTGAATGCGCGGGTGGTGACGGCCATGAAGACAGCGACCAAGAACCAGGTCCTGAAGGACACTTTGAAGATGCTGTTGATCGAAAAATCCCGGGCCGCTGAGTGGCAGGGTAAACGTGTGCGGAAGCTCCTGGTATTCCTTGACCCGATCGCGCGCCGAAGCTTCGGCCCCAAGGCATGGGCAAACCAAGCATGGAATGCCTTCGGCATCGAGACGCATATCTGCGAAATTCCTGAGCCGCATCGGACGGCGCTGATAGCCGCGCAGAAAGCACAGGACCTTCGCACCGGTGGATAAAAGACCTCCCGCGCCTTGCGGAGCGCGTTCGCCAAGGGGCGATGGGATCAAGACGCCCGCTCGAGCGCCCGTTGCAGCCAGCGGGGGCGCAAGCAAGACGCGTACAACACCTCCCCTGAGCGCAACTCCAAAACCCGCCGCATCCGGCGGGAGGTGTTGTCGAAGAGCATGGCGGCATCCGCCAGTGCTAGCGCCTTGGGCAGGTTGGCCAGGCTGCGCTGGTAGCGGCGCCGCACATCGGCCAGTGGGACATTGTGGCCGCCGGCCCGGTAGCGTTCCTCCACCCGCTTGAAGGCGGTCTGGGGATTGTCGATGCCGACATAGGCGATGCCGACCTGCCAGCCGCGCGCCTTGGCCTCGTGCAGGAGGCGGAAATGCGTCTGGCCGGCGAGCGTGGTTTCCACGGTGAAGCTGCGGCCCCGGTCCAGCACTTGGCGGATTCACGCCAGCGTGTTCTTGCCCGCCGAGAGCGCCGCGCTGGCCGGATTATCGGGCGAGAGCCGCCGCGCTTCCGCGTCGGCATTGATGTTCTCGATGTGGGAGAACCGCTCGTCGGCAAGGGTCGACTTGCCGGCACCGTTCGGACCGGCGATTAGCCAAAGCCAGATTGGACGATTGTCGGTCAGGGGATGGCGCCGAGGATGGTTTCGGCACCGTCGTCGGCCACGCGGATGTGGAAGCGGCGACCGTCGGCAAGCTCTTTGATCATGCCATCGGAATCGCTCGGGTCGCAGTAATAGATGGGATTGCCGAGCGATTTATGATGGGCGATGGCCTTGGCGACAGCGCGCTCCCCGGCTTCCGCCACGCTCAACGCGAATCGATGGAACTTCTCTGGCGTGGAAAGATCAAACTCCTCCCGCTTCAGTTCTTTGCTTACCAACATCCGTACAAGTCCCTAACTTACAAGTAAACATTATCCTGTGCGATTGGCGAGTATTTGTCAAACCGGCGTCTTCGCTAGCGCCGCTTATCCCCAAGCGGTTCGCCCGCGTTCTGGCGCGCGATCCACCGCGCCCGGTATAGTGCGGGCGCCATGACCGCCCCCCATTCACCCACATCGTTCGGCCACCGCCACCTGCTTGGCATCGAGGGGCTGGCGGCCGGCGAGATCACCGCCCTCCTCGATCTCTCGGAAAGCTATGTCGAACACAACCGGCGCCGCGACAAGAAGGGCCAGGTGCTGCGCGGCCGCACGCTGATCAATGTGTTCTTCGAAAGCTCGACCCGCACCCGCACCTCGTTCGAGCTGGCGGGCAAGCGGCTCGGCGCCGACGTGATCAACATCTCGCCCGAGGTCAGCGCCGTGAAGAAGGGCGAAACGCTCTTGGATACGGCGATGACGCTCAACGCCATGCACCCCGATGTGCTGGTGGTTCGCCATCCCGACAGCGGCGCCGTCCACCTGCTCGCCCAGAAGGTGACCTGCGCCGTCATCAATGGCGGCGACGGCAAGCACGAGCACCCGACCCAAGCACTCCTCGACGCGCTCACCATCCGCCGGCGGCTCGGCCGGCTGGAGGGCCTGATGGTCGCCATCTGCGGCGACATCCTGCACAGCCGCGTCGCACGCTCCAACATCCATCTCCTGAACATCATGGGTGCCCGGGTGCGGGTGGTGGCGCCGCCCACCTTGTTGGCGTGCGATATCGAGCGCATGGGCGTCGAAGTCTTCCACGACATGCGGGCGGGCCTTCAGGGCTGCGACATCGTGATGATGCTGCGCCTTCAGACCGAGCGCATGCAGGGGAGTTTCGTGCCTTCCATCCGGGAATATTTTCATTTCTTCGGCCTCGACCACGACAAGCTCGCGTCGGCCAAGCCGCACGCCCTCATCATGCATCCGGGGCCCATGAACCGCGGCGTCGAAATCGACAGCCTGGTGGCGGACGACATCTTTCGGAGCCTGATCCACGAACAGGTGGAGATGGGCGTCGCGGTGCGCATGGCCTGCCTCGACCTTCTCACGCGCGACCTGACGGGCAACGAGCCCTCGGAGGCCGTCTGATGGCGGCGAATGGCGGACCTCGGACCGCCTATGTCGGGGCGCGGCTGATCGACCCGGCCAGCGGCCTCGATGCGCGGGGCACGCTCCTGGTGGAAGGCGGCCGGATCGCCGATCTCGGCCCCCGCCTGTTCGCCGATGGCGTGCCCGAGGGCATCGCCCGGATCGATGCCGACGGGCTTTGCCTGGCACCCGGCCTTGTCGATATGCGGGTGCATCTGCGCGAGCCGGGCGAGGAGCATAAGGAGACCATCCAGACAGCGAGTGCGGCGGCGGCGGCGGGTGGTGTGACCACCATGGTCTGCCTTCCCGACACCCACCCGCCGATCGACGATGTGGCGGTCGTGGAGTTCGTTGCCAGGCGTGCCCGCGAAGTCAAAGGTGTCAAGATTTTCGCCCATGCGGCCCTCACGCGCGGCCTCGCCGGCAAGCAGTTGACCGAGATGGGACTCCTCGCCGAGGCCGGGGCGCTCGCCTTCACCGACGCGACGCGCGCCGTCGCCGACGCCATGGTGATGCGCCGCGCCTTGAGCTATGCGCGGGGTTTCGGGCTCCTGGTCATCCAGCATCCCGAGGAACCGAGCCTCGCCCGGGATGGCGACATGAACGAGGGCGAGCTCGCGACCCGCCTCGGCCTAGCGGGCATTCCGGTGGCGGCCGAGGCCATCATGCTGGAACGCGACATGCGCCTCGTCGAGCTGACCGGGGCGCGTTACCACGCGGCCCATCTCTCCACCGCCGCCGGCATCGAGATCGTCCGCCGCGCCAAGGCGCGCGGTCTGCCGGTCACCTGCGACACGGCACCGCCCTATTTCGCCCTGAACGAGCTGGCGGTCGGCGAATACCGCACCTTCGCCAAGCTCTCGCCGCCGCTCCGCTCGGAAGACGATCGCCGGGCGGTCGTCGCCGGCATCGCCGACGGCACCATCGACGCCATCGCCAGCGACCATGCCCCGCACGACCAGGAATCGAAGCGCCTGCCCTTCTCCCAGGCGGAGACGGGCGTTGTCGGGCTGGAGACCCTCCTGGCCCTCACCCTGGAACTCCATCACAAGGGCGAGGTGCCGCTCGCCGACCTGCTCCGGCGGTTGACCGTCGGACCCGCCAGCCTTCTCGGACTGCCGGCCGGCCGGCTCGCCAAGGGCGGGCCCGCCGACCTCGTCCTCTTCGATCTCGACCGGCCCTGGCGGATCGATGCCGCCCTCTTCCACGGTAAGTCCAAGAACACGCCCTTCGATACCAGGCCGGTTCAGGGCGGCATCGTCGCCACGCTGGTGGATGGCCGGCCTCTCTTCGACGGCCGAAAATAGCCGGTACGATGCCCAGCCCGCTCGGCGAACTCGCCTATACCTGGCCGCTCGGAGCGGCCTTCTTGTTCGCCTACCTCATGGGCTCGATCCCGTTCGGCCTGGTGCTGACTCGGCTTGCCGGCCTTGGCGACATACGCCAGCTCGGCTCCGGCAGTATCGGCGCCACCAATGTCTTGCGCACCGGCAACAAGGCACTCGCGGCGCTTACTTTGCTGCTCGACAGCGGCAAGGGTGCCGCCGCGGTCCTGCTCGCGCAAACATTCGGCCCCGACATGGGCGTGCTGGCCGCGGCCGGTGCCGTGCTTGGCCATATCGCCCCGGTGTGGCTGCGCTTCAAAGGCGGCAAGGGGGTGGCGACGGCGTTCGGTGCGATGCTCGCCCTGGCCTGGCCGGTCGCCCTCCTGGCGCTTGCCACCTGGCTCGTCGTCGCATTGTTGTTCCGTTATTCCTCGCTCGCGGCGATCGTGGCCGTGGCGCTGGCGCCGGCCTATGCTTGGTGGCTCGCCGACTGGCAACGCACGGAGCTGACGGCGTTCATTGCCGTCCTCGTGCTGCTCCGCCATGCCGGTAACGTCAGGCGCCTGCTCGCCGGCCGGGAACCGAAGATCGGCTGGCGAGCAACGGGCTAGGAGTTCGGGGCCATGCGTTTCAGCAACTTCCTCTTCCCCGAGAGCCGGGTGCCCGACGAGGACGGCCGGGTCATCGACGAAGCGCTGGCCGAGGCCCAACTGTCGGACGCGCTTGGCATGGACGTGGTCTGGCTCGCCGAGCATCATTTCGATGGCAATTGCGCCTATGTCGACCCGGTCACCTTCGCCGCCGCCATCGCCGCCAGCACGCGGCGGATCAAGATCGGCTTTGCCGTGGCCCAGATGTCGCTGCATCACCCCATCCGTCTCGCCGAGCAGATGGCGCTCGTCGACAATCTGAGCCATGGCCGGCTGATCGTCGGGCTCGGCCGGGGCACCGCCTACAACATCTACGAATATCTGGGCTACGGCATCGACCCGGCCGAGGCGCAAGCGCGCCTGATCGAGGCCGAGGAAATCATCGTCAAGGCCTGGACCACGGAGAATTACGAGCATCGCGGCAAGTTCTGGCAGCTCCGCCTGCCGCTCCTCAGGCCGCGCCCCTATACAAAGCCGCATCCCCAGATGATCCGGGCGTGTTCGGGCGAGGCGTCGATCGTCGAAATGGGCCATGCCGGCCGGCCGTTCCTGATGAACGTCCAGTCCAATGCCATCACGGCAGAGCGTGTCGGCCGCTATCGCGCGGCCATGCGCGAGGCCGGCCATGACGAGGCCGCGATCCGCCGCAACCTCGCCGCGTCCTGGGGCTGGCGCAATATCGTGGTGGCCGAGAGTGACGCGGAAGCGCGCCGCGTCGGTGTCCCCGCCTTCGAGGCCATGTCCACCCATCGCGCGGCCATGCGCCAGCGCGTGCTGGCCGAGCAGGGGCTGACTTTGGAAAAGCGTGGCACGGCGCCGCCCGCCCGCGTCCTAGCCGAGCACAGCCTCATTTGCGGTTCGCCCGCCAGTGTGATCGAGCAAATCGCCCAGATCGACGAGACCGGCATCGGCGGCCTGATCCTGGCTTTTCGCCTCGGCCCCATGGCCAGCGACGTGGCGCGGCGGAGCCTTTCGCTGTTCATGACCGAAGTGGCGCCCGCCTTTCGGCGCGCGGCCGTTGACGGGAAGTACCAAGACGGCATAATTCAACCATGATTGTATCTTCCGTCAAAAAACTCTCCCTTACCGATGAGGAGCGCCTCGCGCGCTTGCAGCTCGCCCGGAGCGACACGGTGGGACCCATCACCTTCCGGGGGTTGCTGGAGCGGTTCGGTTCGGCGACCCGGGCGATCGCCGCGTTGCCCGGCTTGGCGAAGCGCCGAGCGCTCCGCGTGGCGAGCCGGGCGGACGCCGAACGCGAACTCGAAACCCATGCCAAGCTCGGTGCCCGGCTGATCCATTGGGGCGAGGCCGACTATCCAACCCCGCTTGCCGGCATCGCCAACCCGCCGCCCGTTTGAGCGTGCGCGGCGACATCGCGTTGCTGCAAAAGGCGGCCGTGGCCATCGTCGGCGCCCGCAATGCCTCGGCGGCCGGTCGCCGGATGGCGGAGACGATCGCCCAGGACTTGGGCCAAGCCGGTCTCGCCATCGCCTCGGGCCTGGCGCGCGGCATCGACACCAGTGCCCATCGGGGCGCGCTCAAGACCGGCACCATCGCCGTCCTGCCGGCCGAGGTCGAGCGGGTCTACCCGGTGGAGAACACCCCGCTCTATGAGGCCATCATTGCCCAGGGCGCGGTCATCGCCGAACTCGCACCCGGCACCGAGCTCAAGGCGCAGCAATTTCCCCGCCGCAACCGGCTGATCGCCGGGCTTTCCCTCGGCGTCATGGTGATCGAGGCCGCGAAGCATTCCGGCTCGTTGATCACCGCCCGCCTGGCGCTCGAGGAAGGCCGCGAGGTCTTCGCCGTGCCGGGCTCGCCGCTCGATCCGCGTTGCCATGGCAGCAACGACCTGATTCGCCAGGGCGCCACCCTGACCGAGACCGCGGGCGATGTCCTGGCCGAATTGCCCGCCCACTTCCTGGCCGGCTACAGGGCCTTCGGGACGGCCGCGGCACCGCCGCCGGAAGACCGGAAAGTTATCGAGGAAACAAAATCTTACACATCCCCAGCCGACCCGGTCGGCAGCCGGTCGACGATCATCGAGGCGTTGGGTCCAAGCCCGGTCGCGGTTGACGAACTGGTCCGGCGGTGCCAATTGTCACCCGCCGTCGTGGCCTCGGTGCTCCTGGAACTGGAGCTTGAGGGTCGCCTCGAGCGGCACGCCGGCCAGCGCGTCTCTCTCCTTACGGGGGCCGGTCTGGCGGGCTGATCGCAACCGGAAAGAACAACCCCGTCCGTGAAACTCGTCGTCGTCGAATCACCCGCCAAGGCCAAGACCATCAACCGGTATCTGGGGTCCGACTACAAGGTGGTCGCCAGTTTCGGGCATGTGCGCGATCTGACCGCCAAGGACGGCTCCGTCGATCCCGAGAATGATTTCGCCATGCTGTGGGAAATCGGCGACCGGGCCAAGAAGGCGATCAGCGAAATCGTCACTCTGGCCAAGCGGGCCGACCAGTTGATCCTCGCGACCGACCCGGACCGCGAGGGCGAGGCAATCTCCTGGCATGTGCTCGAGGTGCTCAAGGAGCGCAAGGCACTCGGCGACATGCGGGTCCAGCGGGTGATTTTCCACGAGGTGACGAAGAGCGCCGTGCTCGACGCGGTCGCCAACCCGCGCGAGCTCAATCGCGAGATGGTCGACGCCTATCTGGCGCGCAGGGCCCTCGACTATCTGGTGGGCTTCACCTTGTCGCCGGTTCTCTGGCGCAAGCTACCGGGGGCGCGATCGGCGGGCCGCGTGCAGTCGGTGGCGCTCCGCCTTGTCTGCGAGCGCGAAAGCGAGATCGAACGCTTCAAGAAACAAGAATATTGGACGGTCGCGACCCTCTTTGAATCCCCGCGCGGCCAGAAGCTGACCGCGCGGCTGACCCATCTAGCGGGCAAGAAGCTCGAAAAGTTCGATTTACCGAACGAAGCCATTGCCCAGGACGCGGTGCGGCGCATCGAGGCGGGCGAGCATGCGGTTGGCAATGTGGACCGACGCGAGGCACGGCGCCATCCGCCGCCGCCCTTCACCACCTCGACCCTGCAACAGGAGGCCTCGCGCAAGCTCGGCCTCGGCGCCAGTCAAACCATGCGCATCGCCCAGCGCCTCTATGAGGGCATCGACATCGGCGGCGAGACGGTCGGCCTCATCACTTATATGCGCACGGACAGCGTGAACCTGGCGCGGGACGCCATCCAGAACACCCGCGGCCTGATCCGGCGGGCGTTCGGCGACGCCTATTTGCCGGCGGCGCCGAGGAGCTTCCGCAATACCACGCGCAACGCCCAGGAGGCGCATGAGGCGATCCGTCCGACCGACGCGGCAAGGACGTCCGAGAGCCTGGGTCGCCATCTGGAATCGGGCGCGCGCGGCCTCTATGAGCTGATCTGGAAGCGCACCGTCGCCTGTCAGATGGAAAGCGCCCGCCTCGACCAGGTGACGGTTGACATTGCCGCCAGCGACGGCGGCAGCACGCTCAGAGCCACCGGATCGGTCATCCGTTTCGACGGCTTCCTCAAGCTCTATCAGGAAAGCCGCGACGATCCGGCGGAGGACGGGGAAGGCGAAGGGCAGGTCCTCCCCGACGTCAACACCGGCGAGGCCATGCGGCGGCTTGCCGTCACACCGGACCAGCATTTCACCGAGCCACCGCCCAGATTTTCCGAGGCGAGCCTGGTGAAACGCTTGGAGGAACTGGGGATCGGCCGTCCCTCCACCTATGCCTCGATCATCCAGGTGCTTCAGGACCGCAATTACGCGCGCATCGAAGCGCGCCGCTTCATTCCCGAGGACCGCGGCCGGGTCGTCACCGCGTTCCTCGCCAATTTCTTCGAGCGCTACGTCCAGTACAACTTCACCGCCGACCTCGAAGCACGCCTCGACGACATCGCCAATGGCCGCGCCAACTGGCGCGAGGTGCTGGCGGAGTTCTGGCGCGCCTTCATCGCCAAGGTGGCGGACACCAAGGACCTCACCATCCGCCAGGTGCTCGACGCGCTGGACGAGGATCTGGGGCCGCATTTCTTCCCCGACGATGGCTCGGGACGCAACCCACGCGCCTGTCCCGCCTGCGCCGGCGGCCGCCTCGGCCTGAAGCTCGGCCGTCATGGCGCTTTCATCGGCTGCGCCAACTATCCCGAATGCCGCCACACAAAGCCGCTCGCGGTGGCGAATGAAGCCAATGGCGCCGCCGCCGCCGTGGATCGGGTGCTCGGCCAGGACGCAGCCACGGGCAAGCCGGTGGCGCTCAAGGTCGGCCGCTTCGGCCCCTATGTGCAGCTTGGCGATGGCGAGGCGGGCGAAAAACCGAAACGCGCCTCGCTATTACCGGGCATGGCGCCCGATACCCTGTCGATCGCGACGGCGCTCGCGCTCTTGGCGCTGCCACGCGAAATCGGCGGCCATCCCGACACCGGCAAGCCGATCCTGGCGGGCGTCGGCCGGTTCGGTCCCTATGTCCGCCACGAGAGCGATTATCGCTCGCTCGGCCGTGACGAAGACGTGCTGACCGTCGGCCTCAACCGAGCCGTTGCCTTGCTGGCCGAACCCAAGACCGGCCGGCGCGGCCAGGGTGCCGCACCGCTGAAGACCCTCGGCGACCATCCGACGGATGGCGGGGCGATCACCCTGCATGAGGGCCGCTTCGGCCCCTATGTCCGGCACGCCAAGACCATCGCCTCCCTGCCGAAGAGCCGTGATGGCGATGGTCTGACCCTGGAGGAGGCCGTGGCCCTCATCGAGGCGCGCGCCGCGCGCGCGCCTGGAGCCGCCAAGACCCGCAAGAAAGCCGCCCCCAAGTCGAAGACCATCGCCGCCCCGGTAGCCAAGCGGGGGGCGAAGGCCAAAGCGAAAGCCAAATCGAAGGCCGCACCCAAAGCCCCACCCAAAGCCAAGCCGAGGGCCGCCATGGCGGCGCCACGTAAGCGTGCGACACCGGCCAAGAAGGCGAGCGTTGCCTAAGCGTGTAACGGGCGTTCCCGCCAAGGCACCCACCCGCCAGGACATCCTCGACTTCATCCGCACCAGCCCCACCCCGGTCGGCAAGCGCGAGATTGCCCGCGCCTTCGCCGTCAAAGGCGCGGACCGCGCGCACCTCAAAGCACTGTTGCGCGATATCGAATCCGAGGGTGATGTGGAGCGCGGTCGCGGTCGCCGCTTCGGCCGCCCGGGCTCGCTGCCGGAAGTCGCCATTGTCGACTTGATCGAGGTCGACACCGACGGCGAACTTATCGCGCGGCCGCATGTGTGGCGTGGCGAGGGCGAGCCGCCACGCATCTATATGGCGAATGACGGCCGACCGGCGCTTGCGCCAGGTATGCGCGTACTGGCCCGCCTCGGCCGCATCGACGCCACGAGCTATGCCGGACGGCTGATCCGCATATTGGCGGAACAGCCGGCCCGCTTCATGGCGGTGCATGAGATCGTCGCCGGCCGGGCGCGACTCCGGCCGACCGACCGCCGTCATAAGGATAATTTCCTCGTCGTCGGCCCCGACCCGTCCGGCCCGGGTGACCTGGTGCTGGCGGAGCCGGTCGCCGGCCGGGCGCTCGGCCTCCGCCAGGCACGCATCGTCGAGCGCATCGGCGCCGCCGACGATCCGGCGAGCGTCAGCCTGATCGCCATCCACAGCTATGGCATTCCGCACCGCTTCGCGCCCGAGGCGTTGGCCATGGCGGCGGCGGCGGCGCCCGCCACCCTCGGCCAGCGGGAGGACCTCAGGTCGGTGCCGCTCGTTACCATCGACGGCCCCGATGCCCGCGATTTCGACGACGCGGTCTGGGCCGAAGCCGACGACGATCCAGGCAATGCCAATGGCTGGCACCTGTTGGTCGCGATCGCCGACGTCGCCTGGTACGCGCGGCCGGGCGACGCGCTCGATCGCGGTGCCAGAGAGCGCGGCAACTCGGTCTATTTCCCGGACCGGGTGGTGCCGATGCTGCCCGAGGCGCTTTCCAATGGTCTCTGCTCGCTGAAGCCCAAGGAGGACCGGGCCTGCCTCGCGGTGCATCTCTGGCTCGACGCGGACGGCCGGATTCTCCGGCACCGCTTCGTGCGCGGCCTGATGCGCTCCGCCGCCCGGCTCACCTACGGCCAAGTCCAAGACGCCATCGACGGCCGGCCGGACGATCCGACGGGGCCGCTCGTCGATCCGGTCATCCGGCCGCTTTATGGCGCCTATCGCTCGCTCGCGGCCGACCGACGGCTGCGCGGTACGCTCGAGATCGACCTGCCAGAGCGCCAAGTCATTTTGGCGCCGGACGGCCGCGTGCGGGCCGTCCTGCCCCGCCAACGCCATGACAGCCACCGGCTGATCGAGGAATTCATGATCGCGGCCAATGTCGCCGCCGCCGAAACCCTCGAAGCGCGGAGCGGTCCTTGCCTCTATCGCATCCACGACAAGCCGGACGCGGCAAAAGTCGAGGCATTGCGCCAATTCCTCGGCGAACTCGGGCTCGCCGTCGCGGCCGGACAATTGCAGCGGCCGGGGCATTTCACCGCCCTCTTGGCGCGCGCCGCTGACGGGCCGCTTGCCTTCCTGATCAACGATCTGGTGCTCCGTAGCCAGGCGCAAGCCGTGTACAGCCACGAGAATATCGGCCATTTCGGGCTCGGGCTCGGGCGCTATGCGCATTTCACGTCGCCGATCCGGCGCTACGCGGACTTGCTGGTGCACCGTGCCCTGATCTCGGTCCTCGGGCTCGGCGACGGCGGCCTACCGGCCGATGGCGCCCAACTGGTAGCCCAGGCCGGCGAGCATCTATCGACGACCGAGCGCCGGGCCGATGCCGCCTCGCGCGACAGCCTCGACCGCTATGCGAGCCAATTCCTTGCCGACCGGGTGGGCGAGACTTTCCCGGGCCGCATCGCCGGAGTCACCCGCTTCGGGTTGTTTATCCGGTTGAACGAC
Source organism: Alphaproteobacteria bacterium (assembly GCA_009694185.1). Lineage (GTDB taxonomy): Bacteria > Pseudomonadota > Alphaproteobacteria > SHVR01 > SHVR01 > SHVR01. The sequence continues at coordinate 4,454 of SHVR01000045.1, read as the reverse complement.
CTCGGGATCGACGGTTTGGTTCCGATCGGCAGTTTGCCGCGGGATTATTACGACCACGACCCAGGCCGACACGCCCTGGTCGGGCGCCGGGCGGGTGGCAGCTACCGTCTCGGCGACCTGGTCGAGGTCCGGCTCACGGCCGCCGATCCGATCACCGGCAGTCTGGTCATGGCCATGATCGGCGAGGGGACCACTGCCGCGAACCCTCGGCCACGGCCAACCAACCGCCGGCGCCATCCGAGGCGGTAATAATCCATCAACGCCTTCCTGAGACCTTTGTTGGGTCCGGAGATCGGTCTATATTGGGATTAACAATAGTCCATCGGGCGTCTCGGTCCGCCGGCGGCCAGGGAGCCTGTTGGGAAAGCCCGTGCACCATCCGATGACCATCCGTGTCGAGCCGTTTTCCGTACCGCGCCCGTCCAGGGACCTGGCGCGCCTGGGCGTCGCTCTATTGGCGGCGCAGATTCTAGCGGCCTGCGCCGCACTCACACCCGCCAAAGACACCGCATCCGTCCGCGCCTTCCCCGACGCCAGCGCCCAGCGCGTCTTCACCGAAGGCTATCGCCACATCCAGGAGCGTTACGTCGACGCCGTTGCCGTCAGCAGCCTCACTCTTGCCGGGCTCGAGCGACTGGAAACCCTCGCCCCCGAGACTCGAGTCCGGCGTTCGGCCGACAAGATCGTGCTGCAACACGCGGGCCAGACCATTGGCGAATTCCCGGCCCCGGCGAACGAAGACCCAGCGGCCTGGGCCCGCCTGACAACCATGGTGGCTGGCGAGACCAAGGCCAAGGTTTCGCAGGTGCGGGACGTGCCGATCGAGACGATTTACAGCACGGTTTTCGACGGCGTCCTCAAGCAGCTTGATGGCTATTCGCGCTACACGACGGCGCGCCAGGCCGAAGACGCGCGCGCCGCCCGTGATGGCTTCGGTGGCATCGGCATCAATTTGCGTGCCGAGGACAACCGCATCCTGGTCGGCAAGGTATTACCCGAAACGCCGGCGGAGCGAGCCGGCATTCAGGCGAACGACGAGATTATCGCCATCGACGGTGCCGATGTCGTGGGCAATCCCATCCCGGACGTGGTGAGCAAGCTGCGTGGCCAGAGCGGCACGCGAGTGACGATTGCGCTGCGGCGCCATAACGCGGCGGCCACGATCGAGGTATCGCTCACCCGCGGCCACATCACGCCACAAAGCATTCACGTCACCCGGGACGGGACCGTCGCGCATGTTCGCGTCAGCGCTTTCAACCGTCATACGGGGCAGCGATTGGTCGAGGCCATGGAGCAGCTCAATGCCGACCGTCGCGATCGGCCACGCGGCATCATCCTCGACCTGCGCGGCAATGCTGGTGGCCTGCTGGACCAGGCGGTCGCGGTCGCGGACGTTTTCCTGAACGAGGGGATCATCGTTTCGACGCTCGGACGGCACCCCGCCAGCAACAGCACGTTTTCGGCCTCGCGGGGGGACGTGTCGGGTGGCTTGCCACTGGTCGTCTTGATCAATGGCCGGTCCGCATCGGCCTCGGAAGCCGTGGCGGCGGCGTTGCAGGACTGGGGTCGCGCCGTGCTGGTCGGGACCACGTCCCATGGCAAGGGATCAGTGCAAAACGTCGCGCGCTTGGCCAATGGCGGCGAGATGATCGTCACCTGGTCGCGCATGCACGCACCCTCAGGCTATGTGCTCGACAAGCTCGGCGTGGTACCGAACGTCTGCACGAGCGTGGCGGAGCAAAGCGGCGATCCGGTCGCTCGCCTGTATGCGGGCCGCGTGGCGACGGCCGTCTTCGAAGCCTGGCACGACTACGACACGATCGACGAGGCGGTTGCCCGCACGCTGCGTCTCAATTGCCCGGCGCGCAATGAGGAACCGGAGGCCGACGTCGAAATCGCCCGCCGTCTGCTTGGCGATTCGAACCTTTACGGCATGACGCTGCGCCCCTGGCCGGGGGCCCCGGCCCTATCCGCCCAGCGTCGCGCCGAAGGAACCGGCGCGGCCAGGTCCTCGGGCGCGGCGGCCCCCCCCTCTACCAGCGTGGGGGCGCCGCGCGCCCATTCGGCGACCGGACAGCAAACCATCTCGCCAGACTTGACACCCAGGCGAGCGGCCGAGTAATGACCTGAATGCGCCACGAGGAGGCAGCGATATGGCTAAGCCCGGAACGATTTTGATCAAGATGGTGAGCAGCGCGGATTCGGGTTTTTTCTACGTGGCCAAGAAAAACCCGCGTACCAAGACCGAAAAACTGGAACTGAAAAAATACGACCCGGTCGCGCGCAAGCACGTCATGTTCAAGGAACAGAAGATCAAGTAGCTAGCCGGTGTTGGCGAGGGGCGCGAGTTCCGCCGTCCGACTTTCCGTGCAAGTACCAATCGCAACACGGTTGCGGCCGCCCGCTTTCGCCGCATAGACGGCTGCGTCGGCCGCCTCCAGCAATGCGACCTCGGCACCCTGGGCGCGCGCCACCGTGGCCGCGCCAATGCTGATGGTCACCGGGATCGACCAGTCCTGGCCCGCGGAATGGAAGATCACCGGGGAGTTGGCGACAGCAAGGCGCAAACGCTCAGCGACTTTGGCGGATTCGCTGGCGCTCGTCTCCGGCATGGCCACGACGAATTCCTCGCCGCCATAGCGCGCCACCATGTCGAAATTACGCAAACTCCGCGACAGGCGTTGGGCGACAATGCGCAACACCTCGTCGCCGCGCGGGTGGCCATGGGTGTCGTTGACCGCCTTGAAATGGTCGATGTCGACCATCAGCAGCGATACGGGCTGGCCGGCCAAGCGGGTATCGGCCATCAGCTGATCCAGATGCACCGTCATGTAGCGCCTGTTGTGCAAGCCGGTCAGGCCGTCGACCAGCGCCATATTCACGCTTGTTTCGTGTGCTTCCTTCAGTCGCTCGTGATAGCGCTTCCGCTTAATTTGGGTGCGCACGCGGCTGCGCAATTCGTTGCCGTCCCTCGGTACGAGCAGATAGTCGTTGGCGCCGATCTCCAGGCCCCGCAGAAGCTGCGGTCGTTGATCGGCCTGCGCCACGATGAGTATCGGCAGGTGCCGCGTCGCTTCGTTCGAGCGAACCAGCGAACAAATGCGCAAAGGATCCATGTCCTTGAGCGTCAGATTGATAACCAGCTAATCGCCCCGATCGGCATTGAGATGGCGCAACACGTCTTGCTCGCCTGAAAGATACTCAAGCTGATGGCGATCTTGGGCAAGAAACTGGCCGATGCGCTGTGCGTATCTCGGATTGCTCTCGATGACCACGATACGGGCGGCGTCACCCACCTCCTCGGCCAAGGTGTGTGCCGGCATGCCGAGCCGCGCGCCCGATTCCTGGCGCAGTCGCCACTCGTCCATGATCCGCTTGAGGCGGACCAGCGATCGGACGCGCGCGAACCGCGCCACATCATCGACCGGTTTGGTCAGGAAATCGTCGGCCCCGGCATCGAGACCCTCGACTCGGTCTTGCGGCTGGTCGAGCGCGGTCACCATGACCACTGGAATATGGGTCGTGCGCGGATCGGCCTTGATCCGTCGGCAGACCTCGAACCCCGACATGCCGGGCATCATGACGTCGAGGAGGACGATATCGACCGCCTCCGTCTCCATCAGCCGCAACGCCGACGGGCCGTCATTGGCGGTCAACACTTCGTAATATTCCGCCGAAAGTTTGGCCTCGAGGAGGCGAACATTCAAGGCAACGTCGTCGACGACGAGAATTCGGGCTGTCATGACTGCATTACTCGGACTTTGACGCTCGGGTGTCAGCCAATATGTTTCTGGATCGTCTCCAGAAATCTTGCACCCGTGATCGGCTTGGCGATGTAATCCTCGCAGCCACCCTGGCGAATCTTCTCCTCGTCACCCTTCATGGCGAAGGCGGTGACGGCAATCACCGGAATATGGCGCAAGCCATCGTCCTCCTTGAGCCACTTGGTGACCTCGAGGCCAGACACTTCGGGAAGCTGGATATCCATCAAGATCAAATCGGGACGATGCTCCCGCGCCATGCCCAAGGCCTTGACACCATCCCGGCTCTTCAGGGTTTTATACCCATGCGCTTCCAGCAAGTCGTTGAAGAGCTTCATGTTCAGCTCATTGTCTTCAACGATCAGAACGGTCTTCGCCATCGGCTTGGTTCCTGTTTCTTCCCAATCAAGGGCCAGTCTCGGCCCATCGCTCGCGGCACATCGTCAAGGCCAGTACGCTGGGTCAAGGCCGGTACACTGGCGGCCCCGGTAATCCAGGCCAACTGACGACGCCCACCTGGAAGGCAACAGATAGACACTTTGAGTAAATAATACCGTAACAGCCCAGGTTGGGCGGCCATTTTTAGCGGATTTCCCTGGACGGCGGGGTCGGATTTCGATTCAAGAATCGGATGGTTCTCGAACCCCCCAACGAGCTGTCCCGGGAAGAGCTAATCGCGCTGGTCATAGCGCA